>JAFYWV010000075.1 GCA_017546505.1 Bacteroidaceae bacterium
ACTATGCACTTGTTTTCTCGACTCCACGCTCAAACACCCGCAACTTAATGTGTGTCCGCCACGCAGATTTGACGCAATCACAATGGTTTCGTTTCCGCAATCACATTTACAAAGGTATGCAACGCCCCTTTTGCCAGACGGATAGATTTTATCCTCCACCCGCGAGCAAACTGTAAGGCGTCCGTATCTTTCGCCTGTTAGATCACACAACATCATCGCTCGCCACCTCTTTTTCTGCGTTTTTCTCCGCCCGTTTATATAACTCCATAAAAGACTCAAACTCCATCGTTACAAGGATATTGGCGTTATTTTTCTTATGAAACACCGCTGGCAAGTCCCCGCCTTTGGCGTCCCGTTTGGCTTGCGCCATCCATTCGTATAACTGCATACGCTCTTGGTGCTTTGCCTCAATGTGGATATGGGGGAGGCCGACCACGTCGGCGGCATCGCCCGTGTTGCCACAATATTGTGCTGTCCGCCGTGTGTCGTAGCCATATTCCCGTAGTTTTGAGGCAAGCAATCGTTCAAAGCGTGCGCCCTTTTGCTTGCTGTTTATTGCCATCGTTTATGCCCCTAACGCTTGAAATAGTAGTTGTGCTAACAGCGTAACCCAGCACATGCAGAAATCAAATTTATTAACCCGCTCGCCCGCAAGGATAATCGCGCCGAATAGTGACCAGCAGATGAACAAAACCCAACTCATTTAGTCCCCTCCTTAAAACGGCAAGTCGCCGTATTCGGGGATTTCCTCAAACTGGCTAACGTTCTGCTGGACGGCGGGAGCTTTTGCGTTGTCGCCGGCAAAGTAAACCTTGTCAGCCACAACCTCGATTGCCGTTCTGTTCTCGCCGTTCTGCGTCTGGTATTTACGGGTCTGCAAACTGCCCTTGACGATCATCTGCTTACCCTTGGTAAAATAGCGGCTGACAAATTCGGCGGTCTTGTTCCACGCCACAATGTTGATAAAGTCGGTAATTTTGTCGCCATCGGTGGAAAAGTCACGCTCAACCGCCAGCGTGAAACTACACACGCTCTTGCCGCTGTTGGTGGTTTTCAGTTCGGGAGTGTCGGTCAATCTGCCATGCAAAATAATCTCGTTCAACATATCTTTAGTTCCTTTCAAATATAACTTTTTCCAAATTTACTGCGGAACGCATCAACGCTCCAGCCGTAGTGTTCCATTGCTTTTAGTTGTACGGTGGCCTTTAGCCATCCATCCATACTGGCGTTGTGGTGTACGCCGTTGGGTGGCTCGTTGTGGTGCGCGTGGCACAACCACACCTTTAGCCCGTATTTTTCGCTTAACGCTCGGTTGGGGTTGCCGTTAAAAACGTGGTGGCTTTCCAGCCAATTTTGGCTACCGCAAAAGTAGCACTCTTTGTTGGTCTGTAATATGGATTTCGCCATCGTCTTGGTCGCCTTTCAAATAGTCCTCAAAGCGTTCACATTTCGCGAAGATAAAACGGTTGTTTACCCATCTCGCCATTTTACGCAACGGGTGTCCTTTCGGTATGTGTTCCTTGTCATAGAGCATCACATACGCCCAATATCCCATCTCGCGCAATGTGTATATGCGTTCAAGGTCTTGTCCTATGGTCGTGTCAAAATTGCATAGCACATATACGATCAAGTTCCGTTCGTTTATTCCCGTAACATCCTTAAACATCTTAAACTTGGGCAGGATAGCGTCTTTATCTTGGTATCTATCCCATGCAAAGTGTAATTGTTGCATTTTAATCCGTTTAAGCATTTGCGCCTTTTCCACTGTCATAAGGCGAATGTCCAACCCTTGATTAATGTCAACACGCGCCCCGCTATCAATCAACTGTTGCAGTAGGTTTCGCCAATCTTTACAAGCCAAAATGTTCGGGTCGCACAATACAATGTTTTTTTGCGCATTCCAAAACTCGGTTAGATCGGCAACCTTGTAGGAACACCGTCCCTCTTTGGCGGCTACGTGGCAGAACGAACAGCCTCTTGGACACCCTCGCGACAGAAACCCATACGCCGTGTCTGTAATGCCATAAATTGAATAATCGGGGTATATGTGTTCGATTTCCGGCGGCAAGTCCATGTCTTTGCTTTTGTCGTACACCTCTTTGTCATCCACAAGGCTGATACAATAACCGCTACCACCATACACAACCTCGTCGGCGTCAATGTGGTATTCGTAGTCGGGTGTAAAGGAAAACACCTTTGCGACATACACCTTGTCCAAATGCCCTGAAAACATCGGGTCGTACCATTCCACGCTATCGCCGATAGACTGGTGCCACGCCGACAATTTCATAAGCGGAATGTTTGGGAAATTGTGGCCGTCAACATCAATCAATCCAATTTTCATTACTCACCCCACAAATCCTTTAATTTGGCGATTTCATCCGGCGTTCTGGTGTCTATATCCAAACCCTGCGCCTCTTGCACCACGCCGTCAATAAACACCGCCATTTCCTCCTTGGTAAACTCGCTTGACCCCTTGTATACTCGGTAGTGCTTAAACAAGGTGCCGTTCAGCCAGCTTTCTCCTGCTCGTTCGCAATATTTGACATACTCACCAATGGGGATGCCGTCCTTTACGCTTATCATCTCACTTTGACCGTATCTTTTTAGCATTAGGAAATACACGTCGTCTTTGTTCAAGCGCATCACGTTGCCAATCTCGGTAAGCAACGCCCAAGCGTAGTTGTTGGCGTTAAGTGAGCGGCGTTCTCGGTGCTTGTCCACTTTTATGGTCAGCCGATCGGCGGCATGTAGTTCGTTGTAGCAGTTAATAGCCACTTGCTTTTGGTCTACAACGAATGTAATCATCGCATTGCCCGTTTGGTAATCTATGTTAAGGTCTTTGATAGTTCCCGTTAATTCGTGCATAGCGTCACCCTCACATAGCCATTCTTGCCAGCCGTGCGTTTTTCAACGTCGTGCTGGTACATCGCATACAAGGCAGGGTTTTCAGCCTTAAATGCCGCCTCGTCAAACTCCGTCACGACTTTAACCGATGCGGGTACAGCATCCACACGGGTGATTTTGGCGCCGTTTGGCGTTTCCCAGCTCTTGACGCCGTATCGCTCCATAGCGTCAAACAAAGCTTGTTTCATCCGTTTGTGTTCCGCCTCAATGGTCTTAAACTCTGCCATGCGCTGTTCCAGCATCAGCACCGACTTGGAGATTGCCACCAGTTCGGTGGGTTGGAAGTCTTGCTCGGTCAATAACGGGTTATTTCGCAAGCGTTCCAAATCATCACGGAAACGGGCGATTTCGGCGTTTATCTCTGCCAGTAGGTCTGTATACTGGTTGAGCGTAATATCGTAGATTTTAAGCCGTTCTGCGTCAAATACGGGGCTGAAATCGTCGGGGCGACTATACACCGCCAACTTACCCTTTTTGACGCCGTACAACTGCATGTAGAAAAGCAACTGCACCAAGTACACCTTGTATTCATCCACGGTGTCGAACACGTGCGACGTGGTCTTAATCTCCAGCACGGTGTCGCCGTTAAAACCATCGGTGTTGCCTCGCAGATCGTCCACGATTACTTGCTCCGGCGCAAACCGCTTTTTGCGTTTGCCGTTGATATGTTCACGAATTTGCGGTTCAAGAATGTTGCCATATTCGGTGTAGCGATTGCCCGTAAAGGTGTTCTCCTTTAACCCTGCTTTTTCTTGCAAAAGACCCCAACGGGTGTTAAATGTGCTAATGCCCATAATGATGGGGATGTCGCTACCGCCAATGTATCTATCTCTGTCAACCGTTACGTCGTACATCTACGCCCTCCAATTCTGCCAGCAACGCCAAATAGGTTGCATCGTCTGTGCCTTTGCCCAGACCCTTCTCGGCGGCGTATGCGTTAATGTCAATATTCAGTTCATGCAGTTTGGCAATCAGCCGTTCACGGGGCGTTTTTGCTTTGGTAGGGGAGGGCTTATAGTGCTTGTCCTCGCTTTCCTCTTGGTCGGGGTCGTCGCCCGTGCTAATCTTGTACGACTTCATCAACGCGTACTTGTCGCAGTAGGTCATAGCCTTACCGCTACCCTTGTCTTGGCTGTCAATGCCCTCGGCAAAAGTGACCGTTTCAACGTATTCGCTGGGGTTGTCCACGTTGACAAATCTGTACAGCGTTTCAATGCGTGTCATAAAGGTGGTTGTTTTTTTGGTCTGTCCGTTGTAGGTGCTTTCGCTTTCGAGGATATGGCTCTCCAGCACATTACGGCTGGCAGGGTAACTATACACGCCGTACTTAGCCTCCAACGGCTTGACCGCATCCAGAACGTCACGCTCGCTGACGGCCTTGTATGAGCTTTTGCCGCCCGTGGGGACGGTGAGATTTTTCGCCACCGTTCGCAATTCCTCGGTGATCGCCGCCATGCGTTGAAAAATGTTCATCTTGTTATCCATTGTTAGCACACTCCATTATCTAAGTAGTATTTGACCCAATGCGTGGGTTTTCCGTATCGGTTTACGCCTTTTTGCGGCACCGTCTTAAACGAGTAGCCCAGTTCTTTAAGCTCCTTAATCCGCGCGCCAAGCTGTGTGATACCCAAATCGGCATACGCTTGGAGCGACGTGATACTGCCGAAATCGTCAATGTAGCGCAGTATCATTTCTTTTTGCGTCATTTTCTATCACTCCTCTTAATAGTATCTCTGCGGCGTATTTAATCTCGCGCATACACTTTTCCTTTTCCTCCGGCGCAAGGTCGGGTATATGCACCCGTACTGTTGCGTTAGGATATTCAAATACTCGACATTGCATATCATCACCCCTTACAAGTTATGTTTGCCCCGTTTGTCCCTATGCCGTTAAAGTTTTATGCGAACAATGCGACGCTAAAGGTCGCACTATGCGACACGCGGGTTTAATTTAAGACCACACCGAAAAGCTCTTTGCTTTCCTCCGGCGTAGTCACTTTTAAGATTTGGCACAGTTTGGTATATTCGTCTAAGTAAATGCGTCGCGTACCGTTTAGTTTGGCGTTGAATGTCGCCACGTTGATGCCCATCGCCTTGGCGACTTCGGGCTGGGTAAGTCCCAACAGCACCATACGTGCCTTGACCGCTCTTGTATTCAGCATACGTTCACCTCCTTACATGTCGTCAAGTATCTGGATAACTCCCTTAGGGCTTTTGGTGACAACTTTATAGATCGCCGCCGATACGATTAGGATGGCGGGGAGCGCAAACCATGACACCAAAAACACAATTACAATTTGCCACACCATTTTGCTTCACTCCTTCGTTTGTCGTTCATTGTCGGTTTTTGTCGAATGTTGCGCCGTGCGACATCGACAATGCCATTATATTCGCATCGTGCGAAAAAGTCAAGCGTTTTTTCAAAAAAAGTTTGCGAAATTTAAAATTATTTTCGCATATCTGTTGCATTTTATATCATTTGTGGTTACAATGGGGCTGAACACTATACGAATATGAAAGGAGGAAATAAGAATGGATATGAGGATTTTTGCGCAACGATTAAAGGCGTGTCGTGAGGAACGTAATATATCTGCAATAGAATTGGCCGAGGCGTTGGGAATGAATAAGGCGACAATATATCGCTATGAGACGGCGGAAATCGGGAGAATTAAGCAAACAACTATAAATGCGATTGCCGATTACCTTGGAGTAAGCCCAGACTATTTAATCGGCGCAACAGACGATAAGCGTCCAGTTAAAGAGGCCGTGGAACCATTGGCCGATATAACAGATGGGGAACAAATGTTGTTAGAATTGTTTAGGCAAGTGCCGGCAGATCGTCAACAGTTAGTGATTGATTTGATTCGCTTTGCTCTAACACGCGACCGATAATGAGTACGGCGGTGAGCAACGCTTGCTCTGGGTTTTCGTTTTCGCGGATAAGGGTGAGTAATTCTCTTTCTTTCTTTGTCATTTTTCATTTCTCCTTTACGGTAAATATGTATTGTAGAAAATTTTAGCACCGAGGGCTTGTCGATGTCACTCGGTAATTGTTGGCAAAAATGTAAATCTTTTTCAGCAGAAAAGCAATACACAAATTTGGGCGCCTATGCCCGAATAAGGAAAAAAGCGTCATAATACACGGGTAAAAGGGTGGTAAAATGTGGTTAAAGACCGTTTAAAAGCCTTGAAAACTAAGGCGGATATAAGTTGTGCCGAATGGTCAAAATTGAGTACCGTGCCGGAGGCTACAATTAGAAAAATATTGTCGGGGGAAACGCCCGACCCCAGATTTGACACGATCGTTAAGCTGGTCACGTGTGTCGGTGGGTCAATGGACGATATAGTAGGGGCAAAAAAGGAAAGCGAAATTGAGAACAATGCCGTTATGGTTTTGCGGGAGGCATATGAAACCCGTATTGAGGCGTTGCGCGAACGGTTGGACGACGTGAAGAAGTACGCGGAATCTTTACAGCGCGACAAGAAAATGCTTGTGGTCGCTGTGGTTGTCCTTGTAAGCATTATTGTTAGTCTGCTCGTGTTCGACATTGCGCTCGACACCAACGGATGGCTTCAAAAATAATTATATACAACGCATTGTCCTATTGTGTGGACGATGCAAACATTTGTTCGTTTTTTAAGAAAGGAGTGAGAATATGTTTGAATATCATGGCGTCACAATAGCGGCAGAGAATATCTTGAAATACTGCCGTAAATCCCGTAGTGATGACCCATTATTAACGATTGACGAGGTGCTGGAAAAGCACGACGCTATATTGGATAGGTGGTGCGAGGTACGGCTGGGCGGATTGGTGCCAACAGCGCAATCGTTCCGTGAGGTTGTATCGGGCGAGACCATAGCGGCTCGACCAGAATTTCAAACCATACTACGGCTGATTGAACAGCCACAGTATAAAGCTATACTAACCGTAGACGCACAACGTCTATCCCGTGGCGATCTGGAGGACGCAGGGCGTGTTATCAAATTGTTGCGCTACACTAACACGTTTGTCATTACGCCCGACGCCATCTATGATTTGAGCGACGAGTACGATCGGGAACGCTTTAAGCGCGAATTGGAGCGGGGCAACGATTATTTGGAATATTACAAAAAGATTAACCAGCGAGGCCGTTTGGAAAGCCTCCGCGCCGGTTGGTACATCGGCAACACCGCACCGTATGGCTACGACAAAGATTGGGTGATGGATGGCAAAAGAAAACGCCCCACGCTCAAAATTAACGAACGTGAGGCGGAGGCTGTCAGGCTTGCGTTTGATTGGTATGTCAACGAGGATATGGGTATGACCAACATAGCACATAGGTTAAATGCTCTTGGTTACCCAACCAGAAAAGGATCGCTATGGAGTACGGCAACGATCAAATGTATGTTGCAAAACAAACACTACGCAGGGTTTGTCGTTTGGAATAGATTTAAGGAAGTCAACATCGTTGTGGACGGAGAGATTACAAAGTCACGCCCGATAAATCCAGACTACGACGTGTACGAAGGACGGCACCCAGCAATCATTGACGCCGATTTGTTTGAACGTGCGCAAGCCAAGAAGGGCAGGAACACTCGCACTAAATCGTGCGCGAAAATACGCAACCCGCTTGCTGGTCTTGTATGGTGCAAATGTGGCCGTGCTATGTCTTACCGCACATACAAGGATAAGGACGGCAACGAGAGAAACGCGCCCCGTTTGCTATGCGACAACCAAGCGTATTGCGGCACCTATTCCGTAACGTACCACGAAGTGCTGGAAAAGGTGATAGACGCATTAAGGGCTTGTATTGCCGATTTTGAAATCCACATAAAAAATAACGGGCAGAACGACGCCGCCAAACGTGCCGAACAGATTAAACGGCTGGAGACAAGGCTCGCCGATCTACGACGCAAGGAGCTGTCACAATGGGAAAAGTACAGCGAGGAGGGTATGCCCAAGGCTGTGTTTGACAAACTGAACGAAAAGGTATTGGCAGAGATTGAGGCTGTTACGCAAGCCATAGAGGAGGCGAGAAACGACACCACGACGGTGGCGTATTATGCGGAAAAGGTAATGCTGTTCCGTGATGCTCTGGACGCCTTGCTTGACCCGAACGCATCGGCAGAGCATAAGAACAAGCTGTTAAAGGCTTGTATAGAACGGATAGATTATAATAGAGAGGGTAGGGGACACCGATACGCACAAACGCCCTTTGAGCTGGACATAACGCTCAAAGCTTAATTTATGCGCACCACTTCCATCATTGGTGCGCTAATTCATCTGCTCACCGATGATGGAAATGACGATAAACAAAAAGCCGCCCCGTAAAAAGGGCGGCTTTCTTGGTCGAGATGACAGGATTTGAACCTGCGGCCTCCTCGTCCCGAACGAGGCGCGCTACCAAACTGCGCTACATCTCGGCAAAACAAGCCCATTATACATACGCTGGGTAATTTTGTCAATAAATAAAGTAAAAATGGGAATAAAAAAAGAGGCCAAGGGCGGTTAAACCCTTGGCCTTTTAATTAGGTGGTAATATATGCGTCGTAGCCGTCCTTTTTCAAAGACTCTACCAGCTTTTCGGCGTTAGCCTTGACGGAGTACGCGCCCACTTGCACACGATAGACGGCGCCAGTAGTAGGCTGTTCCACGACAACCTTTTTGGTTAGCTTGCCCTTTTTGACGATAACTTCAACGCAAGCGGTCGCCAACTTATCGGCGTATTCCTCGGTCAAAATAACGGGAACGTCGGTTGCGCTGTCCATGAATCCACATTCCAGCAGGACGGCCGCCATGTTGGTGAGTCGGCATTCGGCAAGATTGGCTTTTGCCAACGGCGTGGAGCGGTTGCCTTTTAAGCCCGTCTTGGCGATGATAGCGTCGTACAGTTCCTTTTGCCACGATGCGGTCTTGACGTCCACGTTGGTGTAGGTGTAGGCTACCACGCCGCCACCAGTACCGCCGTTGATTCCGGCGTTGTGGTGGATGGACAAATAAAAGTCTGCGCCCCAACTGTTCGCCTTTTTGCAACGGTTGGCGATCGACACGTCGGTTGCGCCCGTGGTGTCGTCTACGCGGAGCAACTGATACCCGTCATAGGCTTTGAGTTTCTCCTCAATCTTGTCACAAATGCGGTCATTCAATACCCACTCACGGGTCTCGTTTTTGTCCAGTTTCTTTAGACACCGTTTGCCAGCCGTCTTCAAATAATGGCCAGCGCTTAATGCGATTTTAAACATGATTTCGCCCTCCTTTACTCAATATTCTCCTCGCCGTGTTTCTGCACGCCGTAGTCGTACACGAATTTACAAACTTCCTCCAACTGCGCATCGGTCAGCTTGCCCGTATGGACAGCCGCAAGGGAAATGTGTGCGGTGGCGGTAGAGACAGACGAAGTACTCTCGCCACCGAGCTGGATAGCACCACCACCCCAATCGGTAATGACGGTATCCTTCGCATCCCACTCGACGATTCGGTTATTGGTATAGCGCACCACCCTGTACCCATTTGCGTCAAACGTAACCGCCAAGATGGCAAACTTGTCCGAGACGATGGGAGTGTCATAGGTATAGTTAGGCGGCGCATATGCAACGCCGTTACTCACATATCGAACACCGCAGTTGCCGAGGCGGAAGCCAACGCCGCCACTGCCGTTGCAATTGCTGATGATCGGTCTATCGCTCTTGCCGTTTGCCTCGGTGACGCTAAACAAGGCTACATAGGTAAGACCTTCCTCTACTAATGGTATACGCAGATAAGTGGACAGTCGGCACCCATTGGTGGCACCGGAGAAGGTGACGTAGTTGCCCGCAATATCCCCCTCGTTTACGCCCTCCAATTTAGGTGTGCCGCCGCTCGGCGTGTAGGTCGGTTTTTGTGCGTGGTTTGTCACGCTCGCCTCTGCCGTACCGCCCAAGTCATATAGACCCTGCAAGCCATCTTGGACAGGATAGTCGGCGATGGTCACAGGCAGAGCCTTACCGCATACGGCACACGCACCGTCCACATAGTTATGAGCAACAGCGGGGACAACCTCTGTCTTGGTAGCGCCGCAGAGCGTACAAGTATAGGTGATGATGCCGTCCTCGGTGCAAGTAGGCGTTTTCGTGACTACGCCATCATCATATACGTGCTTACAAGTGGGGACTTCTACGGTGGTGATAATGTACGGGTCTACGAATTTCGCCCCTTTGATTCTAATTAAAACGCCCATAGTTTAGACCCCCTTTGCTCGCAATGCCTCAATCTCTTTGTCGAGATAGGCACAATGCATGCGATAATAGTGCATATAGTTCTCCACGTTCGCGGTGGTTGTAGAGGGCATAGGTCTCATCTTGCCGTCCCATTCATCCGCCCATCTTTCCGCATCCATATTGTAGACAGCACGGGGAATATCGTTTGCAAAGTTCTGCAACACATACCACACATTTTCGTCCGACAAGATACCGCCACGCAATTCGTCATAACGATCTACAAGTCTTGCGGTGCTGTATTTAACGATGCGGTCAAACGCTCGGTGCATCTTGCACGATTCCGCAAACTGATTGCGGTCGTTCACCACGGAATACCAACCCTTGCCGTGTACGTTCGCTCCAAAAGTGGTGTCAAGGTCATATGCACTCATAAACCATTTCTTGCCATCATAAGTGGCGTACAAGGCATTCTTGCGGAGATTATCGCGCGCACCGATACAGCACACGAAAATGAGATAGTCGATGGCAGAATCAACGTCGAACACTTCCGCCACTTCGTCCTCCCACGCCGCAGATTTAGAGCAACCATTAACCGCATTAACGGCGGTTTGGAAGGAGGCAACAAGGGTTCCTTTATCCACGTCGTCCGGGATATACTCAATGTCGAAATCCAAATTTCCGTTGGCATCTTCCTCAAATTGCGGCTTGTCCATAAAACCGCAAGCCTCTAAGCTGTTGTTTTCGCCAACCACGACATACTCCGCCGCACCATCACCCATATTGAACGTCCAATCGTCTTTAGGAATGTTAAAGGTGTACAACCCCTCAAACTCTCCGTTAATGGCGATGATGATGGGGAAACCGTCAATCGCTCCATAGTTAGGTGCGCTCAACAGTTTTTCGGGGACATTCCCGTACCTATCAGCACGGTCTTTTACAATGCACGCCCACAACCTCGCGCTTGCAACATTTCGCACGCCAGACGGGTCGATCCAGTTAGCCTTTGCGCAATACTTTTTCTGTTTACCCCACACTTCCACGCCGTCCTTGTTCGGGAAGTTGGTCACTCGTTCGCTGTCGTATGGCCACAATCGAGTTGCCTCAAACTCACTATCAAACTTAATGGTGTAGTTGCGTTTTGGGTAACCTCTTTCGACGGAGGACGATCCCTGCCACTTACACTTACAAGTGCCGTTATAAATGACAGAGCTTGACGCTCCAGCTGGTGCTTTTGCTGTTACAAATTTGCAACTCAACACCACCTCGTCGTCCTTGGTCATCTTAGAAGTATCACCATTAAGGTACAGCACGGGCAACCCGCACTTGGCGAAGTCAACGGGCGAGTATACAACAGTAGTTCCGCCGCCCTCGCCTTTGCCGTAAAACTGCACCTCGCCCTCGTTGGTTTGAACGAACGCCACGTTACCACTATCGTCGCTTAAAGCAAACGCGTAGTCCTCTATATAATAGGTGTCGAGGGTGCCGTAGTCCGCGTTCTTAATATCGTCCAGCAGTTTTTGCGCCTCGGCGATAAAATCCGCCTTGTCGGGGATATCGTCAACGGCGTTGATGCTGGGGCGCACGGTAAAAGGCTTCTTGTAGCTTTTCCAGATCGCGCCAGCCTCGTTCTGGAACAACACTTGAATTTTCAACTTGCCCTCGCACAGCACATAAGGCGGCACAAGGTATGTCGCCGTATTACCCTCTACGTCAAGACGGGACGACTTAAACTTTTCGCCGTTGGACATTTTGAAATCCAAGTACACCCAATAAGAGGACAGTTTTTCGGGGAAAGTGATTTCTAACTTAATTACGTGACCCTCGCCGTCCCGCGCGATGGTATCAACGGGGCAACGCAAATAGTGATTGTCGTCAACAGTAATCTTAATAACATCCATCAACGGGTATCACCCTTTCTAAATTTAATCATTCGGGGTCGTTATCGTTCTTTAACTGCTCCAATACCTCAAACAGTTTCTTGGGCAGGGGCAGACCCATAGCACCCCAATTCTCCAAGATGGACAGACCATCGTTGGCTACAAAGAAGTAAATCACCAAGGTACGCACCGTGCCAGTATCGCCAGCCATTCGGTCAATGACGACGGCCAGGGCTACAATGACCAGATAGCCAAACTTTTTGAGGATGCCAAGCACGCCCGCCTTGCTGTTCAACTTCTTCTGCTTGATTGCCTTACAAATGCCCGTAATGTAGTCCAACGCCATAACGATAGCCAGCGTTAGCAGGGCGGTGTCAAGACCGCCGAACAGATACGCGGCGCTCGTCATGATTGCGCCGCCGATCGCACAGATAGTATTTTTCATAGATAAACCCTCCTTTAACTTGTTCTTTTCCAATAAAATTTGTCGCACGCAGTATCAGCCATAAACGCCTTGTCAATCGTCATGGTAAACGATACGTGGAACGATTTTCCAGTAGCAATAGAGGACACGCCAACCACGTCCAACTGCTTCAACGTGCCGTCGGCCGCTATGCTATACGATATGCCCCCGTTTGCGCCATCCGAAAAAGTCGCGTCGTCGTTGACAGTTTGCGGCAAGCTGGTAATGCCTATTGCGCTCCACGTGAATTTTCCCAGCGTAAAGTCTGTGTCGCTCAACGCTTGGTTGACGATCAAATCTTGCTTTACCGTCAACGAATTTCCGGCGCGCGTAATATAAGTGCCGTTATTCGTCACGTTAGTGGCGGGGGTAAAATAGGACGTGCCAGCCGCGTTTGTGTTAACTGAAATAAACCCTTTGTCAATCAGCGTCCAAGACCCTACGCCCAGCAACGAATTGGGGTTGGTATTCGTGTTCGTGATGAACACAGACCCAACGGGGTAGGCATAACCAACGATGGTTGCCTTTGAGGGAACGGTGGGCAACTGGTCTGTCGTGGCGATCTGCTTGCCGTTCATATAGCACAGCTTTTTGTTGGATGACACCATAAAGATGGGTACGCCAACGTCCACCTTTGCGGTTGCCGTTGCCGTTCCTAACTTATCCGTGGTTATAACCTCAAACTCAAACGCCTTGGTGTTATCCAAATCCAGCGTGACGCTCGTACAAGTATACTTTGCCCCATCCGTTGTAACGGACAACGGCGTATAAGTAGACGGCCACTCGCCACCGTTCTCGCGATAGCGATATTTAACGCCGCTCACGCTGTTCTTATCGACGCCTCCCACCGTGACGGGTGAGACTTGTCCGCTCACGGTTAGCGTGGTGCTGTTCTCAAAATTGTTCAAGCGTTTAAGCGTAATGCCGACAGTAGGCTTGGAATAATCCACGACGGTAAGGTCTTTCTGTACGGCAGTAAACAGCCCTCTGCTGTCGTGCGCCGAAACGGTTAGCCACGATACGCCGCCTCTCGTCACGGCGCCCAGATTGGCCACAATGTCGCTTGTAGAATAGTCTCTCGTAACATCCTGCGTGTCGCTAATGATGCTGTAAAAGTCTGGCGTCGCTCCGTGTTTGGTGACCATCTTATTGGCGGCAGGAATAGTGACCGAAAGGGTTGACAAGCCTTTTACCAACACTTGGTTATTGCCGGTGACATTCGTGACGGTCGTGTTGGTGTCACGATAGGTAAATCCTGCGAATGTCGGTCTGCACTCTGCCGTGTCTACCATACAGTAGTCGCCGTTAGTGGTCTTGCTGGACGTGCCGTATTTAACGACCACGTCATAGCGTGCCGATATAGTGTCCGTAATGGCGTCGTAAAGCGCGTTAACCGCCTCCGTGCCATTAACGCCAGTATACGACGTGCCACTCTTGCCCGTCCACGTGTACACCGCTTTGCCGTCCCGTTGTATCGTGAAATCAAACGTGCGGTTTAACGGGTTGTAAAATTTTAAAGTTACCGCCTCGCCGATCACGAAGTCTGGCGCATCAGTACAATACGGATAGTCATAGGTCGTGACCGACAACGCGCCGCTGTCCGTAGTCAATTGGCTATCCTTGCGCCGAATACGGGTCTTGATTTTGTGGGTCGTATAAGGCAACAGATTGCTGATGGTGTAGGTGCCGCTTTTGCCGTCGGTAACATTCACGCCCGTCCAGCTCGTGCCGTTGTCCGTGCTGTACCACAGATAATCAACCGTGCTGTCACTCGACCAGTTCATTTTGACGGTGGTTTCCGTCTTGGCGTTTAGGCTGTGCGCAACAGTACCATAACGGGGTATGGCGTCAAGTTCCCAACTGCCGCTACCTTTACAGTTCACGGCGTAGTCATAGATGCCAGCCTCCGCACTTGCGCTGAACGTCTTTGTGCCGTCGGTGCTATGCGCGATTGTAGCCGTGCCGCTTGCGACAGTAGTACCGACATACAGTTCAATTCTGTCGCTTGAGCTATACACCGTTGCGCCGTTGATTACCACTTTGAAATTGCCCGCCTTGTAATAGGCGTTGCCCGTAGTTCCTGCGCCTTTTAAGCTCCAGTTAATGACGGTTTTGTTGGTAGCAATGTCTTGGCTTTTGATTGACCACGCAAAAGTCAAATACAGTTTGCCGTAGTCTTGCGTTTTTGCGCTGGTATTAAACGATCCGCTTTTTGCCACGCATCACACCCCCTTACGTCGTCGGGACGAACGCCCAGCCTTGAATGTCGCCCGCTGTGACGGGGACAATCTTAATAGGCGGCATTTTCAATTCGTCCTCTGCCTCTAACTTTTTAACCTCGGTGACGTCTTTGTTTAAGCTGAACACCTTTTCAGCCGTTCCGCTCACCTTGGTATAGCCGGCAAACTCCTGCGGTGACATAACGGTATAGTCGCCGTCGTCACGTTGCACAGTAATGCCGTCAACGCTCACGCACACTTGCGTGTTCATAACCTCGCCGTTGGCTTGCGTCCATTTGCTTTTGTATTCGCCAACCGCAAACATAGCGTCGGTGAACGTGGCACCATCTCCGCCGCTGGACGACACTATAACCTTGTAGTAGTTCTGTTTGGGGTGCAGACCCTTGATTTCATATTCGACGTAGGCGGTGCTTTCTCCGTCCTTTATCCAGATTTCGTGTTCCTCAAAATCGTTTAACAAGGTAACAATAGCCTCGCCAGCAATGCCTTTTGAAATGCGAATACTGAACGAATAGGTGATGGGGTCTGCATCGGTGCTTACCTTGACCGTGACATTCTGCGACACTTCTTTGCCAAGCAGGGTAAACGAATGACCGCTAATACCTCCGCTGGATAGTGCCGCCGTATCACTTTGACGGGTCAACGTTCCCTTGCCATCGGTCACCCAATCCAACGGGTTGCCGTCCTTGTCGACGGCGAACATAACCGAATTTTTAATGAGATTGCTACCACCGCTATTCTGCACAGACGCAACGATACCGTTAATATCTTGCACGATCTGCGAGTATTTTTGATTAACGACGCCGCCCTCGTCGTACATATCGCTGACAAGGGATTTAATCTCATTGTCCTGCTTATTGACGATAATTTCGGCGTTTTTAAGCCGTTTTACAATGCTGGTAGCATATTGATATTGGGTCTGCGTTTTGCTCTCTGCCGCCGCTTTAAGCGTTTCTTTAATGCCGCCGTCAATGGTAATGTTGTAATTGAATAGCGTCGTGTAAAACTCGTCGCCCGTATCGTTCACAATGCAGAAATGGTCACCAATCTCATACCAGCCCAATCCCTCGGTGGTACATTCAAACGGGTAATAGGATAGCGTGACCAGTTCGTTGTAAATCGGCAATATTGCGCCCTCGCGGTTTTTGTCCACAATCTCGTTGTTCTCGATTTTAAACTCCGTAAGACCATATACCGCGATGCTTTCCTCGTCGCGCTTAAACACGTTGTCCTCTTGCGGTGTACGGGCTAATACAACGCTGTTGATTTCGCCGTACATAGGCTCAAGTTTCAGTTTGAACATGTTGTCGTAGGTCAACCGTTCACCCGTTGCCGTGATAGACTTAAACCACACCTTGTCGTCGTGGATGATGCACGTGGTTGCGGTTGCTTGAGCGATCTGAACGAAAATGTCACGATAGGTAATGCCGTCAATATTCTCCCACAATTCCCGCTCAATCTGCCAATCGTTGTGGATGGGAAAACTGCCGTTGCCCAGCTCCAAATTGCACGCCTCGCACAACGCTTTAGTATAGGCGTAAAGACCGACGGGATAAGCTATGTCAAACTTTTCATATTTGGTCATAGCGTTTACCATCTTGTCATACGCCACAATTTCGGTGATGCCCGTGTCCTTAGTCACGGTTTGCTCCATGACCAAAAAAGAGCCATAGTGCAACTGGTCATAGGCGCCGCTGGCCAGTTTGACACCGAATCCAGCGGTCACCCATTTGCCTACCAAATTATGCTCGCCAAGGTATTTAGCCTCCAGTTTGCGCATCGCCGATTTACACAGACCACTTTCGCAACTGATTTTGAACGAAATCAAATCGTCCTCGTCGCGGATGGAAAAGTCGCCAGCATCAATGAACGCTTGTATCTCTTTTACCGGCTGTTTCATTGCTGTCTTAAAATCGTCGCTTACAACTATCAACTTAATACCTCCTTTTGCTCAATGGTACAAGGCTGACGCTAAAAGGCTTGTAACGTCCCTTGCTCTTGCTGTCCAGTTCCACGTCGTAGTCACCAGCGTAGTATTGTGCGCTGTATGTTTCCTGCGTTCGAACATCAAACCATTCCACGGTGAAAAAGTCCTTGTCCAACAACGCCGTCAACTCGCTCATTTCCGCTTGCGTCGTATATCCAATCTCCAGCTGGATTTTGGGGAAGATACCGATAAGCGTTGCCCGCATATCGCCCGACATATTACGCTCGCTGTCTTTCCACAGTTTGGAACGGCCAACCTTGAAACTGACGATATGAGGGATGGTGTTCCCGTCAATTTTTACTAAACTGCCAGTATAAATCACGCAAACACCACCTCTCCATTCGTTTCAAATGCCTTTTCCCTGCTGTACTCAATAAACTTGTCGAAAATAGTGTCCTCGCCAAGTTTGACGGTTAAATGAATGTCGCCGCCAACGCCGCCGATTTTCTCCGCAATCATTCCCGACAACTTTTCCAGCGCGCCCAGATTGCGCTCCATAGGAATGACCGCCTCGGTACCAGCCTCACCGATCATCGCGTAGGTAGGACGGTCTACAATACCGCCTCGCGCAAGTTCGGGAATTTGCGGGATAGGCGCACGCCAAGTCAACCAACCGAACGGCGACACACCTAAGATGGAAATGCCGTGGATGGTTTCCAAAACTTTGTTAAAGCCCTCAAACGGCAGTTTGATTACAGCGTTGATGCCCTTAATAATGCCGTTAACAACGGTCTTAAATACGGACACGATGCCGTCTTTGATATTGACAAAGATTTCGCCCGCCGTAGAGAATACGCTCACGATGCCTTTCCACGCTTTGGAGAACACGTCCTTGAAAAAGCCACCAACTGCGCTGAACACAGACTTGATGCCGTCCCAAGCTTTTTTCGCGCCGTCCTTAAATCCGTTCCAGAGTCCCGAAAAGAAACCAGCGATAGGTTGTACGATTTTTTCATTAAACCAAGTCGCCGCGCTATTCCAAGCGTTCTTAATCCAATCCCAGCACGCCGCCGCCGCCGCTTTGATTTCGTCCCAATACTCAACACATAGAGCGATGATGGCGATGACCGCGGCAATAGCCAGCACGACAAGGGTGATAGGCGACGTCAGTACCGCCATGATTGACGCGAACGCACCCGTCACGATATTGCAAATGCCCATAACGACGTTGTAAATGCCGATAGCCGCCGCTACGAGTCCAATAGCCACCGCAAGGCTTTCAAGGATGGTCATAGCAATCTTGTTGTCGGCGATCCACTTCAACGCATCACCGATACCGTTTAAGACGGCTACGAACACGCCGCCCGTCCATTCGGCGATAGGCGACAGCACATTGTCCCAAAACCACGAAAAGATGGGCTTAATGTCCTCTATTGCTTGGTTTACAATGTCGATGGCGCCGCCCAGCAAATCCAAAAATTCGGGTACAACATCCTCGACGACCCAGCCGGCAATCGGCACCAGCACGTTCTGCACAAACCAGCCCAAACCAGTACCGACGTTCTCAACCAGCGGGGCAAGACTTTGCTTTAAGCCGTCCAGCGACGTCATAAAATTGGTGAAATCAATACTACCGAACAGCTCGGTAAACTTAGTCTTGATGCGTTCCGCCAATGCGTTGACGTCGCTTTCCACCCAATCCAAATGTGCGTCGTATTCGCTCAAATCAAAGCCAAGCGGGATGGACACAGCACCAGCCGTGCTTGCTCCTGCGGAGTCGTCGGCGGAATTGTCGCTTAACACGTTCATCTCATCAAATCCAGCCAGCGACTTTTTCAGTTTCTTTGCGCTGTTGTTGGCGTCGTCCAAATTGGAGCTGATGCCGCCCGTGTTTTCGCTTGCCTTTTTCGTGTCGTCGCTCAACCCTCCGCCGCTAACGCCAAGCAACGACGCAATGCTATTCACCGCTTGCGTAGCAACTTTAGTGAGTGCATTAAGCCACGGCAATACTGCTTGCACGACTGGCATTAAAATGTTGGAGAATGCGATACCCAAACTCGTCACGCTCTGCTTTAACGAACGCAACTGGTTGCTGGGGCTGGTAATAGTTCTCGCCAAGTCGCCTTGTGCGGTGTTCGTCTGCCGTAGGATGGCTACATAACGGGCAAGCACCTTTTGCTGTTGGGTCAACTCACTACCAACAGTAGCGATGCCCTCGCTATACGCGACTTGCTTGACGGTGTTTTCGTCTACAAGAATACCCAATGCCTTCAACGGCTCGGTTTCGCCAGTAAGACCAGCGCGCAGTTTGTTAAATGCCTCGGCGCTGTCTAAGTTGTAGAACGAAGCCATATCCTCGGCAAGCACCGAAATGCCTTTGGACATTTTCAAAGCATTATCGCCGGCAACGCCCATCGAGCTGGTCATATTGTAGATTACGCCAATGTTTTTCTGCATCGCAATGGCATTTAGACCAAGCGTGTCAGCCACGGTATTACTCCACGCTTTTACGGCGTCGTAGTTGTCGCCCATAACCGTTTCAAACAAGCTGTCGCTTTCGATAGCATCCATACCGCTTTGGATGGCGTCGGTGATAACTTTGCCGATGCCCAATGCGACAATGCCCGTTTTTAACTTCTTGAACGCATCCAAGACGCCGCCCGTGCTTTTGGTGGCTTTCTTTTTCAGCTTTTCAATTTGCTTGTTCGCGTTGTTGATCTGTTCTTGCAAGTGTTGCGTGTTCGCAGTAATAATCACTTGCAATTCATCAACAGTCGTCGCACTCATTTAATAACACCTCCCATTCGAATAGTATTATGACGGGCTTGGCGTTCCATCTCCTCGTCCGTCATAGGTTTTAAGTCGGTGTTTTTCTCTAAAAAAGGCTTGTCGGGATATTTCTTAGGGTCGTTAAACGCATACGCAATGTACTTGCCAAGTATGTGGTTAAGCAAATCCTGCTCCCGTAGCCTACTTTGTTCTTTCTTGTTAAAAACCTCAATGTGTTTAGCCCATTGTTTAGGATTTAGACTCCAATAATAGTGCAAGTCCAGCCCTATCATTATTGCGTCCGCCTCCATGTCGCGCCACACATCGCCAAAAGTTTTTACTGATCGTCCAGTTCCGCCATCAGCTGGGCTTGACGCTTGGCCTTCAGTTCTCGCACCTTCGTCAAGTCCACTTCCCGCGATAAAAAACCGCCGTTAATCAATGCCTCCATAATATCCATGACAAGTTCATCCTTGTCGTTCTCGGCAAGATATTCGTCGATGGCGGTGAGGGCTTGCGCACGGCTTACACCGACGCTACCGCTGTCATTAACAAGTCCTTTCTGGATGAACAGCGCAAGGTTGCCAACGGTGGTATCAGCGATACAGTTCTCAATAGGCAGTTTCTTGCTCTGTTCGATTTCGTCCACCTTGATGGCGGTGTATTTAAGATTAAGTCTCATAACATCCTCCGTTGATTTAGTAATAATAGGGGAGGCCGCTAAAAGCGACCCCCCCTCGGTTGTTAGTGCATATTAGGCAGACTTGGTATAGGTGGGCTTGCCGCTAATACGGATGGTAGCGGAGAAAGTAGCCAGACCGTCGGGGGTCTTTTCGCCGTCCTTAAAAGACTTTACAAAACCGCTAAAAGTCCACTTTGCGCCGCTGGGATAAGCCACGACCCACTCCTCAATAGACTGGCTCTCGGCAAGGGCTAACATCTTTTCGACGTTGGCTTCATCCTTGATATTACCAGCTAAAGAAACCTCGCCAGCGTCTTTAGAACCGGCAATAAACTCCTTGTAGTTGTCGGGGCTGTCCAGATCGGTGGCGTCGATTTCCTCGCTCTCCACGCCAATCTCACCAATAGAAGTCAAGTTAGCGATGCGCAAATCCTCGCTCTCGCTACCGCTCTTGGTCTTGGTAAGGGTGGTGCCCATAGTACGGGTTGCATTTGCCATAGTTATTACCTCCTTTAAACGTGCTTGGCAAACCTACACACGACATGGTGTAGGTTGCCAGCGTTCGGTACGTCGTTGCTAAACGACAGAATATATAGATTAGACCGCATAAGTTCCTCGACTTGCGTTAAAACTGTGCTTGCCGTGACGCTATCCTCTGCCCAAATATCAATCTGTACTTCAATATCTTGGCTGGTGATATTACCGTCTAAATCGGCGGAAACGGCGTTGTTCCCCACGCTAAATGTGATGGCGGGCAAATCCGTGAATACGGCGGGCTTTGTTTGGGCTACAAAATAGCCCAGCGTTTTCAAACTGTTGTACACATCGGTTTTCGGTAAATACATAGGTTATTGGCCTCCCTCGCTGTTCTTTTTCACGTTAGTGCGGACGCACTCCGCAAATTTTCGCTTAATGGCTTTTTCGTGGTTTTTCAACGCAGGGTACATAAACGGTTGTGCCTCTTGTCCATAGGTCATATAGTACACCGCGCCATCCTTGCCGTATACCTTTTTAAAGTGGTATTTCTCGGCTGTTGCCGCGTCAATTTTGTCGGCAGGGATAAACCACGGTGTCGATCTATAGGTTAGGTTTAATCCGTCAATACGATACGGATAAGTGCCACTACCCTTTACGCCAGTACCAAACTCCACATAGGCGGCGTATTCTTGGTTGGTATACACACGGCCTTGCAATTCGTCGCCCGTGTCTTTGACTTGCATGTGAATACTGCCAGCCAAACCACTACCGCCGTCATCGTTTACGGGAGCGAGCGTCTTGGCTTGTCCGTGTACCAAACGAACAGACCAATTCATAGCGTCCCGCAATTCCATATTAGCGATTTTTTCAAAGCGTTTCATAAGGCGGTCAACACCCGTTATGCTTAAACGCGCCAAATTGCCCCCAAAATGACATTATGGCTGTCACGACGGTAAATACCCTTAACCTCATACAAAACGCCGTCATACGCCAAAATATCGGCTAATTTAACGGCGTTGTCGTTGGTTGTAATAGTGATATTCACCTTGTAGTCCAGCCCATAGTCCTCTTGGATTTTCTCACAGTTTGAAAAGTTTACGTTGCCCTTGAATGCCTTGCCTACGGAATAGCCAGTAGTTTTCACGCCGCCCTCTGCGTCCGTTTCGGTACGCATATCCATTAGGTGGATTTCCTTGTCGTAAAACGCTTTAGCCATTGCCGTTTTCATTGTGTGTGGGATAAACAACTTTAACCCTCCTATATCTGCTCAATAACGCAGTAAACCCCGTAAACAACTCGTCGTCGCTTGCCGTGGTAAAGTACCGCGTCACTTCGTTGGCGTAAGAGATGGATTGCCCATTGTCGCTAACACTCGCGATAGCACGGTCAACATCCGTCGTGCCCTCTTTGGTCATCTCAATAGCTTTTAGGCACCGTGTTAGACCAGTATTCACGATATTAGCCAACACACGCTCCAGTTTAGAGGGGATGCGTTCGCTATTTAGATATAACATCACTCTGTCGGCTACCTCACCGATCACGAAATCAATTAAGCCTTCGTTATCCTGCTCAATCACATCGACGTTCTTATTGACGATGCGCAGATAGCCCTTGATTTTAGCGTTCAGTTCGTCCATACTAACACCTCCTTTGCTAATGGCGTTTACTTGTCGGCGTTCTTTTTCGCCTTTTCTTTGACGGCAACATAAGTATCCTTATGCTTAATGTACTGATGGATTAGAGATTCGTTCGTTACGTCCTCTACAATCCCCGTAACTTTATGCTTAAATTTCATACTACACCTTTTGACTTTTCTTATTTGCGTTTTTGAGCCTTACAGACATATCTTGTAACTGGATAAACGCCAACCATAATCAGCCTCGGTTATCGTGTACAAGCACCACAAATAACCTCATAGGCACAGCACGCTAAATTAGAAAGTATCAGCGTACTTAATCAAATCGGGCATAACAGCCTTGGTGCCTTTGCTAAAGAACAGCTCCAGCGCAATGTCATTGGACAGCGGGATTTTCTCCGCATCATACTCGTCGGTGGTCACCAACTGCGCCACGGCACCGTCAATCATAGCGATGGCGGGCTTGGTCTGGCGATGGTTGGAGAAAATGCGAACGTTGTGGAAATAGTTGTCGTTCACGCCGTTGATGCTGTTAGGCACGCTGTCAATGTAGTTCTGGATAGCGGAATACACGGCAGGGGTAACGGTCACAACAATCATGTCACGGTCAACGCCGTCCACATAATCGTTCACGGTGGTTTCAACAGCCAAAATCAGCTCCTCAACCTTGCCGGCAACATCGGCGGCGGTCAGCTCAACCTTGGTACCCTCGCGCTCGGCGCAAGCGAAAAACTCCTTGTCCAAATAGGCAATCATGCGCTTGGCGTGGTTAGCCTTGCGCTTCTCAGCCATGCCAGCCAAACCGAACAGCTTGACGTCCTTCTTGGACAGCTCCTCGACGATCTCCTTGTCGGTGTCAACGGAAACGGTCACCTGACCGCCGTTGTCAAGCGCAGTACCCTTGCCACCAGCACGGGCAGTACCCAGATTGTCCACAGTAGCGTTCTTAAAACGGTTAATCACAACAGTACCAGTAGTGGGGTCACCGCTGTAATTCTTGTTCTTAATCTGCTCAGAAACAGCACCCTTCTGGACAGCCTCGATAACCTCACCATAGGTCTCAGCCAGCTTATCCTTGGTTTCGCCGTTCACAAAAATATTCAATGCATCTTGTCTTGCCATAGTAAATCACACTCCTAATCGTTTTGTTGGAATCAAAATGCCGACGTCACCTTTTTGGGCTTGTCGGCTGTGGTGGTGGTAGTAGAAAAGTCGGTAGGTGGTGTGCCTTTCAATTTGTCGGTAACGCCATTTTCAACGGATTTGTTATAGGTCTTTGCCATTCTCTCCACATTTGCCTCGGTCTTTGCCTCGTCTAAATCTACAACAAAATCAACTAAATCAATGGGGATATTCTTTTTGGAAAGCAATTCCTGCGCCATCAATCTACGCTCACGGAGGGTGATAGCATCCTCACGTGCCTTCAATTCGGCGTCACGCTTTGCTTTCGCCTCGCTTTCCCGTTCCTCTGCGGTCAACTGTGCTTGGCGGCGTTCCTCTGCGATAGCCTGCGCAACCGCATCTCTAACGGCCTGCTCAGCTTTACGCTTTTCCTCGCCACGGATTTTACCAGCCAAGTTGTCCATATCGGCTTGGGTAAACGTTGCACCAGCGGTGGATTCCTCAGTAGTAACGGTGGCCGCCGTGTCCACAGTTTGAGTCAAATTACTGTTATCCTGCATAGAATAACGCTCCTTTCTCGTTTAACGCCCGTCGGCTAATGTATGAAAAAAGCACCTTGCCAATGGCAAAGTGCTTTAATCAATAAAATATGGATTGTCTTTGTATTGTGGGTAATCTTTTAGAAACCGCGGCAAATACTGCCTAACAAGTTCTTGCAAACATACGGGCAACTCGCTTATGTGTTTGCTACCAGTAATGACGTGTACCCAAAAATCGTCAATATTAGTGTGTTTGTATAGATTATCAACATTGTGTATTTCATAATCTACCTTATAAGATGGTTTCAGCCCAAGTTTGCCTCCATCTTGTGCTATGAAATAGTTTTCAACATACAAACATAGCCCAGCCGCCAGTCTGTCTGTTAATGTTTCAACGACCATATCATCGCCCCTTTACAATGCACATTGTTCTATTTAAGACTATAACGTGATCTTGCCCTTGCCATCCATTCAATGCAACGGCGTCGTAGCCTTTAACGGCCGCATATTGCGCAACATCTCTGATCACATATTGGTAGTCCTCTGTTGGCAAACCAATGATTTTATGTATTCCAGTTTCCCAAAACTCGCTACATATCGTCCTAAAGTCTGCGACTTTTGCTTTTTTGTCTAACACAATCTCAATCACTTCGCCGCCAGCACCAGCGTATTGCCCGTGCGCCACACTCGCGTGTGGCGTGAAATATATGCCATTGCCGTAGGCGCCGCCGCCAGTGTTGCCAGTCCATAAGGCTCCGTTCTTAAACCCATCCACAATTTCCGTGGCGGTTTTGGTTTCGCTTGCGTGTACTCCACGATACAGCACAGTGTTGTCAGAGGCCAATTCGCCAAACTCCCCAGCACTAACAACTCTTGGTAGGCCGTCATACCCCAATATGCTTTTAGTAACAGAACGTACCTCTTGCATTGTTGTAACGCCTTTGTACTTGTCGCTTTGTACCATGCGCTTTGCCCTTTCAATCGTTTGCTCCATGGTCAATATCGGTGTGTCGCCATCATTACCAATTATATCCTGCGCCGTTGCTTTTTTCAATGGCTTTTTGTTGTTGTCTGCGCCAATGCCGTGCTGTTTCGCCCATTCCTCATACGAAACGTTACCCACAATCTCGTTCTTTCCCGTTACGGGGTTTCTCGCACGGCGTTGTAATGTTGCCTCAACCTCTGCGCCCATATATGCACGGGTTTTACTACGGCAGTTAGGGTGCAAGGGAGGGTAGTTATAGCCAGCTTGTCGTTCCTTTAACGGGATAGCCTTGCCGTCCCATTCTTGGCATTTCTTGCTGGTGCGTGTGTCCAGCGTGGCGACGAACACATACTTTTCCACGTCCATTTCCTCATAGGCCATAGCGTCAGCCTCGTTATGGAAATGGTTTGCCTCGGTGCGTACAAGGCGGTCAGCGTAGTATTTAGCAACGCCAAATCGTTCGCGTATCTGTCGGGACGTTTTCTCAATGCTTTGTCCGCTAATCAGCGCACCACCGACGATCTCCGCCACGCTCTCTGCCAATAGGTCAGTATTGCCCCATATCCGCGCGCTGTAATTCTTGCCGCTCCACGCCTCGCGCATCAACGCCTTAACCAAATTGTCGTCGATTTTGGAAAACGCAAAGTCTAAGCCAGTACCCATCTGCATGTCGTAGATAGTCCGGTAAAACGAACGATTGATAACGCCCTCATAGCACATGGTATGTTGCAAGACTTCCTCTGGGTATACCTCTTTTGCCCTTGCGTAAATCTGCGCTTGTATCTTTTCAAGACGGGATATGCGGGCTTTATAATTGCCACGCACATACCCGTCCAGCCCTCGGCGTTGCATCTCTGCCCATAACGCCTCTGTTTCGCTGGCTGTAAGCAATTCCTTTAAGGTCTGCACATCCAGCCCCGTAGTTCTGGAATAGCTGGCGTATACCGCCTCAATATCACGCTGTATATTGCGATTCGCCCTATCATATATCCGTTGGATGCGCCTAATATATGCCTCGCTCTGTTGTTCAGCCTCGGTTAGTCGGCGTATGGCTCTCCTATCCCAATACTTTGCGGATTTAGCCATTTACACACCCCCTTAACTTACAACAGCACCCACAGCCATTTCAGTATCTTCTTGATTTTTACCCACATTGGCATCACCCATTTCGTTATTACTAAACGCCTCGTCGTAGGCGGCCTTGGGTCGTGCCTCGTCCTCTTTTGCCTTTAACGCTACAATCTCGCTGGCGTCCTTAATGAACGACAACTGGCTCAACAGCGTTTCTGCGTCCACCAAATCAACAAGGTTGTTAATCATCTGGGAAATCTCAAAGTCGTTAGACGGCAGATTGCGCTTAAATACGGCGTCAACTTCCTCGATCGGCACCTCTGCCATCTTGGATTGTGTGAACAAGAAATGGTTATACAGCTTAAAGCGTTCCATTAAGCCTTTTTCCATATACCGCTCTTTGTTCTTTACGTTCTGTTCAAACGCCAACAACTTGTAGCGGATCGCAACGCCGGACGAATTGCCCATAAAGTTCTCGTCACTCATATTAGGCACCATGCTGATTTTATGAATGTCCGCTTCAATGTTCTGCCGCAGTACATCCACGTCAGCCTCTTGCAAGGTCTTGACCAAATACTCCACCTTGCCGTCAGCGGGGATATTCGCCAGCATACGGCTTTCTCGCAACATGTCGGCTTGTTCTGCGTCAAAGTCCATACCGTACAAGCACAAGATGGCATCCACCAGCTGTTCCTTGTCGTTCACGCGGTCACTCTGTAGCAGATTGTAGGCGTCGATAAGGCTGATTACTGGCTCATAGTCGCCCATACATTCGGGGTTATTCTTGTAGCAAATCAACGGCACATCGCCAAATGCGTGAGGCTCGTCCACGCCGACTTGCTGTAATCGCTTGGAGAACGACTTGTAAGTGCGTTTAATCTGCTTGTCCACGTAGATGATTTCCCAATACTTAAAGGTGTTACCCTCTTTGATGGGTCGGTAAATCAAACCGAATAACTTGTTATGCTCCACGGTGTCGTCGTACACAATGATGGCGTTTCTGTTGTCCACCTCACAGCTTTTAGGCTCGGCGTTCTCATTTGCATACACATACTCATACTGCATGCCGAAGATGGACACATCCTTGGCGATCTCGGTGTCTAAATCGTTAATGGTCTGCTTTTTATACGCATCCAACAACGGCTCAATGTCGTGTCCCTCGCTGGGCTGGTAGTCCACGGGATTACCAAGCAGATAACCAACGTTGGTATCGGTGATATACTTCGCGTGGTTGACTACCACCTTGTTGTTCTTCAATCTGCCATCCTTGTCACGCGCCAAAATGTCGTGCATGCCCAGATAGTACGCCTCTAATCTGTCAAAGCGTTTCTTTAACAGTTCATTGTAGGCGATAACATCATTTAGAATTTGGCAGGTAATTTTTGTGTCCTTCGGTAAAGTATACATTTCTTACACCCCTTACAGTCCGTGCGGTTTCTTAATCACCGTCGGCGTCTTTGTTCCCTTAATGTACTTGTTCAAGCCATAGCGTATGGCGTCAATAGTGTGGTTAAAGGTGTCTACTGGCTCGTTCACATACTCGCCCGTTTTCTTGTCCTTTTTCCACGTGTAGTTTTCCAATTCCTCAATAACCTTAAAGCATCGTTCGTCCACGATCAGTTCATACTGCTGTATCCATTGGATGCCGTGTATAACGCTGTCTTTGCCCTTTTCGGTTGGCTCAATGTTGATGCCCTTGTCCCGTATTTCGTCAATAGACTTGCGTTCCGCGCTATCACCATACGACTTGTCTTTAGATAGCCCTAAATCGCGCATGACGTCGGCTATTTCGTTGTTTTTCATTCCCCTGCGAACATACTCGCCCGTCACATAAATGCGCTTATTTGCCGTGTCTATGTAGCCCCAAACGATGGCTGACGGGTCGTTGATATAACCGAAGTCCAACCCTATCCAGCGTTTAAGCCCTTGCACGTCTTCTTCGCTGACAATCTTTGTCTTGTATACGGGGAACACCAACTTGTCCAGCGTCGCAAACTCTCCCAGCGCATAAATGCGATAATAGGCGGGGTTGCGGTCTTTTAGCCGTTCCAACTCTTGCCGGTATTCGTCGCTCAAAAACTTGTTGTCGTTGTAGGTTGTCTTTACCACCTTTACATTGACGGGCAAAGAACGCACAAAGAAATAGTCATACACCCAGTTCTTTTTGCTAATCGGGTTGAACATTAGGTAAATCTGCAAGCACGGTGACGCCGCACGTAGACGCAAGTTTAACTGCGTGAAATCGTCCTCGGTAAGCTCGGTGGCCTCCTCAATCACAATATCCGTTATGCCGTCAATAGACTTAATCTTTTCGGGATCATCAAGGCCCTTAAACAGAAACACAGACCCATTAGGCAGTTCTATTTCGTAGTCGCTCTTATTTACCCTACAAGCGTTATATAGTCCGCTCGCGTGTAGGTGGGAGATGAACAATGACCATATACTGTCTTTAATCGTGCGCTGGATTTTACGGATAACAAGCACCTTACGCACCATTTTAAGTGCTTTGAGATATGCCTTTTGCGTACCGCCCACAGACTTACCACTACCAGCACCGCCATAGTACACCTCTATGCGGTGGGAATAGTCGCTGATGCCCTCATACACCCAATCGTTAAAAATGGCGGGATTCAGTCTTTTAGCCATCTACAAACCAATCCGTTTCCACGACTTGCACTTGCCGTTTCTCAACAAATGCGCCCTTTGCCTTTGCTAAATACTCGCTTGCCTTCAAGCGGTCATTCATTCGGGCGTCGGGGTCGTTTAATACGCTTGTCCAAAAGGTGTATATAGCGTCCAGATCGGCAATGGTTTCTTTTGTCAGCTGTTCGTCCAGTTCTTTGCGACGCGCCTCTAACAAGTCCCTAAACTTTTCCTTGTTCTGCTGACCCATCGACTTTAGTGTTTTGTCATTACCGCTATAGCCGGCATTACGCGACGCCGTGGTTAGGTCGTCGGTCTTAATGTATTCGTCAATCCATTTGGCTTGCTTGGGAGTAAGCGGGTCGCCCACCTTGTAGGGCTTGGGCTTTTTAACAGCCATACCGCGCCACCTCCTTTGTGTTTAGTCCTCGTCCTCGCTCGGTTCTGGCTTATTTACTACAATCTCATACTTGGTGCCGTACAAGGTGATAAACAGCTTACCGTCCTTGTCGGGCGTTACATTGATAACACTTGCCATTGTTACACCTCCTTACAGCTTCGCGTACATCTCGCGTTTGTGTCCGTCCAGATAAATGACGGGTGCTTGCTTACTGGCTGGCTTATAGCCTTGGTAATCGCCATATCCGCCGTAGTTTAGCGACGCCGCCGTGTTAACAAACAACTTGTCCACCAACGCCACACTACTGTTTGCACCGCTCACACGATAGAACGCTTGCTTGAACACCAACGGCAAATGCGTGTGCGCGTGGATATAAATGTCCGCGTCCACAATACCAGCCAACGCCTCAACGCGGTTAGCCTTTCCGCCGACGAGCTTGCCGCCTCCGCTACCGTGACAACAATAGACGGTGTAGAGCTGGCGTCTGCCATGGTGTTCGCGCGTTTTCTTGCCGAATCGCACGAACAGCAACGCCGTAGTAGGTGAGTATTTGTCCTGCAATCCCAGCTGGCTACACATTAACTGCGTAATGTCAATGCCGTCCGTTCTATACACTCTGTTTTCGTGATTTCCCGGCAGTACGCACAATGTGCGGTCGCGGATAGGCTCAAACAGTTTGACGCATTCCTTTAACTGCTCCATAGGCGTGAGCGTTGCGCCGTATGTATCACCGACGCTGGATGCAATAGCCGTGTCCATCAGATCGCCGTCTAAAATGATATAAGCGTTGGGCGTGTTCTTAATGTATTCGATTCGTTCCAGAATGCTCTTGTAATCGCAATGGGCGTCGCCAATATGCAAGTCCGCCATCGGGTGGATTTCGATTCTGTCCGCATAGGGTAAATCGCATTTAATTGCTTTCATAGGCAATTCCTTTCGGTAAATATAAAAGGACGCCCCCGCCGTAGCAGGGACGTCCTCGCCGCACATTTTATGCGGCTTATAAAGAGGAGGAAAAAAGGAGTGATACACACATGAGTCTCTTGTCTTTTGTCCACATTTTAATTATACGACGCCATTTACTGTACTTTCACTATACGTCGTTAGACATTTTATGTCTTTTTCGATTTTTGGATAATAATACTTCCAGATCGTTTGCGTATCTCTGTCGTATTTCTCAGCGATGTACTCGACAGCCTTGGTTATACGCTTGCCGTTGACTACGATCTCATAGTACAGCTCATACTCAATGCCGCCCATCCTACCCAATGCGTCGGTCATATTGGCAATGTAGCCGTTCAACCGTTCCACGGTAGTTCGTTGTAGGTTTATTTCGTCGACAAGGCTCAATCCCGTGCCTATATCGACGTCGTATAGTTCGGCAAGGTATCTATCCATCTTGTCATTGCGCTGTTCACCGCCGGAGATAACATCATCCTTGTACCTTGCCGTTATCGGGAAATACTTGCAGTACAGTTCCTCTTTTCTGTCCATCAGCCAGCCCAGACGGGCTTTTGCTATTTCCAACTCGCATTTGGTGTTGGTGTATGTTCTAATTGTTTCCACAGCCCGTTCCTTTCTTTTAATCGCAATTCATCTAACTTATTACAGCTCCAAACATTTTGCCGAATGAATAAATAACACCGCCCTCCTTACCAATCCGCATTGACCACAATGCTGTCCTTTTCGCATAACGCAGTTGCAATCAACGACCGCACCAAACCCGATCCGTAAAGGCAATTCTCCGTTGCAAATCGGTATACCTCATCCGCTTGCTCGTTATTCAGCACCATATCCTTGCCATACCAATCGTTTTCCTCGGTTCTATGTTCATAGGGCACATAATACCCAAGTTGTTCCAAAAGCGGATACCAACTACGGCCGCCGCAATCAGCACAATCCAAATCGATGTGCCCCACTACTTCTCCACACTTGGGGCAAACAAAGTTCTTTCTTCGTGTAAATGTAATATCAAGACCCATACTCATTCTCCTTTCGGCGGTTGTGGCAGGGGCATCCAATAAAGTACATAATCTTCTTTGAGCCATTCGATACCACTGTTCCACATCCAGTCGATATAGTTCCATCGCAAAACTTTGTACTCGCCGTTGTAATTAAAGCAAAGTACCCGTTGGTCGTTTTCTGGCAACCTATCCTTGACCGAAATCCACTCCTGCACCGTTACGCCGTTTTCGATAAGTTCATTTGCCACAGCCAACGCTCTGTAACCAACCAACGGGCGTAGCAACTCTATCAGCCTATCTCTCATTGTCTTTCTCCACCTCTTTCAAAACATAGTAAAGGTAATCCCTGCAAGTCGGTGCAAAATCGCAAACACTTACATATTTGCTTTTCCTATCCGATTTGGTTATGTGCCGTGAACAGTTCTTTAACGGGCAATTTGAATATGCACAGTAGGTTATATCACTCATTGTCTGCACCGTCTTTTCTCACGCCATAACTGCAAAAATCGGACAAACCCATATACACTTCAAATTCGTCATTATGCCACGGTGTGTTTGCGTTCAAGCAATGGCAACCGTACTTCCCCAAAATGCGAGCATATTCGCAATCCGTACAACGAACAACTTTAACCACATCGTTTGCGATAAGGGCATCTGCTTCAGCAAATCCAACTTGACCCAAAGGGTTTGCGTGCATGTTTGCCACACGGATAATCTCCGCTATTGTCTTTCTCATTCACCATCACCCTTTCATCTCAACAGTAAAAACTTCATCCAATCGGGTAGATTGCTCGTTGCTATTGCATAGGAACTCCATAAAGACACGCCTACAAAAACCACAAAAATCACAATACTGAACAAACACCCAATGCCGTCACTATCGTTTCTCATTCACACCGCCCCCTTACAGCGTCCAAAGTAAGATATAAGCTATGATTAACGTACCAACGATAGGTATCAGTATCTCCAACATCACTTCCAACATCAACCATCACCCTTTCCGTCCATCTTTTTGTGTCCGTGGCTACAAAAGTGCATATCGGTAACGTCTTGTCTGTACCATCCGTAGTTGCAAACGCTCATTGGCCTTCCGTCAATAATGCTTTTTATAGTGTCGAAATACATACAATCCTTACACCGCACTACCTCTACCACATCGCAGGCAGGAGCATCAACCATAAGTTTTCTTGCGCCGCCTGCGGTACCTTTGTGTACTCTGTCATATTCAGCAATCAACGCATCACGATCGATATATTCAGCCATCGTCTTGCTCCTTTCCGTAATTGCAATAGCCATACTTCGGCATATACTTCTTATGCTTGAGGCACCACACAATTTTATCTTCGGGATAGCCAGCGTGGACGCAGTCCTTACACCGCACAACTTCCACCACGTCGGCGGTGGGCTGACGCTGTATAATAGATTTCGCCATTGCTTTGTCACGATCTTGTAACGCCAGCCATTGTTTACTTTTCAGCAACGCCTCACGGTCAACATATTCAGCCATTTACTTTTCTCCTCGCTTTACACACGGGGCAGAAATGATACCATTCTGTACTCATTCTGCCGGTAGACACAAACGCCCAGCCCTCCGCTTTCATAGCACCGACGGCCAAGTCGTACACTTGCTCTCTGTCAAGTTCTGCTCCGCACCCATCACACACGGGGATGAATTTGTACCCGTATCTCAATATCATTTACTCGCCCCCAGTAATCAAATCCGCATACGGCAGGTTTTCAATCCAATCGCATAACGTGTGCCACTCGTCCAGTTTATGATTGCGACGTTGTTTGTAGATGTTAGCCATCACCTCATAGTTCAGCATCACGGTTCGCTTTTGGTTGTACCCCATAGGCAACAATTCGATTAAGCCTTTCCAATATTTCTTGTCGCCAGTTTCAATGAATTTTCTACGCAATTCTTCGCAATCACACACCACATTTAAGAACATATCGTTCAATTCAAGTTCATCGTCCAAGTATTCCATTTGGAAATTGTCAATGCTAAAATCGCTCGGTTCAATAGGCTTACTATGGATTTTGTGCATCGTGCTACAACTGTTTGCAACCGTGCCGATTTTGTAGGTGTCAAATTCTTTCCACCAAAACATAGGAGCGTTGATAGTCACCCACACTGGCAACATCCGTCTATACTTTGAATGTTCCGTACCGCCCTTGTTCAGTTTGGTCATAAGGGCGTGGTCGGCATCGCCAAGCACAAATTCCTCGGTATTGTCAAAATGAATAAAAGCCGCGCTATCCATCTTATCCCAACTATTCATAGGATTACGCATACCCTCAATAATGATTTCCCACTGTTCGGGGGAGGGGAGTACGGTCTTTTCAATCGTCAGCATTGTTATTCTCCTCTCTTGGTGACTTGATCTGTCCTAATCTGGATATAATCTCAATGGTTGAAAATCTGCGCCCGCACGCCATGCATTAACGCCGCCGACGCACGCCGGCATAATACGGTCTACTGTTAATCACTTTAGTTTCACCGCCACAGCCAAATAGTGGACACAGCATCAGCCATCACCGTCCTTAATCTCAATATACTTGTCCAGATACCACTTTGCTTTTTTGACGTCTTCTATGCCGTTTTTGTTGTTGTGCCGCCACAAATACTTAAAGGCGTTGCACATACAGAAACCCAGCACGGCGTCGGTACCCTGCGTTTGCATCATCACGTCGATGCACTCACACTTGCCCGTGTAGTGATCGGGGTGGTTGACCATATCGTTCATATTACACCTCTTGTTTCCCCAGCGGCTCAAGACCGCACAGCACTCTTACCTTGTCACGCTCTTTAGCAAATCGCCGGCATTGCGCGCGTCTGCGTCTGCACCAACTGCACATATCCCCCGCGGATAAGTCGCCGTGTTCTTTGCCGCACCACTTGCAAACTTTCTTTTTCACACCAATTCACTCCAATCTAATTTCTGCCCGCATTTACTACAATAGTTGTCAAGCTCGCCACATACCCATGCGAATCCCATACGGGACACAATATGGTTAAAACACCGTGGGCATTGGTATGTGTTCACGCCATCAACGCTCTTATATCGCGGCACCTTTGCCGATTGTTTCTCAACACACTCGCACAATGTAATCAATTTGCTATCCTCCTATCTCTTGCCGCCATATCCAATATGGCTTGATAATGTGATTTCTTTTTGTACCGCTTGCCCTTCAATTCGCACTCGGCAACGATCTTGATGTACTTTTCAAACTCGTCAATAGACAACTTCTCCAGTAGGTCGTCCATCTGTTCCTCGCTAATCATTACCACGCCTTGTCCCAAACTACCGCCTAACGCCTCTAACGCTTTTGTTTTTTTGTCCGCAAGAGAGAATGAATGAAATTCTAAATCTTTTTCTTCTTCTCCTTCTTCTTCTGTGTCTTGACAAGGTTGACTTGTCAATGACATGTCATTGACGCTACACAACCCCTTTCTGCGCGCCCTTGAACGGCGTTGTGCCTCTCGGTTATATTCCCGCATTTCCGCCAGCTTGTCGGTGCTTTGATATTTCTCCCAAGAGGACAGATAGTACACGTTGTCAATAATCTCTATCATTCCAAATTGTTCAAACACCGACAACGCCAAGCGCACCGTGGTTAATGGGCGACACAGTTCATTGGCCAGCATTTCCTCGGTGTAGGGGATTTCGGGCGTGATATAGATTGCGCCGTGATCGTTCACGTTGCCGGCAAGCAACAGCAATTTCAACCAAATAACAAGGATGGTGTCGCCCTCTGGCATAACCTCAATTTGCTTGATTTTGCGGTTGCCCGAAAACATACTGGTGGACACCTTAATCCATTTGACGTCCATCGGTACCGCTCCTTTCGTACAGTGTATCTCTGCGATTATGGCGTTGTTCAAGCATTGTCGCCCAGCGGCAATTTTCTGGGCAATAGTTCCCGTCGTTGTCAATTCGGTCTATCGTAAGTTTTTCATCGTATCCGTTTGACATTGCCCATCTGTAAAACGCCTCAAAATCATTCCGCCACTCATCGCACATCGTAATTCCACGCCCGCCATAATTCTTGAAACTGGCGTTGTTAGGGTTGCCACACCTCTGTTTAATGTTTGTCCACGTAGTGTACAAACGATGATTACAAGCGCCGTGTTTACTATGCACTTGTTTTCTCGACTCCACGCTCAAACACCCGCAACTTAATGTGTGTCCGCCACGCAGATTTGACGCAATCACAATGGTTTCGTTTCCGCAATCACATTTACAAAGGTATGCAACGCCCCTTTTGCCAGACGG
>JAFYWV010000076.1 GCA_017546505.1 Bacteroidaceae bacterium
GCTTTGAGAAGTTGACTGCGTTGCACTACGTCTACTTCTGCCTGATGAAAATATTCAGGCTTTGAGAAGTTGACTGCGTTGCACTACGTCTACTTCTGCCTGATGAAAATATTCAGGCTTTGAGAAGTTGACTGCGTTGCACTACGTCTACTTCTGCCTGATGAAAATATTCATCGGCACTCCGTGGAAGTTCCACTTAGCACGGATTTTATTCTCAAGAAAGCGTTTGTATGGTTCTTTCACATACTGTGGCAGGTTAGCAAAGAACAGGAACGACGGCACACGCGTCTCGTGCAACTGCATACAGTATTTGATTTTTATGTACTTGCCCTTAATTGATGGTGGCGGATAGGCCTCGATGAGTGGCAACATCTCCTCATTGAACTTTGCAGTAGAGATTTTTCTTTGAGAATTCAGATATACATCCTTTGCAGTCTCCAGCACCTTAAAGACACGCTGTTTTGTCACTGCCGATGTAAATATAATCGGGAAATCAACGAACGGTGCAAGACGTTCACGAATTGCATTCTCAAAGAATTTCTGCACCTTCTCACTCCTGTCCTCAACCAAATCCCATTTATTGACAACCACCACAAGACCTTTTTGGTTACGCTGTATGATTGAGAAGATATTCAAATCCTGCGACTCGATACCGCGAGTGGCATCAATCATAAGAATACACACGTCACTGTTCTCAATGGCACGTATTGAGCGCAGCACCGAGTAATATTCAATATCTTCACTCACCTTGCCCTTCTTGCGTATACCGGCAGTGTCAACCAGATAGAAGTCGAAGCCAAACTTTGTATATCGTGTAAGAATCGAGTCACGTGTTGTACCGGCAATGTTTGTCACAATGTTACGGTCCTCACCCAAGAACACGTTGATAATTGAGCTTTTGCCGGCATTCGGACGTCCAACCACCGCAAAGCGTGGAATGTTCTCCTCGGGAGCCTCCTCGGCCTCTTTTGTAAACTTTGTCAATATCTCGTCGAGCAAATCACCCGTTCCACTACCATTAGCAGCTGAGATACAGTACATATCGCCCAAACCCAAGCTATAGAATTCGGCCGTGCCATACTGCATTTCGTATGTATCAACCTTGTTCGCAACAACAAGTACCGGTTTCTTTGAACGGCGAAGCATCGACGCCATCTCCATATCAAGGTCGGTGAGCCCGTTCATCGCATCAACAACAAACAGAATGACATCGGCCTCTTCAAGCGCCAGTGTCACCTGATCACAGATTGCCTCCTCAAAGACATCATCCGAGTTGCGCACCCAACCCCCGGTATCCACAAGCGAAAACTCCTTTCCGCACCAAAAACAACGGCCATACTGACGGTCACGCGTTGTGCCGGCCTCGTCCGATATAATCGCCTGCTTAGTCTCTGTCAAGCGATTGAAAAGGGTTGACTTACCCACATTGGGGCGACCCACTATTGCTACAAGATTTCCCATAATCTATCAATCTTTTTGGTCGTAACCGAAACGGCGCAACTGACGGTCGCTGTTACGCCAATCCTTGTCGACTCTTACATAAATCTCCAAAAATATTCTTTTCCCAAAGAATTTCTCAAGTTCGCGGCGCGCATCGGTAGCCACACGCTTCAGCGCCGAACCCTCGTGACCGATGATGATGCCCTTTTGCGAATCGCGCTCGACATATATCAGCGCCTTTATATATATCTTTCCGTCATCCTCCTTGAATTGCTCAACGACAGCCTCGCACACGTACGGTATCTCCTTGTCGTAGTGCAAGAGGATTTTCTCGCGGATTATTTCTGTAACAAAGAAACGTGCCGGCTTGTCAGTGAGTGCATCCTTCTCAAAATATGGTGGCGACTCGGGCAACAGCTCCATCACACGTTTCATCACTGCATCGACATTGAACTTTGCAGTTGCAGATATAGGCAGTATCTCAGCCTCCGGAATAAGCTCGTGCCACAACTCGACCTTTTTCACAAGTTCGGCCTGATTACTCAAGTCAATCTTGTTTATGAGCACAATAATGGGCACATCAAGCTTGCGCACCTCCTCAATGAAGTCGCTATTCTTCTCGAGGCTCTCAACAACGTCGGTCACGTAGAGCAGGACATCGGCATCACGAAGCGCCGAACGCGAAAAACGCAACATTGCCTCCTGCAACTTGTAGTTGGGTTTAAGGACACCGGGAGTATCCGAGAATACAATCTGCGCATCATCGGTGTTCAAAATACCCATAATGCGATGTCTTGTCGTCTGCGCCTTGAATGTGGCAATGGAAATCCTCTCACCCACCAACAGGTTCATAAGTGTCGACTTACCGACATTGGGGTTGCCCACAATATTTACAAAACCGGCTTTATGCATAATATTCTTAAAATGATAAAAACGCACCTACTTTATGCCATAGGTGCGTTTTTGTCTTCGACAAAAAACTACCCGCGTCGGCAAGAGCCATCGGCGGTAGAATAATTATTTAGACAGCTTTCTCTACAGCAAGCTTGCCTCTGTAATAACCACACGCACCGCATACGGTGTGATAAACGTGCCACTCGCCACAGTTAGGGCATATAGCCAATGTAGGAGCTACTGCCTTGTCGTGAGTTCTTCTCTTGGCAGTTCTAGTCTTTGATTGTCTTCTTTTAGGATGTGCCATTTTTAAAACGTTTTAAATATTTTTTTAATTATCTTCTTCTATCTGTAAATCCTTCAAACCGGCCCAACGTGGGTCAATCTGCATCTCTTCTCCATCCTCGGCCTCCTCGGCATCGCCCGAGTGCTTCTTTAGCCTGCCGGTCATCTCGTGATTACATTTCCCGGGAGCGTGCACACGCTTCATTGGCAAAGCCAGAACAATGAATTCATACAAATACCACGCTATGTTCAAATCACCTTCATTCTCAGGGATTATCACAATATCGCCTTCATCGGCATAGCTGTCACCAAGCTTCACGCGCAAGGTATTCTCGGTCTCCACCTCAATCTCAAGGTCATCAAGACAACGGTCGCAAGGAACAACCACCGTTCCGGCCAACAAGAAAGAGAAATTGAAAATATCCCTGCATTTGTCAACCGTCACCTTAGCCTTGACTGAACCTTTCTGAAACTCCTCGCCCTCAATATCAGCAAAAAACGCATTATCAAGGTCAAATTCCAATTCAAGGGAGGTCACTCTCATTCCCTTGAGGTCTACATTATATTTATCAAATCTTCCCATCGCTACTATAAAATCAACACAATCAATAATATAACTCCTCAAAAGTAGTGCTTTACACCCACACTATCCGATTTTAGGACACAAAGATAGTAATAAAATTCTTTAGAAACACCTAATTTACCAAAAAACTTTACTTTTTTAGCTCAATACGGAAAGTCGTGCCCTTTCCCGGTTGCGATTTTTTGATGTATATGCGCCCTTTATGGAACTCCTCAACAATTCTCTTTGCAAGCGAAAGCCCCAAACCCCAACCGCGTGGTTTGGTTGTAAAGCCCGGTGTAAAGACAGTTTTCCAACGAGCCTTTGCAATACCTTTGCCTGTATCGGCAACATCAATCACAACCTTGTTGTCATATCCCGCCACAACGATATTGATATCTCCGCAGCCACTCATAGCATCAATTGCATTCTTGCAAAGATTCTCAATCACCCACTCGAGCAGAGGAACATTCAAAGCCACAAGCAATGGAGCATCAGATAGCGTGAGGCTATAATTTACCTTTGCCGGACTGCGACGTTTCATATAACCGACAGCCTTCTCAACCACAGCATTCACATCGGCCATTGCAAGCTCGCTCTTTGAGCCAATCTTTGAGAAACGTTCGGCAACCATCTGCAGGCGCTCCACATCACGCTCCATCTCGGGCAAAAGCTCGTCCGACGGATATTTACCTTTAAGCACCTCAATCCACGCCATAAGCGACGATATTGGCGTTCCAAGCTGATGAGCTGTCTCCTTTGACAACCCCACCCACACCTTGTTCTGTTCGGCACGCTTTGAGTTCAGAATAGCCACAAAGCATACGATAAAGAATACCACAACCACAGCAAGCTGAATATAGGGATAATAGGCAAGCTGCACCAGGGTATCCGAGTCGTCATAATAGATATAATGCTTGTTGCCATCGCCAAGCGGCACCTCAACCATTGTGCCGGACTCTCGCATAGCAGCAGCCCTTGACTCAAGTTTCTGCTCCGGAATATTATTATAGGAGAGAATGTCACCCTCTTCGCTGACCATCACAACAGGAATAGTCTTGTTACTGCTTAGTATCTCCTCTTCAAGGCTCACATCCTCATCAACATCGGCGCTGATGAGAGAACTCATCGCAGAAGCCCACACCGTCATACGGCGCTCCTCCTCGCGTTTAAGGTCATCGACAATCAAATTAGACACCATCAAAGATGCTACTGCTATTAAAGCAGCAAGCACAATTAGAAGATACTTTGCACTGCCGAAATTATTGAACCACTTCATACTCTTTGACTTTTTTACAAACATTAAACGCAAAAAAGAGTGAAATATTATATCAGCCCAATAATCAATCGCACGCACAATCTTGATTGTGCGTGCGATTTAAATAAATTAGGGAGCATACCCAAGGGTATGCTTTCAGCAAATTATTGATTCGCTTTTTTCCAGGTGCCCCACGCGGCATCACTTAACGCGATGCTACGCGTGACTTATCACCAAAAAGCTCATCGATAAAGCTTTGCTTTATTCACAGACAGGGCGCACGCTGCGACCTATGAAACGTTCGCTAACTCCCGCACTGCAATAATCATATCCAAAGCCAACCGCATGAGCCATATAACTATCTTTAGTACTATAATTATTATCAAGAGTATTCGACCAATAGGCACCAAAAACACCTCTGTCATAAAATTCCTTACCGTAGTATAATCGAGCGGCAGGAAGGAAAATACTATTGCCGTTAGGACCGGTTACTTTGCAAACACCAACACCATTTTGAGTTGTCCAGGTCCAGATGCAGTTTTCGCGCAGTTCATCTTGCTCGGCTTTTGTTGGCATTCGCCAACTGCCACCCCATTTTACGTGGGCAACATCGTCCTCGGGGTCAAGCACGGTTTTATTGTCAACTGTTCCGTAATCGCTGTTTGTACAATACTTGGTCATTGTATCATTACTACCGTTACACCATTTGTAGGTGCTCCAATCATAATTGTCCTTTTCCTCGGTCTCGCCCCAGGCGTAGTAACCACCGTACACCTCGGGCCTTGTGGCACCGACATTGCAGGTTGCCCATTTAACAGACAAGCCAAGGTCGACATATTCGTGACCGTTAGGATCAAATATAGAATTAAACTTTGCAGTCAAAACAACATCATACTTTGGAACAATGAATGTATACTCGGCATTTGTACTGAAAAGAGTATCTGCAGCATCAACAAACCAACCAATGAATTCATATCCTGTATCAGGAGTTGCAAGCACTGTCACCTCCGAGCCCTCTGCAACAGAAACAGAAGTTGAATCAGTTCCATTTATAGAAACATAACCACCACCGTTGCTTGACACAGCAACAGTATAATTAAGAACAACATTTGTTGCCTCCTTTTCAAAATCTGCAACCAATGTAATATCTTCAAACGCTGTGAACACATAAGTTGCATCATCGCTCACACACTCATCAGTGCCCTCAACAAACCAACCTGTGAAATCATAGCCCCTGTCGGGAGTGGCCACAACTAC
>JAFYWV010000010.1 GCA_017546505.1 Bacteroidaceae bacterium
AGCCGCCTCTTTGGGTGTAAACTTGCCCGTCTCCAAATGGCGGACGGTGTTTTCTACCACCACTATGGCGTCGTCCACTACTATACCTATGGCCAATATAAGTCCGAACAGTGTAAGGGTGTTTAGCGAGAAGCCCAGCAGGCTCATAACGGCAAATGTACCTATAAGCGACACCGGTATGACCAACGTAGGCACAAGGGCGGCACGCCAGTTTTGCAAGAACAGCATTATAACCAACAGTACAAGCACAAAGGCTTCGATAAGGGTTTTATACACTTCTTTCACCGATTCTTTTACAAACGTTGTAGTGTCCAGTGTTATGTTCCAGTCCACGTTGGCTGGGAAGTATTTGGACAGCTCTTCCATCTTGGCTTTGCAGCGTTCGGCCACTGCCAGTGCGTTGCTTCCCGGCGATTGATATATACCTATCGAGGCTACGGGCTTGCCATGCAGTTGGGCGATGGTAGAGTAGGTTTGTTCGCCAAGCTCTATGTCGGCAACATCTTTCAGACGTAGAAAACTGCCATCGGGCAAGGTTTGGATAACTATGTTTCCAAACTCTTCGGGCGAGGATAGCATACTCTTTACGTCCAAAGTGTATTGGTAGGCGTTGTTTGTAGCCACCGGTGGTTGACCAACGGTGCCTGCCGCCACTTGCATATTTTGCGACGATAGCATATTGCTTATGTCGGCAGGTGATAATCCGCGTATTTGCAACACATCGGGTTTGAGCCATATACGCATACTGTATTCGTCGGCTCCGAATATTGTTACACCGCCTACGCCTTCCACTCTCGATAGTTCGTCGGCTACGTTAAGTCGGGCATAGTTGGAAAGGTATAGGCCGTTGAGGTTGGTGTCTTTCGAGTCTATGGATATAAACATTACTATATTGGTCGATTGCTTTGCCACCGTTATACCGTTTCGGGTTACGGCGGTAGGCAAATTGGCGGTGGCTTGGTTCACTCGGTTTTGCACCAAAATGGTGGCCATGTCTATATCCGTACCCACTTCGAAGGTGATGGTAAGTTTGTATGTTCCGGAGCTCGACGATGTAGAGGACATATATAATGCCCCTTCCACACCGTTCACCGCTGTTTCGATAGGCACACCTACTGTTTCGGCTATGGTTTCGGCGTTGGCTCCCGGATAGCTTGCCGTCACGTTTACTGTGGGCGGTGTTATCTCGGGATATTGCGATATTGGCAGCTCTTTGAGTGCCAATAGTCCTGCAAACAATATAAGCACTGCTATAACGCCTGCAAATATCGGTCGGTTGATAAAAAACTTTGACATATCGTTGTGGGTTTTAGCTTATTTGTTGTTATGGTTTATGGGGTTGACGGTTTGCCCTTCGTGCACTTTCACTATGCCGCTTTGCACATATCGACTGTTGGCATTCATGCCTTTCACTATCTGACGGTAGTTGTCGGAGTTTAGTATTCCTACTTCCACATGTTGCTTTGCCACTCGGTTAGAGTCGTCTACAAGGTAAACAAAGCGTCCGGCTTGGTCGCTGCCTATCGAGCTTTCGGGTATGGCTATGGCGTTCTTTACGGTATCGGCCAATAGGTTCACTTTTACAAACATACCGTCTTTGATATTCATATTGTCGTTGGGCAATACGGCACGCATGGATAGTGTTCCGGTCGATAGCTCTACGTTTGGCGATATGTAGTTTATCACTCCCTCGCGGATGTAGTTGTTGTTTTCCTTGTCGGTAAAGGTTACATACACCTTGTATTTGTCGGTCTTGTTCAGTTTCTTCAACGTAATGTAGCGGTATTCTTCTATGGCAAAGTTTACATACATCACTTCGTCGTTGTATATTGTGGATAGCGGCCTTGGCGATCCTGCTGCGTTCACATAGTTGCCCACGCTTTCGCTGCTTTTGGTTATATGGCCGGAGATAGGTGCTTTTATGTAGCAGTACGACAGTGTGGTTCGGGCTTTGTCCAGCTGTGTCTTGGCATTGTCCAGTGCCACTTGGGCCTGCTTGTAGTTGGTTTCGGTTTGTAGTAGGTCTATCTCGCTTATGGCGTTGCCTTTCGAGGCTTCGAGGGTACGCTCGTAGGTGGCCTTGCTCAGCTGCAAAGCTATCTCGGCTTTGCTTACATTTTGTTCGGCTTCGGCCACATCGTCTTGGTATGGCTTGGGCTCTATGGTGTATAGCAGTTGGCCGGCTTTAACATAGTCGCCCGACTTGAAGCCTGTTTCTTCCAACACTCCCGACACTCGGGCCACCAAATCTACTGTGGTTGCCGACTGTGTGTAGCCGGGATATTCCCACAAATTGGGTATATCCAATATTTCGGGCTGTGCCACTACCACATCGGGTGGTGTGGAAACGGGTGTTTTCATTTTGCCGCCACAGCCGGATAGTATACATATTATATATAGTGTGCCTATAGCCTTTAACATGACTTTGTTTTTCATGGGTCGTTTGTTTTATTGTTATTGATGTTTTGTTTTTTATTCGTTTGTGGGGTATCCGCC
>JAFYWV010000077.1 GCA_017546505.1 Bacteroidaceae bacterium
CAAGAACTTCCTGCTTTTATTATCTTTATTGTTACATATTTGCCCAGATGTTTTCCCAATCGCTGCGGTATTCGCTGCTCAATGCTTCATTTTCATCAACATAGTCATCATCGCTATTGCCACCGGCACTTACTGCGCTCTGGCAAATCATTGCTGTTGTAAGTATGCTGTATTCACAAATCTCGGGGGTAATATAGTTTTTCTTCGTCTTCATAGTCTAGTCTTTCTTGGTCATTTTGCAATAATCTTCTTGCCGTTTACAATGTAGAATCCCGGCGAGGTTATACCTTCAAGTTTACGTCCCTGTAAATCGTATATTGCGTTATCCTCTTCTCTTTCGACTTTTACCCCGTCAATGCCGGTAGTATCGTGCCCTTTACCACCCACGGCAAACGAGAATCCCGATGCAGACACTGCTGCCGAATAGGGCAACCAAGCACGGTGAGCCTGGTTGATGAAGGTGGGCTTTGTCACGTAATCCAACCCGCGTTCTGCTGCAGATACCATCTTCACTTTGAACATACCAACTTTGCCGTTCTTCTTGCTTAGGATGTGATGCTGGATACCGGCGCGTTCGCTGATGAGCCTTGCATCGTGTGTGCCATCGAGACGGTTGCGTGCTTCAAGGTCTGCAATCTCCTCGAGCATTGCATCATCCTTGTCGGCATCCTTCGCATTATAATTGATAGGGAAGTAGTGGACACCCTCGTCAGCTTTTATCAACACAGGCATACCGGCCGGGATTATGCCGCAGCCAATCTGTTCTACGTTGAAAACCTCAGTGCCAGGCGTGAATGTTTCATAATCAACGGCATAGAGATGGTTGCCGTCGGCTATCTCCTTTCCTGTCAAAATATATGCTGTAACGCCGTCGGGTATTTCAAGCTCCACAGGAACACAGAGTGATGTCATCTTTGCAGCAGAGACCTCAATCGGCAGTTCGGTTACAAGTTCAATGCTCCAGTCATACTTTCTGTTGGCACTGTTACCGGCACTGATTTCAACATCTTTAGCGGTTGTTGCATTTGTAATGTTGTCGCATAGGTAATTGCTTCCATTAAATGCCCACGCATAATATCCGTCACTGTCTGTCCTTGACGGATGTATGAGTACATCCTGTGAGTAGTAGGCAACATTGTCAAGTGGAATGTTGTCTTCCTTGAACACTACCTTTCCTCCCTCTGTCACGGCCTGTATGTAACGGCCGGTGTTGAATGACAGGATATTTGTTGCGCCATCTGCGTTGCCGTCAACCGCATAGAACACTGATGTTGCAGCAACGGCATCGTTGATGTTGCCCGAAGCATCGGTTATGGCACCCATTGCGAGTGTTCCGCCGTTTATGCCCGATTGTAGGTAATTGAGCGACACGCGACCACGTATGCGGTAGTAATAACCTGCAGGCGGTGTATTGAGGTGGAAGTTTACAAAGTGCTGCTCAAGTGCATCGACAAAAGATGCAATAACCTCAGGGGTGTAATCTGATGTCCCGGAGAGGTACTCCTCCAATATCTTTGCCGCACCCTTGTTATAATGCGTGGTGGCTATGGCAAACAAATTGTCAAAACCATCTTTTGTCAAGCTGTTCTCGCCCTTGTTGTCATAGTGGTATTTACCCAATTGGGTTGCAGTAGCATCATAATTGTCGTTGTAATCTTTCGCAATTGTGTACAGCTCTCCGAACTTGGCAAGTGCATCAACCACCGCCAGGTGATTGCTGTTTGTCGCGTCGAGGTCATAAATCTGTGCCGATGTTCCAACGTATGTAAAGTACCAGGCCGCATTTTTGTTGCCTTCTGTGGTTGCAGGAGAATTGGTTACGCCAAGGTCCATATATTCATCGACCATTAGATAGTCATTGCCATTGTACAGACGGATTGAATATGCATTGCGCTCGCTTTCATACAGTTCGTTCCATCCCTCAACACCCTCAATGCTTGAGTGCTGTGCATTCATAAGCAGTATGTTGCCTATGGCGCTTTTCATCTCGGTTGCGTTCATCGGTTCAACAACGGTGCTTTCCAGTTTGTAATTGGTAAACCACTGGCGTACATCCCATTCGTTGATTTCGACACCTGCGAATGATTTGTTATTCTCATCACATTTTATAGCCCAGTCGGATGGGTATCCGTCTTCCCAAGCCGATGAAATTACAAACATAGGGCTGCATTTAGAGTTCTTGAACTCCTCGAGCGCAGTAGCTAGCAACTTGCCCTTTTCATACTTTGCATCATCAGTTGTCTGTTGTTTGAAGACTGTTAAAGCATTTTGCAAGGCTGCTCTTTTGTCATAACGGTATTGGCCCGGCAGTGGTGTCGCACCATTTGCTGCAACCTTGCCATTGTCGACGGTATTGTTGTCAAGATAGTATTGGCTTTCCAAAGCTATGAGTTCCGAAGCATAGACCTTTATCTTATCCTCATAAAGTGCTGTACCGTAGAAACCTTTGATTGTAGCAACACAGGCATCTACATCATTGTTGTGTGGCAGAACGTAGAATTCTGACATCGTAAAGGCTTTGTCGCCGGTATTTACACCTTCTATGGTAAAACGCAGGTGGGTGTATGATTTGCAGTTGATTAGGTTCGAGAAGTAGAACATCTCATCTCGCATATTTGTCTCTACAGTTGTGATATCCGTAAACGATGTGCCGTTATTGCTACCCGACACGCGTATCTTGACCGGACGGCCGGACGTTGTTTGCAAATTGGCCTTTATGTAGAAGTAGAACGATGTCACCGCTTTGCCATCAAGGTCGGCCTGCAGGTAGTGATTCTCACCTGTAGAGCCCTCGACTGTGGTAAGTGATGTAGTATATGAGCCGTCGGTCAGCAGGCAAGTCGACGTTTCGTCCTCGACATCGGCATTTGTCGAGTATCTCTCGCAAGGCTCTTTTACGAGTCCCTCATTCAACTGCAGATAGTGCGGATATTGCCAAGCCATATTTGCTGCAAGACTATAGAATTTGTCGGTTATCTCTACGTCGGCAACAGGAAGAACTTTCCATCTGACTCCTTGTGTGTTTTCAGACGTAGCGCATTTGACGTTCTTGCTTGTAGCATCGGGCAAGCATATATACATTCCTGGTATGTCGATAGATTCAAATTTTATGACAGCAGAAACCAGAGTGTTGTCATTGCCAATTTCAACATCGTCTTTTGTTGTAACAATTCTGTAGACGCCGGCTTTGTTTACATCTGAACTCATATTCACTCCCATACCGTTGCCGGTGTCGTATGGCGTTCCAACATATATGTTCGCGGCCTCATTGTATATGTAGAACATTTCACCCTCGATATGCTGTATATACCAAACATTGGTGTGTGTTGTCTGAATGCCGTTTATAGTGAGCGATGTGGAGTTTGTGGAGAGCCATCGTTTGTTTTCTCCATCAGAAAAGTCCTCATTGTAAAGTTCGGCATATTTAAAGATTGTCTGGTATCCTTTTGAATATTTGTCTAGGATACTCTGTGCAGTACTGATATCATCCATTGTTGCTGCAAGAGTAGAATGGCTCTTTTCTGTTATTGGAGTAATTTTGCCAATTCCCAAGATGCCACCCCAACCATCCTTCAACGTAGCCTTGTCATTCCACGTATCAAACAGTTTGCCAAGTCCGCTCCAAAAACCTTCTCCCCAGATGTCGGAACTGTTCACCGCTTCATAAGCCTCATCAACAAGTTTGTTCAGACCCATAATATCGGCAAAGTCTTCAATCCTCTCGAAAATCCATACAGAACCGGGGTCGCTTCCCAAGTAGAGGTCGACCTTGTCTGTCGATTCGTTGTAGTGGAAAGCATCCGATGCAGCAGTGTTACCCGATTGCGAAATGAATACTCCGCCTGTTGTTGTCTTTATCTGGAAGGCAGTTCCGTTTTCATCCCACTTGTTTGGTGAGGTACACACGCGCTGGGTGCCTGCAGCGTAATTGTGAATATACGCAGCACCGGTACTACCTGTTACGTAGAACATTGCGCAGGTGTCAAGGGCATAGACTCCGTCTACAGTCTTTGGTGATGTCGTCATTGAAAATTTGAATCCCTCGTAGCGAAGGTATTCGCCGGTCTTGGCATTCTTGATTGTGTACCATTTTGCATTGTTCCTCTCTGTCGTCTTGTTATTGTTTACGGTAGAGAGCTCCGGTACCTGTACCTGTGCAAAGGCCGCTTGTGACAATAGACAAATGACTGCTGTGAACAGCAGTTTGGATAGTTTTTTCATAGCGTATTCTTTTTTCCTTTTTTATCGATTTGGGTTCAGCGAAGATGCTGATTTACACCTTTTTGCCGAAAGGGAGTGCAAAGGTACTTTTTATAAATAGATTACGCAAGTTCTTTTTGTGACTTTTTGTAAACTGAATGTAAAAAAATATAATATTGCGACGTTTAATGCAGGGGGGGGGTAATTTTTTGTTAACAAAACAAGTGGTTTACTAACAAAATGTCAGCACTTTCTTCGGCGGTGGCAAAGCCTTTTCGCCTCTATCCCTAAAATGGGGGTGAATTAGGTGGCGGAAAATGGGAGATTGCGAGTAGGCGATTGTGGGGTTATAACTCCATCAGAATGCGTACGTTGATGAGTCGGCCTGTCAGATAGTTGGGTACTGCGTAGTTGTTGTTGTTTATGTCCTTTACCCAATAGTAGGAGTTGACGTTGTTGATGCCCAGGATGTTGAACGCGTCTATTCCAAGCCATATATTCTTGAACCAACTGCGAATGCCGGTGCGGTAGTAGCGTTCCTCGTTGTCGAGCAGACGGTAGGACATTCCGATGTCTACACGGCGATAGGCAGGGGCGTTGAATACGTGTCTTTCGCGGCCGCTGTGTGGAGGACCGAACGGCAGTCCGTCGGCGTATGTGCCCTGCAGACTCATCTTCCAACGGTCTGTGCCGGGGAAGTAGTCGGTGAAGTAGAGCGATGCGCAGAATGTGCTGTTTGTGGGGCGTTGTATCCAGTCGCCGCCTTTAATCCTCTCCTTGGTGTCCATTACAGAGAATGTGAGCCACGAGTCGGTGCCGGGTACGAACTCGCCGAAGAGCTTCAGGTCGAGTCCTGTGGCATAGCCTTTGGCACAATTCTCGCCATAATAGACAATGCGCACGTTGTCTATATTATAAGGTATAAGGTTGTCGAGCTTTTTGTAGTAGGCCTCGGCTGTGAGTTTGAATGGACGGCCGTAGAGGCTGAAATGGTAGTCGCAGCCGAGCACAAAGTGTATTGAGCGTTGTGACTTGATGTTGCGGTTCAGTGTTACGTTTGTAATGCCATTGACTGTGGTTGTGTCGCGCATCTCTTTGTAGAATGGTGTCTGGAAATAGACACCGGTGGCAAAGCGGAAGGTGAGGTCGTCGCAGAACTTGGGGATGAAACCAATGCTTGCGCGTGGCGAGAAGATAACCTCGTTATTCCATTCCCACCAAGATAGGCGTGCGCCTCCATTTATGGAAATTAGGCCAATACTGCTGTTGAATTTGTATGTGTCCTGTATGTAGGCGCTAATGTGGCTGCTGGTGTATTCGCTTTGCGAGGTGAGGCTGTATACCGGGCGCAAGCCGTTGTTCACAACCGGTACGTTGTAGCCCAATGAGTCGCGCAGCTCCCACTCGCGCTGGTTGTCGTTGAATGATTCCCGTTTCCACTCAACGCCCCATCGGAGGTCGTTGCTGCCAAGGTAATGTTTTCCAGTGAATGTGACTGTCTGTACATTGGCTTTCAGGTAATTGCGCGCGTGCTCCATATAACGTCCCACGCCCATTGTCTGGTCGGTGTTTATCTCATCGAGCCAATATTCGCCCATAATGTCGTATGTCTCGTCCTCGTTGGTGCGAAAAGCTGATGTCTGCAATGTGAACTGGTGGTATTGGCTTGGAGTGTATGTTATTGAGGCTGCACCGAAGAGGGTGCGGAAAACATCGCTTTCCCAGCCGCCGAAGTAGACTTTGAACTGCTTTACATCCTCGAGTGTTCCAAATGAGGTGGTGCGGTCGCTGGGGGTGAAGTTGTATTTGTTTTGCGAGATATTGCCGATGAGGCTGACATTGAGTTTGTCGGTGATGCGCCAGTCGAAATAGGCCTGGTAGTCGATGAAACTGGGTTTGTACTCTCCTTTTGTGTCGAATGTTCCAAGCAGGTAGCTGTTGCTCTTGTAACGCACTGAGTTTGTGATGCTGATTTTGTTGTTGCCCCAACCGATGTAGGCACTTGCTCCCAGTAGACTCGCCGATATGGTGCTTTCGAACTCGCGTGGTTTGCGGTAGGTGACATCGAGTGCCGATGACATCTTGTCGCCGTACTTTGCCTCGAAACCTCCGGTAGAGAATGAAACCGAGCTGACCATATCCGGGTTCAAGAAACTGAGACCCTCCTGTTGTCCGGCTCGTATGAGCAGCGGCCTGTATACCTCAATGCCGTTGACATACACGCTGTTCTCGTCGAAATTACCGCCGCGTACGTTGTATTGCGAACTGAGCTCGTTGTGTGAACTTACACCGGCTTGTGACTTTATGAGGTCTTCAATGGCGTTGCCGCTTGACGATGGTTGCAGGCGCAGTTTGCCCGGCAATTCAATCTTTTGTGTGCCGCCCATCTGTTTCTCCTTGTCTACAACATCGACCTGCTGCAAAGAGATGTTCATAGATGGCAGTGTGACGTTGACAATGAGTGTGTCTGTCGGGTTTTTGAATGTGCGCTTGCGTGTCTGGTAACCCACCATAGAGTATATTAGGGTGATGCTGTCTTTGCTCTCGCACGTTAGGCTGTAGTAGCCGTTGAGGTCTGCAACAGTTCCCTTTGCCTCGCCCGATACGCCTATGCTTGCAACCTCCACGGGCTTGTGGTTCTCGTCGGTGATACGTCCCTTGAATGTCACTTTCTGTGCTGTCGCTCCACCGGTAACCAGCAAAAATAGAAGTAGTGTGATGTATATGTTTGGCCTCATTATGCGATTTGCGTTTTATGTGGTTTTTCTTTCTCTTAACGCGTTTTTGCTATCAAACGTATATTCTGCGTAAAATTTTATTTATAAAATTCCACTTGAAGTGTTGCCAGCGCAGTGTGCCCACCTGCTTGCCGCCATAGTTGAGCAACATCCCAAGGAATTTGCGCTTGAAACGTGGCAATGCTCTTGCTTCGAGAAATTCAAAATGTGCATAATTGTTGTTGTGGGCATCGGTGATGGCTGCCCATATTGCCATAATGCCGGGGTAGAGCAGTGGGTGGCTTTTTCGCAGACCGCAACTATATGCAAGGTTGGCGCGTCCATCTTCGTAGAGACAAAGCGAACTGCCTATTATTTTATCTTTATATTCGACTATGAAAAGTTTTGCTTGTGGCGAGAGTGAACCGTCCGGTGTGTACAGAATTGAAAGCAGTGCTTTTTCCCGTGGAAGGTTACGCTGTATTTTGCTGCGGTAGTAGTTGCGCAGTAGTTTTAGTCCTTCGCCAATCTCCCGGTGTGTTGTGGCTTGCCGGTAGGTGACGCCGCGGCTTTCGGCGTTGCGTATGTGTGCCTTGTAGGCGCGGGTAAGGCGTTCGTGAGGGTGCTTGCTGTGCAATGAGATGTAGAGCCTGCGGTCGCGTCTGGGAACGAACTTGTGCGAACTGAGCGTGCTGTATGCAAAGCGCGAGTCCTCAATGTTCGCTACCTCTATGAAAGAGTGGCGGAAATCGAACATATCAAAAACTTTTTCAAGCATTGCTGCAAAGATTTTCTCGCGCCCGGCATTGTCATTCTGCTCTTTATATACGCCTTCGCCATTGATTGTGTACCAATAGCTGAACACCGGCGGCAACAGGCGTATGCTTCTTTTTTTTATGACCAGCAGATGCCCCAGCTCATTGCCGTTGCTGTCGTAGCAAATTAGCATATAGGGCTTGCAACCGCTCTCCTGTTCAAGGCTGCGGAACATTTGTGACGAGTGTAGGGCGCTCCCTTTTATCAGTTCGGGTAGCGTCTCGCTTTTCGTGTGTATCTCTATGTGCACTGTTGCTCTCTGTTTTTACTTTGTAAAGGTAACGAAAAAATGGAAATAAATTACTATCTTTGCATTAACTATTTGTGTAACCATTTGTTTTGCCTGCTTGTCGCGGGCTGTTGTTTTGAAAATGGAAAATAAGGATATATATATACTGGCCATAGAGTCCTCTTGTGACGATACTTCGGCTGCTGTGATGAGAAATGATGTTGTCTTGTCAAACGTTACGGCAAGCCAGGCTGTTCACGAGCAGTATGGCGGTGTTGTGCCCGAACTTGCTTCGCGTGCCCACGAACAGAATATTGTTCCGGTTGTTGATGCTGCACTCAAAAGAGCCGGTGTTGAGAAAGAACAGCTCAGTGCAATTGCATTTACACGTGGCCCGGGCCTGATGGGCTCGTTGCTTGTGGGTGTGTCATTTGCCAAGGGGCTGGCAGCATCGCTCGGCATACCGATGGTCGAGGTGAACCATTTGCAAGGTCATATTCTGGCACATTTTATTAAAGAGGATGGTGTGGAACATCGCGCTCCCGAGTATCCGTTCCTGTGCTTGATGGTGTCCGGCGGCAATTCGCAGATTGTAAAGGTGAATAGCTATAAGGATATGGAGATAATCGGTCAGACAATTGATGATGCGGCCGGTGAGGCTATGGACAAGTGTGCAAAGGTGATGGGCTTGGGTTATCCCGGTGGCCCGATAATAGACCGTCTTGCGCGTCAGGGCAATCCCGAGGCCTACAAATTCAGCAAACCGCATATACCCGGTTTTGATTATAGCTTCAGTGGACTCAAAACCTCTTTTCTCTATACTTTGCGTAAACTTGTTGCCGAGAACGAGAATTATGTCGAGGAGCATAAGGAGGATTTGGCTGCGTCGTTCGAGGCTACGGTGGTGGCGGTGCTGATGGATAAACTATACAAGGCTTCTAAAGCTTTGGGTATAAAACGTATTGCGCTTTCCGGCGGTGTCTCTGCTAATACTGCATTGCGCCAAGCGTATGCCGATTATGCGAAGCGCTATAAGTGGGATATCTTCATTCCTAAATTCGGATTCACGACCGACAATGCTGCAATGATTGGCATTGTGGGGTATTATAAATATCTGGATGGTGATTTTTGTGCGATGGATTTGCCTGCGTTCTCACGTACGACAATATAATATATTATTATAATGAGTATGTATTCTCCCGATGTTGTTCGTGTCTTGGCTGCAAAGCTTGTGGCTCTGCTCGATGAGCGTTCTATGACCATTGCCACGGCCGAGAGCTGTACGGGTGGTGCTGTTGCGCAGGCTATAACGTCTGTTGCCGGCTGTTCATCGGTGATGCGCGGTGGGGTAGTAGCCTATCATAACGAGGTCAAGAACTCGGTTCTTGGTGTGCCGGCGGCAGTGATTGAGGAAAATGGGGCTGTGAGTGAAGCTGTTGTGCGAGATATGGTTTGTGGCGTATCGCGCATTATGTCGGCCGATTGTGCCATTGCAACCTCGGGTGTTGCAGGCCCTGGAGGCGGTACGCCTGAAAAACCGGTAGGCACTGTCTGGGTGGCTGTGAAGGTCGGTGATAATGTATCTGCAAAAAAATTGCAGTTGTGCGATGCCGGCCGTTTGCAGAATGTGAATAATGCGTCATTTGAGGCGCTGAACTTTGTTTATGAAGTGTTGGTTGAAGGGGGTAAATGATTTTTGTAATCAGACTTTTTATTAAAAAAGAAAAATAATTCTGTTTTTGTTTGCAAGGTTATGCAAAATCGTATATCTTTGCACTCTGTTTTGAGTAGGTATCAAAAGAATAAACAAAAAAATATATAGAGATGTCTAAGATTTGTCAAATCACCGGTAAGAAAGCTATGGTGGGTAACAATGTTTCACACTCAAACAGAAAGACAAAGCGTCTTTTCAATGTGAACTTGTTCAAGAAGAAATTCTTCTATGTAGAAGAGAATTGTTGGATTCAGTTGCGCGTGAGTGCAGCGGGGTTGAAAACTATTAACCGAGTA
>JAFYWV010000078.1 GCA_017546505.1 Bacteroidaceae bacterium
CCATTGCTTGGGGTCAGAAACTATGCACCACAGCAACCGTAACAACCATGTAAGCCCGACCAGCCCGAAGCAACAGGCGACATTGGCCGCAAGTATGAGGAAATGTCCAAATATTGTATTAAAACCGTCGTACCCCCAGATGTAGACGGAGACAACATTGGCAACACACAAGAACCCCAGCGGCAGAATGAAACAGATGTAGGGTGTCTCTATACTCCGAATACGGCGCCGCTGAATCCATAGCCAGCCAATGCAGCAAATTAACGATGGCAAAACAAAGGAAAGAAGGCCAAAGAAAACAGCCAGCGATTGAGGTATCAAATCATTACTCATCAAATACCACAGAAGAGTGTACAGGAGAGGTAACAAAATGGTATAGAAAATACTGGATTTCATTTTAGGCTGTTTTGTTTAGATGTTTTCAGCTCAGCCTCCCCGTCGCAAGGCTCAGGACTGTGATAGTCAGAATTTTGTGGATGGCGGTCGTCATCGTTATCTTGCCATTCACGAAGATTGTACTTTGTTATCCGTTGCACTTCGGATATTATTCTCGTATAGAGAGTTGCTCATTTTGCCGTTGTTGCTTTCTTTTTATTTCCGACCCAAAAAAGCAAAGTCGTTACCAAGGTAAACAACAAGGCAGTCAGGGATATTCCGAGAGGTAGTATGTATTGTACAACAAAAATATTCTCTTCGGCTTTTTCCGGGGCATCTTTCGGGAAAATGACTTCTACTTTTTCGCCGATACTCCATAGGGCTTTTCCAGTGTTACCCAATTGGCTTCGAACTTGGTATTCCTGACCTCCCTGAGTGCTGAACGAAAGCATGGCATACTTCATTGCCGCTCCATCACTCCCTTTCTTTACAATATCCGCTTCTACAGATGTAACAACTGCCGGGGCTTTTTCCCATTCCCTTTGCTTGGATGCCGACTGATACCAGAAAAAGGCAGCTGCCAGAATCCACAGTATAGAAAATGGTAAAAACAACCAACCTGCAATCTTAAGAGAACGTTTAAACATAATTCATTAATTAAAAAATTATTCCAACGATTTAGCCCGGATACTACCACGTATACACCTATTTTTCAAGTACTAGAAGAACAGTCATGGGATTTTTCTAATAAATAGGCGCACGCCGCGGGCCTTTTGTTGCACTTTGCCTGCATTTTTGTTGCCGTTGGTGCAAAAAACACACTCAAAAGTCGAGGCTTCGTCCGAAGTGTAGCCCTTGGTCTGGCGGGGGCTCTGCTTGCCTCCGAAAGCTGCAATTTTACGAGTACCGCGGCAAGCAAAACTTGTATATTACAGCGAAGAAGAATCTTCTTCAAAAATTCGCTTGTTCATGCTTTCCCGCTTGACGGGGGGGCGGAAAAATGTTCTACTGTTCGGTAGAAATAACTGCTGCACTCATGTTGTACATTCTTATCCTGTTTATTATCTGTATCCTTTACCGCATCTTTATATTTAGAAGGTTAGGGGAGCGGCGCTTTTTGATAACGTTATTGTTGTTCCTTATAGGAGCCGTGATGATGCCATTGTGCTGGTGGCAGGAGTGCTTCTTGGCCTTTTTCATGGGAATGGTCTTGAGCATTTGCATGGCTGCGTGCGTCCTCAATGATGCGGATGGTTGGTGTGAAATGAGAAGGCGCAAAAAACTGGCAACTCTTCCTGCCCGAAAGTTGAAAAGCTGCACCATACCCTTTACTTTGAATTGCGATGATTTGCTGGTCAACTTTCGCGAACTGGCTGAAATGGATGAGATGGCTTGTTATGAGCCTGCAAACAATTTCCTGTCATGGAATGACGGTCAGGGGTATATTATCCAAGTGCATTTGCAGCCGGGGGCAGATAGTTGGTGCGCGATTTTTTACTCGCCGTCACCGGGGGAGCTTCGCGACAGCGAGATAAAACAGGCTTGCAGAAAAGCGAATATCACTTGTTCCCCCGGTATGCTGGGCATGGCTCCTGCCGGGCTTGCCATTTTCCGCCAGGGGCAAATCACTATTACCCCGGCGTCACAAAAAAGGCATTTTGAAGAGTTTTGCGGGAATGTTCTTGCCAACCGAGTAGCGTTTGCCGATTGGCTCGCGGAATATACAGAAAACCCCGATGAGAGCTGAGTTTTTAACGTATATTTTTATTACGCGTTGGTAGAATCAGAAATCTGAAAGATGAAGTTTTTGCAAGGAATGTAATTGATTCATTGTAAGGTAAATAAGAAATCGTAACCCCAAAGCTTCTCAATAATTGCCCCCGCGTAAGCGCGAGGGCTTAAATTAGGCGAGCCTCAGTCTCGCGATTTTTGCAACAAGGTTTTTCGCGCCGGTGGGCTGATGATTCCGACGTGTAAAATTATCCGTTCTGTAGGATAGCGCCTAATTTTTCTTCTATTTTTTTCCATGCGTCTTCGAGACATTTCTCCCTGGAGAACCTGAACTTCAACCTTGTGGAGAAGCTGTTTGCCTGTTGCAATAGATATCGGGCTTGAAAGATGAAGCTAACCCACGCCGGGCTGAAACCATGGTCGTTCAAATAAGGCGGTGCTTCCGGGTACCCCGTCCATTCCATTTCGCATACACAATCTATCTCCGCAGCAATGCTGTTAATGACGTGTTCGGCCACACCGGGGAATAGGTGCCGCTGCGATAACACGCCGGCGTACACTATTGCAATGACTTCATCCGCATATTGCTGGTGGGCTTCCTCCGTATCACTAAGGGTCTCGATTTCCAGCAGGTGCAAGAGCAGGGCGCCTTTTTGCGAATACTCCTCCTTCGTCAATCCGGCAAGAGGCTCTAAGGTGTCATACCCCTCCCTCCAGTTGCTACAGCAGTAGGAGATAAGATTTTCGAACGACAGCAGACCATGCCGCCGTCCCCACAAAGCCGCTCCTATGGACAGATGATCCAAATGCTCCCCGCTTAGCCGGACAGGCAGTTGAAACTGCAGAGGATAACACCAAAAACCTTCGTTTTGCATCTCCATACTTGTACGATGTCATGTTACCAGAATCCAGAAAGCTCGGCAAGCTGTTAGTGAGGGAAAGCGCAAAAACAGAGCTCCGGCTTCGAGTTCGGGCTTGCGCCCACCTTTCCGGGGGCTTCTCTTCGATACGCCCACTCAGGACGCCGAGACGGGCCAAAAGCCGAGGATTTGCACGAGGTGGAGCCCCTTGGTCTGCCGGGTGCGGGGCATGGGTTGCAGAGTGGTGTTTTGTGCGTTGTTTATAGTTCAGCCGGAATCTTGAGGAACTCGCTCATGGGGTACACCCCGTTCGTGCTGATATCCTTGTCTTGGAACACGAGGAAATAGCGATACCCTGGCTCGGCTTGTTTCTGCCACGCTCTGCCCAAGTGCAGCTTGTCCAGTAACTCCGAGCAGACTTTTTCCGCAGTACACATATCGCATCGGTCGTACAAAGAAGACCTCCCAGAGCGGCCACTCGGGAGGTCTTTGGAAAAAGTATAATCAGAACATCCGTTCCTGATGAGGTCATCATAGCATATCGGAGAGTTTTGTCAATTCTTTTTTAGATTTAAGCGCCTCTGTTTTGAAAGGAACGCGCACGGCAGGTGGCCGCCCGCCGTGCGGAGCCTTACATGCTCATCGGATGAAATTCATCACAAACAGGATTACCTGTAAAATGAGCATTATCAGCTCTATCATGATTCGGATGTTCATGAGTGTCTTTTTCCACCAGCCATGGTTAGCTGCTGTTCCGTATCCTTGCGGCTACGTTACCATCAGCGGTAAGGACTGGCTTACTTCCCGCTGACGGTGCACGTAGACACCCGCCACGCGGCATGTCGGCGGAAAAGCATGTGTATTCTACCAAATAGCTACATCCTGTTCAAGTCCGGCAGAAGAGAGTTTGTTGTCATGTTGCTACATCTGAATGCTTCACACTAAGTGTTCATGTGTAAATGCTCCGACCAGATGCGCTCTGAACAGAAGATAAATCCTTAATATCGAATGCTGTATTTCATTTTGCCCACCCTCTTATAAGCGATGTGACAGACTTATGAGTAGCGGATGCGCGATGTCAAAATGAGCGAGGGAGGCCTCAGCATTCCAAATGCTGAGGCAAGAGAAAAAGTAGGAAATTGCTGAAAATGATGCACTTTTATCCATTTTTTTCAATACACGATATCAAATATTCGACTTCCTATTCTCACCTAACATGTTGAATCCGGTAAATTATTCACAGCCTCAGCATTTGGAATGCTGTATATTTTCATCAGCGGCTTAGGAGCAGGGCTCTCACCCTCCGGCAGCTTTTTTAGCAGTAAAATCAAACAAAACTAATTCGATGAAAATCAGGTTACCCAAGTTTTTGGCATTAGCCGTACTGTGTGGCGCTGTTGCTCATGCTGAGTATATTCCTTCCGCAGGTCTGCTCGAGCCGGATGACACTATCAGCGAAGGTTCTATCAGCCCGGATTCTACCACACATCCGTCTTATTACGCCCTTATGAAGGATGGCAGTGGGACTGTGACAATTACTGAAAATGTTAACCTGAATCAGGCCATATATGTGCGAGAAGGTGAGCTGCTTGTGGGCAAGCAGAATAATCAGGTGAGAATCAATCTCTCTCCCTCTGATAATCCCAATGATGAATGGGATAATCCTTCTAGGCCGTATTTGCCTAATTTAGTAGTTGCCGGTAAAAATACGGGTGATTCATATGCTACCATTACTTTTGATAATGCCGTACTTACTTCTAATCAGGAGGCCACAGTCATCATCGGCAGCGCTGATGGTAATGGTGCTATGGTGATTGACAATAAGTCTCAGATTGGCCTTGGTAATCACCAGACCACGATGATTGGTGAGCGTATTGGCTTGAGCAGTGGTTGTCCGACTGCTGATGCTGAGGGTAACAAGTATGTCGGCAGCTACAGCGAGGCAGCTAATGGCAGTGAAACATTGTTCGGGCGGGGCGTTGTCACCGTGAAGGGTGCCTCTACCTACAATACCGGCTACCAGCAGTTTTATATGAGTGAGGGTGAGTTGAACGCCATTGGCGAAGGTACTCAGGTGAACATAGGCGGTAATTATGGCACTCAATCCATATTAGGGTATGATGCAGACAGCACTTCTGATATTAATGTGAAAGATGGCGCCAAAATCAATGTGCGTACTAAGTATCTCTTCACCGGTTCTGCCGCATCTGATAACTCTTCCGTAAACATCAATGTTGATGGCCCAGGCTCTTCTTTTACTGTTGATGAAAAAACGCCTGCTCACCCCGAAGTGCCCAATTCTTCGCAAAATACATGGGCTATTCTTGGTTACTATTCCGGTGCTGCTGCCGGAGCCACGGTGGAGAATCATACAACCTCCGTCAATGTGACAAATGGTGGCACGGTATCGTTTCTTAGTGGGGATTATACTTTCTTGGGTTATGGTGCTCAGAGCGAGGGTAGCTCCGTTGCGGTTAATGTTGATGAGGAATCCTTTTTCAATAGTAAATTAACCTACATGTATGATGGTGCCACTATCGATAATAAAGGTACTGCTAGTATAGAATATCTTTACATGCTAGGTGGTGATGTTATCAATGAGGGAACTCTCACGGATTGGAGCGGTGAGGATGATGTTCTGTACATGACTGACGGCTACGTGCAGAATAGTGGCACCATTGATTTGAACATTATTCTTGCTAACGGTGAAATTGAGGCTCTTAGCGGTAGCGTCTTTGACGAAGTGCATCTGCAGGGTGGTTCTTTCACTCTGGTGGGGGATGTTACGTTCAACAGTTTCTTTGCCGGTTATCAGGCCGGTGAAATCGTGTTTAACGATGGCAGCACGCTGGATATGCAGGGCAATTCTTTCACCTTGAACGGCTCCTCACTTGTGCTGCTTGTTGATTTTGAGGTTACGGATGAAACCGATATTTCCCTCAATTCTTTCCTAATCAATGTAGGCTCAACTGACCTCACTCATGACACCAGCATCGTTATCCGTGGTGCAAACGGCACAGAAGTTGTAAGAACGTTATCGTCCATGTCTATCCCCGAGCCCACCACGGCTACGCTTTCTCTGCTGGCTTTGGCCGGCCTTGCTGCTCGCCGCCGCCGCAAGTAAATTGTCTTTTTCATTAAATTGAAAACAAAGCCGTTGTTCCGAGATGGGGCAGCGGCTTTTTGCTACCTCAAACAACACCCTGACGGGTACCTCATGCTCGCGGTAGAAAGTACTCAACAAATGCCGGATTTTTCCTCAATCTGGGAATACGCGTTCGAATAATCAGATAACCAAGAGAATGGTCTTCTTTTAAGAGCAGCGAGCCAGCGGCTCGCCTCACTTATAAACCAGCGCTTGCTCGGGTGGAATATGGTAGACTGGGGGGGGGACCTGTCTCGGGGTAGCCCGCAGGGCAGAGACGGAAGCCTTAGGTAGTGTGAGAATAATAGATGAGCCCGCACTTGTGCGGGCGGTATAAATTGCTGCTACAAAAATAGACACATTCCACGCAAATAGTGTGCCATCGCTTTCCGTCTTCTCTCATATACGACGTGACACGATACCACCCGTGTAAGCGCAGGTGCTAAATTAGGTAGTCTTCGGCTCGCAATTTCTTATTTCTTTTATAATAAAACGCTTATTGATATTGCAAGCTCTTCTGGGAGGGGCCTATTTATCGAACTTTAATTGTTCTGTTGCGTAGGTAATTATACTCTTTTTATCATTCGTTTTAAGTACAATTGCATAACTCATAAAACACTATTTCATCGAGTGATATCCTAAAATGAAACATCGCATGCAAGGGGATAAAAATGCATCTGCAAGCCTAGGAGGAAGGTTTATCTTTTAGCTCCAGCCGCACGCAAGAGGCGAATGATATCTTCATTCTCGTATTCCTTGGCAATGGAGAGAGGCGTTTCTCCAAGACAATCCTTTACATTTACCTTTGCTCCGGCGGAAAGAAGAAGTTTGACGAGTTCGGTGTTATCTGCCTCTGTCGCACGATGTAAGGCCGTTGCCCCCGTGTAGTCTTTTCTGTTAACATTCGCTTTGCGATTATCCAGAAACAGTCTGACCATTTCCGTATCATTTGAGTGAATTGCAAGGTCGAATGGAGTCTCATCGTCATCATTTTCAATATCTGCCAGAGCATTGCACTTCGTGAGCAAGTAGCGGGCTATATCGTACATTTCCCATTGAGCAGCATGGTGCAAAGCTGTATTACCATCTGAATCCTGAGCATTGACATTGGCCCCGGCTTCCACCAACAGAATGATTATTTCCCAATTCTCTGCGCGGGCTGCATGTGCAATAGCAGCCCCTTCATTGGGATTAGCTCCGGCAACCAACATCGCACGCACTTCTTCCGTTAATCCACAAGCCGCTGCTTCTGATAAATTGAGGCGAGCTCCTGCAGCTCGGAGAAACTCTGCAACCTCCTTGTGTGCTTGAAGTAAGGAAGCTCCCAGTACGCCATGCTTAGCAGCCTTTGCGTGGATATCAGCTCCGGCAGTCAGCAACTTCTGCACTACTGCGAGGTGCCCTCCCGAGGCGGCATAAATCAGGGCGGTTGTGCCATCATTTGTTTTAGAATTCACTTTCGCCCCTTTGGACAATAGTTTTTCTACCATAGCGAGACAGCCTTTGGAAGCAGCCATCATAAGAGGTGTCGCTTCTATTAGGGGTATCGGTAGCATATAATTCACATCTGCTCCGGCATCAATGAGAATTTCAGCTGCCTGAAAATGCTCCATTCCCAGAGCTGTCAGCAAGGGAGACCATCCTTCATCATCTTTAGCATTTACATCTGCCCCCATATCGAGGAGTTGTAAAATCTGCTTAATATTGCCCTTTTCTGACTGTTGCAACAGCTTGTTGTTCATGGTGGATAATTTCATGGCGGAAATTCGGATTAATGTGTTACGCTGGCTCAGCAATTTTGTTGACGATGGGGTGAAAAACTGAGTTCCGGCTCCGCGTAGCTCTATCGGGCTTTTACTTCACCGAAACCGGCCCGGCTTCGTCTGCGCCTACGCCTGAGACTGTACGAAAGGGGGGATTATTTGTCGTTATAGGCCAGGGAATACTCGGGATGAATGAAATTATAGCAACCGCTGAATCTGGCGGGTATGATCCATTCCCATTGGAAATTGATGTAACCGCTGCGGAATCCCTGATTGCCCACGGCTATCAGCCCATGCTTAGAGGGGGCATCGGTGAAGTATTTGAACTTCGGCGGGGTGATGATTTCTCCCGTTTCGCGCATCACTCCCACCAGACCGCCTTTAGAATAGAACCAGTAATCCTCCCCTATATAATCCAGATATTTGCCCCTAGGTTTGCACACGATTTTGCCCTGCCTGTTGAGCAGGCCGGTGCGAAGGCTCTTTGCTGAGCGAAAAGGCAGATGCCCGTGGCAGAACTCCGAGGCTCCGGCCCAGCCTTCTATCGTGTTCTCCGGGAAGTGAAAGAGCGTGTTCCACTCTGCATCCACCACCCGGCAGCTTTCGTCCGGCTCGCTGACAACTCGCAGCCCTTCGCTCAGGTCATACACGTGGCGAAATGGACCTCTGATTTGCGTGAGCCCACGGTCAGTAACATATTCCGGTCGTTTGAGACTATCTATCCCACCATCGGCATGTTTTTGCATCGAAAAATACTCCGGCTCATTATTTTCGGGCTTCAGCCGCCTGATATTTCTCCATGTGTCGGGAAAGGAGTGGATGATTTCTCCCTGTTCATTCACAAGTATACCGCGTTTTTCTGAGTCCTCGGCGCAGGCAATCCCGTGGTAGAAGGAATGGAGTCGATAGGGTATGGGTGCAAAACGCGGAGTGCCGTCGATATCGGCGGCATAGGAGGCTACGATGCACATGCCTTCAGGTAACGGCGGCCAGACTCCGGAATCCAGAGCTGCCGGATTCCTGCGCCGGGTCATACCCACGCGTTTCGGCGCCAGACAATGAGCAATAAGGTAATCCTCCTCCAGCTCGTAAGCGAGGGACTGCCCATTCCGGCTTGATGGCAACGAGTGAACAGATTCATCAGCGGCATGAAAGACAGCATAGCTCCGGTCTTCTTTGCGAATGAGTGCATATCCCCGGGCTGTGACATTACTGATATGCGGAGCACTCAATACTTCTCGCCCGGTCCGGTCGATGATGTAATAAGTTCTCATGCTTCTTTCAGATAAATCGCAGGCTTAGTTTTTATGAGCTGCTATCCATTTGTTCAATTCCTTCAAGAATCGATCCATGGTGTGGCCGACCATATCAATGGCGCCTTCAGCAATATATTCATCATTTTCGGAATAGGCAACAACCAAATCGCCATCGCCGACAACACCGGTGAAGGCTTCATCATCCGGTTTGTACTGCATAATGGGGCACTTGAGCCCCAGCCATTTGACAATGTGCTTTTTTACATGCTTCAGGTTGGTACCTTCTTGCACGGCCAGTATCGTCTGCACATTCTTTTTCTTTTGAAGTTGCTGCAAAATTTTTGCCACGCCTCCTTTTTTGAATGCCTTTGCAACTTCCTTGAGGTCCTCACGACCACCGCACAGATTATCCACATGAAAATCAGTAAACACGATGAGCACAAAAATATCGGCGTTTGTATTCACCTTGCCGGAAATCAGTTTCATGTTTTTGATACAGCTGAGGATTTTGCTATCTTTAGCATCAACTGTTTCACTTTCTGCATCCGGAGAGGCTGTTATCGTTTCTTCCGCCATAGCGCAGGGGACAAAACCACCGCTCATGATTGCAACAGCCAAGGTATAAAACAGATATAAATATTTCATCGCTAGGTATGGTATCTGAACGCTGAGCGTATGTCAAGCCGTTTCAACAGGCAGAACAGCCCCTTGCCAAGTGTAGGGTGTGTCCGTTGGGGGGGGGCGTTGCTATCGGGAGGAGGGGGGCTTCCTGCCCCCACAAGGTGTCGTTTTGCTCGAAAAAAAGCCGCCATCTTTGCAGACAGCGGCTTTCTCTTTGGTTCGATTAAATCGTTTATTACATGTCGCAGGTGCCTTCCATGGTGACAATGTCGAAGGGACTGAGCGTAATCTCAATGGGGGTATCAACATCAATGGCTTTATCCATGACGGGCAAGCTCGTCTGGTCATCAAAGGAGCTGCGCAGGGTTACGGTGCCTTTGATTGCCGGCGGCACATCCAGAATTTCGCGCAGGGTGCCTTTCAGCGTCTTGCTGTACTTGGAAGAGTTGCGCAGAGACAGCGTGCATTTCTGCTTGTTCCAGGAAGCCCAGCCGTAGATATCGCCGTCTTTCTTCTCTTTATCCCAGGGATTGCCGCCTACCCAATGCACGTCGGCCAGCACATCTGCATTGCGACGAATCCATGCAATGTTACGTGCCAGTTCGTCCCAGAGTACGCCGTTTTGCTGGTTCATCAGGTCGGCATCTACATAGATTTCCTGCAAGCCGGAGCCGCTGGTAAAGGCGGTACGGATTTCTTTGATGCAGTTGGCAGGGTCTTTGCTCATGACGCGAGGAGGTCCATTCTTGGTGATGATGGTGCCGTGAATCATGATGGAATTGATGGGGAAGAGCGGAGCGCCGGTCACAAATATCTCGTGTACCAAACGGTCGCGGTAAGTGATCCAGCGGTCGCGTTCATCACCCATGGTGCCCACTTGGTCAAAGTCGCCCTCCTGTCGCCAGATGGAGTCGGCATGCATGAACCAGAACGGGCTTGCCCATGTACCCACTGTGGTATTGAGGAAGATATCCGGGCGAGCTTTTCGCAGAGCTCCCAGCACGCTGATGATGCCTTCTGCATCTTCCAGACCGGCAGGACCATAGGCGATGGGCTTGGTGGATATGCCATCGAACTTGAAGTAGCGCATATCGTACTTCTTCACCATATCGGTGCAGCGTCCCACAAAGGCATCGAAGTAGATGGGGTTGGAGAGCTCGAAGTTGGAAATGCGGTTATTGGGGTGAGTTCTGTTCCAATAGGCGATTCGCTGGTTCTTGCTGTAGCCGTAGCCACCTACCGGGCCAAGCCATGTACCCATGCCGCAGTCCATGGAAGTCACCAGCTTGTTCAGGTTGGCGAAGCCCCGGGGGAATCCGACATGGAAGTCCCACAGACTATTGAAATCGTCCCAGCCATCATCAATCACGAATGCGTCAATTTTGGTATTGCGCTTTTCAAACAACTCACGCTTCCACGTCTTGGCTATCCCCATGGAGATAGCCTCTGTGGTGCGCTTCATCGGGTCTTTGAAATCGTGGCGTACAATACCTACCTCGTACCAGTCGTTGTAATGAACCATGGTGCGGTAGGG
>JAFYWV010000079.1 GCA_017546505.1 Bacteroidaceae bacterium
AAAGCCTCGCTGCAAAGTGCAAACCTTGACAAAACAAAAACCTTGGCTGTATATTGTCGTAGCGGACGCAGAAGCAAAGCTGCTGCAAATGTGTTGGTAGAGCAGGGTTTCAGAGTGGTAGAATTAGACAAAGGTATAATAGGTTGGCAGCAAGCCGGCTACCCTGTGGCAAAGTAGACTAAAACAACAAAATACATTGACCTATGAATAGCAAAGCCGACAAATACCCACGGTTGTGGGCATGCATACTTATGGATTTGGTAGGTGTGGCAAGTTATCTGATACCGGGTTTTGGCGAAATGATAGATGCTGTATGGGGACCCATATCGGCAATAGTGTTTTACAAATGGTTCAAAACACCTATCGGGGCAATAATAGCCGGTTCCGAAGAGATGTTGCCCTATGTGGATATAATACCCACCTTTACCATAGCCTATTTTTTGTTGAAGAGCAAGAAAGATAACGCAAAACCGTAGGCTTGGCAGACGGAGTAGCTGTGAGTTGTGAGCTTTGAGCAATGAGCCGGCTTCGCTATCGCTTCGCAGACGGATTAGCCGTGAGCTATGAGCTATGAGCCGGCTCCGCCACGACTGTTGTCCGTTGTCTGTTGTCCGGCGAAGCCAAAGTCTCGTTGTCTTGGCGTAGCAAAGCGAAGCCTAAAACATGTCAAAGAACTCTTTCCCATACCGCTGTCCGTAGTCCGAGAAACACTTTTGCGAGGTTGTAAGAGAGGTGAGGTAGAAGCAAAAGTATTTTCGTTCAACACATTAACCACAGTACACACTTTTCGTTTTGGTTTTGCAAAGATACAAACATTCGAAATGTCACTTTAACGATTTGTCCCGATTTGTCCTGTTTTGTCCCGTTTTTATCTGTAATAAACTGAATTTCAATAGGTGTTTTTTTGAGACTACAGTCAACGGACAACGGACAACGGAGGGTTTCGTAGGCTACACTGACAAAAGTCAAAAGGGTATAGAGATGGCTTTGAGTAGTGAGTCATGAACTTCGAGTTAGCTACTGCCCGATCGTAGTCTGTTGTCCGTAGTCAGTTGTCTAGCGAAGCCATGAAAATTGCGGCGACTTGTCAGCACCTCCGTCCGCCACCACACAAGTATCCCCCTTAAGTATTCCCCTTATAGGGGGAATACGGGGGGATACGGTGGAGAGGAGGGGCTGACAATGTCGAAGTTTGGTTTTAAGGACTACAGACAACCGTCAACGGACTTTATGCTCAGCTTACGCTTCGCAGACAACAAGTCTACAAGACAACGAGACAACGAGTGGCTGCCGCCTTATGTTTTGCAGACAACGAGAGCTTCGCAGACGAAAGAGTCTTGAGCCGTGAGTCTTGAGCCGGCTAGCGCCCGACTGTTGTTTGTTGTCCGTAGTCTTTAGTCCGGCGAAGCCTTAGCGTAACTCCCATACTTTTGACCCAAAACTCCCATGGTTTTGACCCGTAAGTGCCATACTTTTGACTCGCAAATGCCATACTTTTTGAACAAAAAAATCGAGGAAAAAATTTGGCTGTTTCGGAAAAAGGTTGTAACTTTGCAAAACTTTCCAAGAGGTAGAGAATGGCGTTGTTGGACTATTTAGAGGTTGATGACCAACACAGTAAGAGCCCATTCGAGGAACAAGAGAGAGAGATTTTTTTAGACAACTAGACTACTAGTCCACAAGACTACGAGTGGCTGTTGCTTTGGCTTCGCTTGATGCTTCGCAGACGGAGTAGCTGTGAGTTGTGAGTTGTGAGCTTTGAGCAATGAGCCGGCTGCCGCCCCGACCGTTGGCCGTAGTCTTGGCGTAGCAAAGCAAAGCCAATTTTCCGTAGTTCCGTAGTTCCGTAAATCTGTAATTCCGTGGTTCCGTAATTTCGGCGTAGCTTCACCGTTTTAGTATGTGATTCTTTCCGGTTTGGAAAGAATTGGAAAGTTTGTTCGCATCTCTTATTGCAAATTTAGCCTCTAAAACTATGTACCCAAAAATGGCAAATCGGGTATATATATTCCAAAACTTCAGTTATGGGAGGTTACAGACTTCTTCTAAAAATCCATATTCTATGAAAAACTCCCCCGACAACTACTGATGACTCTTGCATTGGCTTATTCGGAAGAAGAAATTACAAATGAGCGTTTGCAGTATGTATTGGACATGCATAGGACTGATATTACACAGATGCTAAGCAGATTATGTGCTCAGAAATACTTAGAATCCACCGGATATGGTAGGGGAACAAAATATCATATATACGGACTTTCTAATGTTGCACTTACCGGTGCTAATATCGGACTTCCTGATGCTAATATCGGACTTCCTGATGCTAATATCGAACTTCCTGATGCTAATATCGGACTTTCTGATGCTAATATCGGACTTTCTGTGATTTGCTGATTTAGGTTGTCACATTTGTGTCTTTAGACTGATTTAAGTTGACTGGTTAATAACTCTCGACTATTTATAGTTTACATTATTCACTATTACGACTGTTTTTGGTTTACTTTAATAAAAAATAAGAA
>JAFYWV010000080.1 GCA_017546505.1 Bacteroidaceae bacterium
CTAAACAGTTAGGAGCGCTTTGCAAAGCGCTCCTAACTGTTTAGTTCCACAAATTGCCCCACTCACCGCGGTGGTTGCCACCAAGCTGACCGCCGTTTGAGGTATCTACTGTCTTGTCGTTATCCAATTTCAATGATGCTGCAAGCATTGTCTCTGCTGCAACGTTTACCTCTACCATAAGAGGTGATACATAAGTCTTCTTCATATATCGTTATTGTTTTTATTTTAAAGTCCTTAATGTCCTTAGAGTCTTTAAAGACCCTAAAGACATTATATTTTCTTACTTAACAAGTACCTTTTTGCCACCTACAATGTAGATACCGGGAGCTGTAATCTCCTCAACGCGGCGGCCTGTGAGGTCGAAGATAGCCTTAACCTCGTTCTCAACCTCTACATTCTCAATGCCTGTTGTGCCTTCCCAGTCAAAGCCGTAGAATGCTGCGGTACCCTGTGTTGCAGACATCTCAAGGTAAGCCTTGAATGCACCGTTGTAGAACTGGGTTTTATCAACATCATCACCAGAGCCAACAGCTGCGTTATAGAAACCAACTTCACCGTCAACCATGCCAAGTGCATAGTATGCCTTGCCATTCTCCTTGGTGATCAAAGTCTTCTTTGTTGTACCCTTCAAGAGGTTGTTCTCGGGAGCTGTTGCTGTGCCTGGAGAAACAATCTCAGGAGCAAATGTAACATTCTCCTCTGTTGCATATCTAACAACGATACCTGTCTCTGGGTAAACAATACCTGTAATAGGCTCAAGACCCATGTAGCCTGCCTCGTTGATGCCGTTTGCATAGTAAACCTCTGCGCCGAGTTCCGCAGGGATGCTGATAGCAGCCTCAGAGAAGTATGTTGCGATATCAGCAGCTGCATTAATCTCCAAAGGCTTCACTGCAAGAATACCAGAACCGTTGTCATTGTCGGTCCAGAAGGCAATATTGCCATTACCGGCATCAGCATTCATATAGCGGCCAGCAGGGTGCTTCAAGCAGAACCAGTCACCCTTCTTTACGAAGTCACCGTCGGTGTTAACATCATACTTTCTTGCTGCAATAGACCAGGTTGTGTTGAAACCTTCGGCCAAGCCTTCCTCCTGCAACAATACAGGATTATGACTATCAGTACCATCTGAAGAAAGAATCTTGCCTTCTGCTGATTTGTTTACTACGCGGAAACCGTTTACAGGGTCACCAACGAATGCCCAATAGTAGTCGTCGCCTGCGTTTGTCAAAGTCTTGTTCTCTCCCCAAGCAAGTTTTTCTGTGTTACCGGCACCAACATATGTTCTGTATCTTTCAGTGCCGTTACCGGTGTTGTGGTTTGAGTGCATTACAAGGTTGTACCAACCATTATTTGCGTTAACATCAGCTACAGACGCGAAGAACTCAAATGGCATTTCACCAACAATTACGGTGATTGCAACTTCCTCATCCTTTGTTACTGCACCTGTTGGCACATCTTCGTAGCTTACTTCATAAAGGTTCAAGTCGTGTGCAGGGAATGCGTTTCCTTCAACAACAGAGTGCTCTACACTCTTTACAACAGTACCATTGTATGTGTAGTTGTAAATTACAGTATACTCGGGGAGGTTCTCCTGCTCTACAACGAATGTAGCACCGTTATCAGAGTCGTTGAATGGATGATACTTGCCCGATGCACCAACATTCTCCCATTTGAAATATTTATTGGCATTCTTTGATTGGTTGTAGCACTTAATCTTGAACTCATTGATACCAACATTCTCAAAAGTCAAAGCGTGAGCATTGGCAACATCTGGGTCAGCATTTACATTCCAACCAGCACCAGCACCCTGATAAGAGATATACTCGCCACTGTTTGATTTTACATAGAACTGTCCGTTGCCAGCATCGCTGAATGTAAAAATCTGTACATTCTCACCGTCGCCCTCAATTTTTGTGGCACCATAAACCTCGCCGTGTGTATTTGCAGCTGTGCCGCCAACTGTCAGGTAGAGACCTGTGCTCTTTTCCTTGATACGATACTCTGTACCGACTGTAATCTGCGCCATTGCGCCTACTGAAAGGAACAATGACATTAAAAATAAAGTAAATTTTCTCATTGTTATTAGTTTTTAAGGTTTTAAAGTATACAAAAAAAGAATATATGGTTTGCAAAGGAAACAAAAAAAACGCCTTTGCGGTGAATAAAAATGTTAAAGTTTGTTAAAGTTGTATATAATTCAACATTTCATCTTCATTTTGTTAACACTCTACCGCAATATTGGCAAAAAGAAAAACGCCACTTTGTGCGCGTAAAATATTGCAACGTTGCGCTTAAACTGCACCAGTGCCCGAAAAACCCCTCCGTCACTTCGTGCCACCTCCCCTATTTAGTGAAGGACGGCACACACACTGTCGGCTTGCCTACTGAGGGGAGGGCGCAAACTTCGCCTACGCTGCTCGCGACTGACTGCTGCGGCTTTATCGATTAACATAAAAGAGGTGCGTTTCCGCACCTCTTTTATGTTAATTCCACAAATTACCCCACTCACCGCGGTGGTTGCCACCAAGCTGACCGCCGTTTGAGGTATCTACTGTCTTTTCGTTATCCAATTTCAATGATGCTGCAAGCATTGTCTCTGCTGCAACGCTAACCTCTGTTGCAAGAGGTGATACATAATTCTTCTTCATATATCTGTTATTGTTTTTATTAGTTAATACCCCTCCGTCACTTCGTGCCACCTCCCCTACAGAGGAGGAATTAACTCTCCCTCTTCAAGGGGGAGTGCCGTACAACGGCGAGGGGGTTGCATTGCAAGGGCGGGCGAACCGCCCTCGCTTTCCTATTTTCTAATAAGTGAGATAAAAAGGTTCAAATACAAGGCTTAGGCAAACGAGTGAAACGCAAAGCTCGCTTTAGCGTTTTGCAACGAGTGCAGCCAAGGCTCGCCAAAGGCAGCCGGCTTGCGACGCCGGATAAACCGCAGTTTACTTTTGCGTAAATGCCATTGCGTACGAGCAATGTTTGCGACAACGGGAACTTTAGTTCCCCAAAGGAGTGCTGCAGGCTTAGACGGCAAGCGTAACGCAGTAGTTGGCCTTTTTAATCACTTATTACTTTACCAGCACTTTTTTGCCACCTACAATGTAGATACCACGCTCTGTGATAGACTCTACCTTGCGGCCGGTGAGGTCGAAGATAGCCTTAACCTCGTTCTCAACCTCTACATTCTCAATGCCTGTTGTGCCGTCCTCAAAGCGGAAGCTGTAAGAAGCAGCGTTCACACCATCGGTCATTGGCAAGTATGCCTTGTGGCTGTTGTTGAGGAATGCTGTATTGCTCTGCTGATTCAAGATTGCACCATAGAAACCAACACCGTTTGCACCATTGCTAAGCACATAAGCATCAGCAGCGATGTATGTTGCAGCTGTTGTACCAACGAGTGCGCTTGTTGCAGTAGCATCGGTTGTTGTGATTGCAAGGCTGTGTGAACCTGCACCAACAAGTACAACACCGGTTTCAGCAGGAACAACTGTCAAAGCCTCGCTCAATGTAGCCCACTCACCGTTGATTGTCACAGTGTGTGCTGTAACACCAGTAGGGAGCTGAACTGCTACAGGAGCAAAGAATGTTGCATAGCCGGCTGCAGTAACTGTTACAGGGAGCGACTCTACTTCCTTGATTGCCCAATTGTGAGCATCGCCACAAGTGTTTGCCGAACAACGGTTAACAAAAGTAGAACCATCACCGTTTGCAGAAATGTGCAACCAACGGCCACCTGACTGGATGTTATACATAGCAATAGCCCCGTTAGCAGCTGCAACGAAATTTATTGCAGATATATCATTTGAACCCACAGCCTCGAATGTCCAATCGGAACCATTCAAACCAAAGTAGAGACCGGTTGTGTAAGCCAAAAGGTGTTCACCATCGTAGTAGTAGATTGCAGATGCATCCTTTGCACCGCAAGCGATGCGACCATTAGCATCAACCACACTTGTGATATAGTTATCACCATTGCAGAATGTATAATACTTACCAGCAACAGGCATATTCAATTGGAATGTTGCAATAAGAGCATTCAACTCGGCAACCTTTGCCTCAACCTCGGCTGGTGTTGGAGTATTAGTTGCCTGAATTGCCTGGCGGAATGTAACGATTGCCTGGAACTTTGCCTCATAATCGGCATCAGTAGCTGTGTACTCACCCACGCCAGCACCAATTGTTATCTGATCGAACATAGTCCGTGCATTTGCAATAGCTGCGTCAAGCGCTGCAACAGCATCGGTATTGTCGGCCTCATACACTGCAACAGCTTCAGCAATAGCATTGAGTGTAGCAGGAGCGATGTCGGCAACCTCAACCACCTTATGCGCGCTACCGGCATCGTTGAGCGCTCTCAAGCCTCCCTGTGAAGCATTACCTTTCCAGTTTGCAACACCGGGTACTGCAGTGTGATTGAAGTGGTTGATTGCACCATAATTGTCGGTAGAGAAGACAAGTGCATAGTCTGTACCTGTTGTATTTTTAACGACCTGTATATCGTTGGTAACATCTGTTACGAATGGGAAACGGCCACCCTCGTCAGCATTTCTACCAACAAACTTGCCTGCACCGATATTGTAGAGATAGAACTTACCGGTATTCTCTGACTTGTAAATAGCCCATTGGCAAGCCTCAACATCAGCACCTGTTGCGAATGTACCATAAGAGGCTGTTGATGCAACAACATCTGCATTGGCACTGTTATATATGAGCCAGCCACGTGTAGTAATCAAGTTATACACCTTGTCGTTGCTCAAATCCTCAACGTCTGTAACAACGACTTCGGCAGGCTCCTCTTCCTCGGAAGGGAATGTGATTGCAGCAATCTGTTCGGCACTCAAAGCATCCTCGAATACCTTAACACCGGTGATTGTTCCGTTGAAGACCTCACCGTTGCCACCTGAGTTCTTAGCACCACCAATATAGATTTTCGCATTTTCGTGGTCGGCTTTAACCATTGCAGGAGTTGCAATTTCGTAACCGCTCATAAAACCGTCAGCGTGTGCATTGTCCCAGCTTCTGCTAAGAGAACCGTTTACATACACCCTAAAAGAATTCTGACCTCTGTTGATTACATAGGCAACAATCATACCGGTTGTATTGGCAGCAATACCGGCACCACCGGTAAAACGATCACCGCTTCTCCAAGATGCAAGATAACCGCCATCAGCGCCATTCATACCATAACCCACATAACGTGAATTTGTACCTTCACTTGAACTGTTTGCAGCCTCGGTAGGGTCAGATGTAGCAAAAAGAGACATACGACCAGAAAGGCGAGCTGGGGTATTAATTCTAACAGCAATAGTCAAATCACCTTCCAATGCAAAAACCTTGTCTGCATCTTCTGCTGAGACTTCATAAGGATAAGTTGTACCAATCTGCGCAGCAGTAAGTTCCAAAATTGGATCTGGTACCTGCGCCATTGCGCCTACAGTGAGGAACAAAGACATCAAAAATAGAGTAAATTTTCTCATTTGTTATTAATTTAAATTATTATGTAATCTCTTATGAATTAAACACTTTGCGTAAACTTTTGCAAAGATAGTAACGGCCGGCCGTTTTACCCCCCCTGAATTGTTAATTTTTATTAAAGTTCTATATAATTCAACAAAAAAAGAGCAGACACCAACAGGTTTTCACATCAGTGACGGCTGACAATCCACTAAAAACAGTATTACATTCCACTCCAAATATCACTCCAACCGCCACGGAGTTCATTTGACATCTGCTCCTCATCATCCACCTGTTCGTCATCCCTGCTCAATGCGAGCATATACATAGTACTTATCTCGACAATTTCAACAAACGGTGATACATAACTCTTCTTCATATATCGTATAATTGTTTTTTAGTTTTTGACATAAGAACAAAAGAACGCTATTTCCTGGCACCGGCAACTAACCAACAACAAAATTTATATTTAGCGAACAACGCGTTTAACACCATCTACAACATAGATACCGGGAACTGTAATCTCCCCGACCTTGCGGCCTGTGAGGTCGTAAATCTCTTTGCTCTCTGCTCTTTGCTCTTTCATCTCGTTGATGTCTGTTGTTGCCTCGCCAAAACGGAAACTGTACATTGCTGCAGGCTGAATTGTGTTCTCTTCCTCAAGCAGATAACACTTATTGGCATTGCAAAGCACGTAACCGCTTTCGTTGTGGTTTGTTGTGCCATTGACACTCACTTTGTTGCCGTTTTCATCACGATTCTCGTATGTCCAATAGAATGCCACACGACCGCTCTTCTTGGCAAGCATATATATATTGTAGGCATTGCCGCAATGTACAATCTTGTTGCAAGATGTGCCTTTGAGAATGTTATTATCAGTATTAAAGTCTGGCGTGTTTGCGGTGTATTTGAACTCGGCAGCACCGGCTGTTTCGCTACTGAGCACAACAGCTGTGTTTGCAGGGAGAATTCCACCTGTAACCTCGGCTAAAACCAACTGTCCCATCTCATTGATTTCCGTAACTATTGAAGCGGTAATGCCATCGGGTATCTGTGCATTGTATGCAAGGTAGAGAGTTGAATAGGCATTTGTATCACTGCCGCTTTCGTTGGCGCCAAGAGAGACAGTCTGCTTGATATCCTCCTCGACATTCCCAACTTTCTCGACATACCAAGCAGAGGCCGTACCAAGACCACCTGTATATCCTACAAGTTTACTGCCACTCGCCTGCGCGTGCAATGGATAACCGCCGGCAACGTTCAAGCGCACAATGCCGTTTTCATTGTCAAGGAAATCGACTGTAACCAGTTTGGCCGCAGCCTCATCGCCAAGAACAACCTGACCGCCCCAAGGCGCAGCTTTGAGATAGCTTTGTGTGTGGAGGCTCTTCAAGTGATAACCACCCTTGACAGGCACAAACTCCCATACATATTTTGAAAGTTGCTCGTCAGTTGCAGCCCCGAAATAGGGGTTGTTCACAGCATCCACATAAACGAGGTTGTTCTCGCTATAGCCACCGGTATATGCCGACCTTATCTTGCACAAGCCACCGTTGTACTCAAGGGCATCGTATGCCCCGGCCAATGTTGTGCAAGCATCGTCATACTCGTCATCGGTAGAGTTCTTTGCCTCGAGCAACGCCGCTGCATTGTTATATGCATCGTTATATGGAGTTGCACTCTCCACAGTATAAGTACCGATTACTTCGCCTGAAGCAGCCTCGCTGCCGCAAGCTACATACTGGTTATAAAGTGCATAGTAAGCATCGGACAAAGAGTAGTCGGTCTCATCGAGTACAAACTGGAACTGCGAGCCACCATCGGTAGAAGGGGTTGTATTATAGAAGCCCATCTTCTTACTATCACCACCGTGGTTACTGAAGTAGAATGTTGCACCACTACCATTGAGAATTGTAATGTTCGACCATTCACTACCCGCTATTGCAACGATATTCCAATTGTTGCTATAGCCATCGGCTGTGCTTTCAACAACTTTAACTTTGCTATCGCCCTCACTGAATGAGTTTGTCGCAAGCACCTTTCCCTCGCCTGTATATGGCAAAATCAAAACATCCTTTGTAGCATCAGCGCCACTCATAAAGAACCAAGCCTGTGCCTTGTTGCCAACATACTCATCGGCAACAGCAACCATTGCCGACGCTGCATCATACTGCAAGCGTTTGTTATCGCCACGGTTAATCCAAATTTTGTACAGCACAGGGTTGTTTACATCTGTTGTGAGCTTAACCGGGATGTTCTTCAATAGCATTGCAGCCTCCAACGCATTCTTTGCAGCCTGCAACTCATAAACAGCGGTATTATATGCCGTTGGGGTAACACAGTGTTCTGTCTCTGCTACCATCGCCTTGGCCTCCACGACCTCATTATGCGCAGTAACAAGTGTGTTCAACGGCATATTAGGATTAGCATTAACCTCAACAGTCTTACACGCTGTCACAGAGAACTTGCTGAGTACGAAGAACGGATGGTCGTTGTACATTGCGTTGTTATTGGTCTTTGTAACCATAAAGCGGACATAACGGTAAGCCTTACCGTTTGTCAAAGCCTCATCTGTTGCATATGTAACTGTTGCGGCTGTTGTTGGCAATTCAGTAAGTGTTGTAATTGCCTCAAAGTTCTCAAGGTCGTTACTACCTTCAATAACCATTTCTACAGGAGCATTGTTATTATTATTGTCGCGACCTGTGTAGCTGAACTTGAACGACATAAGCGCCTTCTCCTCGCCCATATCAAGACGCAGATAGTGGTCAAGATTATCATCTGTATTGCCTTTATAAGCTGTGTGCAGATGCGACATATTATCTTTATTTTCACCAACCAGAGCGGATACACCAAGAGCATCGTCACCACCATTGTCTTTACCTTCGGCATTGCAATAGAGGTAATAAGGTGCATTTGCATCGGTGCACTGCATTGTGATTTCCTCCTCGATTGTACTGATTGTTGCAGCTTCAGTTACTAATGGTTCTGTTTCGTCGACAAGTGTCTCAAGATCTTTCTTGTCTGTTACATTTCCATCCACAATAGCCTGCAAGGCATCTATATGAGCCTTCAGAGCGGTTTTTGCTGCATCATACGCGTCCTGTGTCAAATATACAGCCACAGCATCCTTGGCATCGCGGTATCCACGCAGCACAGCGGGCAGGCAGTCAAAGATGTCCGATGTTGAGTAGAACTCATTCACAGTTGTAACACTGTTTGCATAAAGGTTGAAGTCGGACATATTGAAGCAACCGCCACGATTAGAAGCAACCGCCACGCGTATATAGCGATAATTTCTTGCAAGTTCATAAGGCGCCGCCATTTCCCATTTAGTATTTTCGGTTGAAGGAAGGCCTTCGATAACAGAGAATAGCTCGGTATAATCCTTTTGGTCGTTGCTACCATAGAACTTCAATCCTGTAGGACGGCTATCAGCCGCACCCGATACACGTGTGGTATAATCTATTGCAAGGTCTTCAAGTACAATGTTCGCACCCAGGTCTACCTCAACATAGTGGGAATACGCCTCTGAAGATGACTGCCAGTATGTACCTGTAAAGGTTCCAATATTGGCAACACCATCGGTCTCGTCAATGAGAGCGCCATTGCCATTATCGTCATTTGCACGTGGGTATGTCCATATATAATAAGGACTTGTCTTGCTATCTACCTGCAATGCAACATTTCCAGTCTCTACTGCACCATCAACAGTTGTCAACTCAAGGAGATCTTCCATTTCTGTTATAAGTGTCTGCAAGCTACTTCTGTCGGCAACATCAACTGTCTTAATCTCCATCAACCTCTCATACTCTGCATTCAATCCTTCATAGGCTGCTGTTATTTCTTCTACCGTTGCTGCGTAATCTACAGCATAAACACGCTCGGCATTCTGTATTGCGGCCGCCAAAGCATAAAGGTCATCCTGAGTAAAGGCTGTTCGGTAATACTCTTCAATAACACCATTGTTCTCATCAGCAATTTCCAAGTAGAACTGTACGACATTATCGTGAAGTGCCTGAAGCTCGGCCTTAAGTTCCGAAGTAACATCAATTGCAGCATAGAGAGCATCGTATGCAGCCTGCTGGTCAGCAATCTGAGCATCGAGCAAAGGTACACTTGTAACAAGCTCATTGGTGCTGACTGCTTTTGACGAGTTCGTAATATGCACCGTGGTGAGCAACAATTCGTCGGTAACGCAGCTCTTATATGCATTATTCACTGTAACATTCTCTTCGGTAACAGATGTCAAGCCGAATTCCGACATTGTAAAGAATGGATGTCCGTTTTTATCATCTTCATCGGCTGTAATATCGGTCACCTTGAAGCGCAGATAGCGATACTTTGTACCTGCACTTCCCAGAACAGAAGATTCATATACGGTATTCGTATTCAGGACTTCGGGCAGCGGTGTCAGTGTCGCAATCTCAGTAAATGTATCTTTTGTACTATTTGACGCATCTATCTCATTTGCACCCTCAACAACCATTGTGAGCGGCATATCCTTTTTGCTTCGTGATGCAGTAGTATAGGTAAAATAGAACAAATCAATTGGAGTTGTTTCTCCCGCATCTACACGCAAGTAGTGATAGTCACCATCGTCCGAATTGGTATTCCAACGAGTATGCAGATAAGTTCCCGTTTTTTTGTCTGTCAGATTAGTAACATAGTCTGCTGAATAATCAGCATTTTGCGTTGCTATATACGGTGCATTACAATAGAAATTGCTTGTTGTGAGGGTGATTGGAGTTTCTACCGCTAAAGTAACAGTTCCCACGCCTTTCATAAGCGTCTCCGTTTCGGCAGCCAATTGGGCAAGCGTTGCCTTGCGGGCATCAATTGTTGCCTTGTACTGTCCATACAATGTTTCATAAACACTCTGCAACGCCTGCAGTTTAGCATCAATATCACCGGTTGTCGGCGATATGCTGTTTGCGGTTCTCTTTCCATTGTGCAGAGCATTCATTGCTGCTGTAACGGCATCTACGCTGACTGTACCGCTATATACATCGTTGACTGTTGCTGTGAAGCCTGTGACTGGTGTTATATCAAACTCGGCCATATGCCAGTAACCGCGGCTCGCGTGATAATTGAAGCGCAGATATTTATAGGACGACAGCATTACACCACCAAACTCCCAAGCCGTGCCGGCACTCTGTGGCATACCCGATGCCGAGCCGATATATTTGTAGGTGACATTGTCGTCGCTACCATAGACATCTACACTCTTTGGAAAATCGGCCTCTGCTCCCGAACGGGTTGTGTGGCTGAATGTGAAGCTTGAGAGATCATTACCCTCGCCTAAATAGACAGCCAGATAGTGAGAACCCGATGGTGGCTCACTACTCCACTCGGTGTGGAAATAGTTTGCATTAACACCGGTTGTTCCATCGACCAGATAATTGATACTACCCTCGGAATCCTCTGGAGCATTTGACCAAAGATAGCCTGCACTGTTTTGTGTTGTTGTCTGCAACGAAAGCGGTGTACCTTTGGTATATGTCACAGCACCAACCACCTCATCAAGCAGTTGCTCGGTTTTATTTATATAAACCTCAAGATCGGCAAGGTCAGCAATCACCGGGTCGGCAGCAACAGCGGTGAGATACCAACGAGAAGCATCGGCACCGGTCTCCCAACCAACCACATTGCTCCAAGACGAGTGCAGATTCCTGTAACCGGCTGCAGGTGACAATTTGATTGCCCAGACACCATCAGCCACCTCTTCCAATGTGTAAAGAGCATCGTTGTCCGCTTTGTCGCTTGTAGCGTTCATTGAAACTGACTGTTGCACCGCCGGGATATATTTGTTGCTCAAAGTACGGATATTATAGACACCGGCCGTAGATGTCTCTACGAACTTCCATCTTGCATCATCGCTTGTCTGGTCAACACCACCCTCGGAGCGCACAACACCGGAACCATTCACCCACATTGTTTCGCTTGAATATGCCTTGTTTTTTATAATATAGGTAAGTGATGGATTGAAAGGAATCTTAGCATCCTTGTTCTCCAACACCTTTGCATATTCGGCATAGAGAAGGTCGTATGCGGCCTCATAGCCCGATGAACCTGCATATACCTCTTTGGCGTATTCAAGAGAACTTTCAAGGCCGGCAACCGCTGCTTTCTTGAAATAGCCAATCTTTGTATATGTATCATCAACCTTATCAACAATAGACTGTGCCTTTGATATCAACGCACCAAGCACACCCTTTTGCAATGCGGTAAGGTTTACCTCAGCTTCAACAACATTGCTTTGAGAATCGACAGCCTTAATTGTTGCATTACCCGATACAATAGCTTCCATCGCCTTATCGCTCAATGCAAATGTAGCCTTATTGCTGAACGAGATTATCTCGCCCTTTTCGTTGACAATAAGGAAGCCGACGCCACCAGTGCCACCACTCATTGTTATCGTGCCGTTGTCCGACAGTGTTGCGGTGTAGGTTGTTTCAACAGGCACATTACCGGCAATAAAATCGGTAACAGAACCTAAATCGGAGTTCGGGGTTGTTTCGTTATATATCTCACGTGCAGTCTTACCGTCGTGTTGCAGATAAGTCGCATTTTCATCGTCGTCATTGATGAATATTATCGAAAGATTTTCCTTCAAAGGATTGCCTTCGGCATCGCGCATCGCCTTAACCTCGGCAATGGCCTCGTCTATCATTGCCTGTGAAACATTGTAGATAGAATTGCTATAGTCACCCACAAAGCGGTCTTCCATCACCGAGAAATAGCCGTGCGCACGGAAGAACTCTGTCAAGTCCTCACCCGCAGCCTGGCAAGTTAGTTTGTAGAAGTGAAGTGTTGATACATCACCCGACACATTGTAGCCCTTTTGCATCTGTTCATTACGCAGAAGCTCGAAAAGACGAGGATAGAACTGTGTGTTATTACCGGCCAAGTGATAGTAGAGCCACAAACGGTAGTATAGATGGGTAAGTGCCCAGATGTTATTGGTATATATGTCACTGCCGTTAGTGTTGAAAGCATTCAACACACTCTCCAATGAACCGTCACTGCCATTGTAGCGCGATGTTGACATACCCTTATACCACAATGAGATATTTGAAAACAGGTTATTTGTAACCTCGGTAAGACCATTCAAAGTGAGAAGTCCCTGATGCTGGTGACCAATCTCGTGAGCAGGTCCCCAAGTAGAGCCTGCTGTATTAGGCAGGTCAAAGACAGCTGCACTGAAGCCACCGATAGGATAACCTACGTGGTCGCCGGCACCATACGGATTACCGCTGCTTGTTCCCAAGATAATACCGTGGTGATTGAAATATTCGCTGTAATCGATACCCTGGCAGAACTCAAGATATGTTTTATTGTCAATATTGCTTTTGTTTTCGTAATCATACATTTCAGCAGGAGTACTCTCTTTTGTCCAACGTGGATAGAAGTCGTTCATCCTTTCCATCTGCGAATTGCTAACAAGACCCATTGTTGCAAGCTGAGAGTAGAAAATGCGGTCCCACGCCTCCATTACAATATTGATTTTTCCGGTTGAAGGGTCGCAGCCCATACCATAATCGGCCCAACTTTCAGCATAGCTGTATGGAGTAGAAGGGCAATTGATTCTATCGGGTAACAAAGAGCGCAAACCGGGACCTTCCTGTTCATCCTCCAATTGAAGGAGAAGTATTTCACGGTGACCGAGTATGGGCAATATGCTCAAATTGGCACGTGTCTCCATATATTCCCAATCGGCATCGGCATCAACGCTTGCACCTGTATATGTCTTCCATAGATTCTCTGCATCTGTTGTTGCGCGGAAGTCACCGCAGGCATTGTAGAAACCGTTGATGGCACCACCCTCGATGTGGATTTTCAACGGTGCGAACTCAGAGAGTTTACGAGGGAACTTTTCGGTAGGTGTTGCTCCGTTGGGATTGTAGGTATCGACATTGTAGCAGATATAAAGCATTCCGGTGTTTCCTGTATAGTTTATTACATTCAAGCCCGGTCTCAACTCAACAGCACTCTCTGTTGTAGTTCCATTTATTCGACGGTTTGTATATCCATCGACAAGGCGCAATGTTGCACCCGTTTTTATTTCACCCTCAACCATTACATAAAGAGTGCCGGCTGCAGGCATATATATACCTGTAGGGTTATCGTTGTTGGCGTGAGAGTTTATGCCAAGCCACGATGTAATGTCGCCTGCAATACTGTATGGCTCATACATCTGCACACGGAATTTCTTGGCATATTCAGCTTCCCAACCGTCTTTTGTATTATCGGCATTATCCTCGGCCCAAGCATCACCATACACCTTATCGACCATAGCTTTCAACCCGGTTGGAAGTGCCTGATATTCACTGGTTGCCTTTGCCGCATCGAGCGAACTAAGTTTAGGAGCAACACAAGCCCCTGCACCATCATTAAACAACGCATTAAGTGCAGTAGAATAAGATGCAACCTCAGCAACAGTCGGTGCCATTTCAAGGAGTTCGGTTATCTGCTCTGCTGTATAATCGACCTTGGTTATTGTCCAATGCGAACCACTGTTGCCATCGCCATTAAGCCACCCCACCACATTATAGCCGCCATTATCACCATTATTATCATCGTGCATATGACCGTAACCATCGGAATCTTTAGTCTTCAAAGTATTCAGGGTGGAATTTGAAGTCAACAACTGGAATTTATTAAACGCAGATGAATAATCATCAGTCATTCCCCAGGCTGCGCCATAAGAATAAGCTCCTCTCAGGTACTTACCGCAAGCAACATTGCGCAATACATAATAATCACCATCCTTGGTCACATACCACTCCTGAGCCTTGTCATTGAGATCCGTAGTTTTGGTATGCACATCGTCAAAACCGTTAGCCCTCAACGAGCGACCACCCCTGGCACTTTCGAACCTATAAATTTGTCCAACTTCAAGAGAGGACAACTGTGCCCACGATGCCGAACTCAACATCAGCAGTACAGCAACAAAAAGATGTGTAAAAATTCTTTTCATTTTTATATTATGTTTTTCATTTATTCTCAACACATTGCAAACCGGGGCTTTTTAAATAATCATTTACACCGCTCTCAACAGCCCCGTAAAAGCAAGTTACGGACAACGCTTTTTTATACATAAAACATTGTTACAAAACAGCGCACAATTGCACAAAATTACGTTTTTTCGCATTATTTGACAATCAAAAATCCGCTTTTCTTTACAGCCAAAAACAGATTTTAAACAAACAATTGTTTTTGTAGCACACACCCCCTTTTAGACTCCACGAAAATACACCGACAAATAACAGCAATAACAAAAAACGTGTTCTGCATCATTTTTACAGAGATTATTAGTAACTTCGCGACAGAAGTCAAATGATAAATAAAAAACAGAATACTATGACAAAGAAACTTAATACAGGCACGCTCTGCGTACAGGGCGGTTGGCAACCAAAGAAGGGCGAGGCACGTGTTTTGCCCATTTTCCAAAGCACTACATTCAAATATGAGACAAGCGAGCAGATGGCGCGTCTGTTCGACCTTGAGGACAGCGGTTACTTCTACAGCCGCCTGCAGAACCCCACCGTTGATGCCGTGGGTGCAAAAATAAATGCTTTGGAAGGCGGTGTGGGCGCTGTGATGACATCATCGGGGCAGGCTGCAAACTTTTATGCAATACTCAACATTTGCCAGGCAGGCGACCACTTTGTTTCGGCTACGACAATTTATGGTGGTACATACAACCTTTTCGCTGTCACATTGAAGAAGATGGGCATTGAGGTGACATTCATTGATGCCGATGCTCCTGCCGAGGAGATTGAGAAGGCGTTCCGCCCGAATACAAAGGCGCTGTTCGGCGAGACAATTTCGAACCCAAGCGTAAACGTACTGGACATTGAGAAATTCGCCGACATCGCTCACCGCAACGGAGTGCCCCTTATCATAGACAACACATTTGCCACACCGGTAAACTGCCGCCCCATTGAGTGGGGTGCCGACATTGTGACACACTCTACAACAAAGTATATGGACGGCCACGCAGTTGCTGTTGGCGGTTGCGTCATAGACAGCGGCAATTTCGATTGGGAGGCGCAGCACGACAAATTCACCTGTCTGACCGAGCCCGACGAGAGTTACCACGGACTCATATACACAAAGAACTTTGGACGCGCGGCCTACATAACAAAGATGGTGTCGCAGGTGATGCGCGACCTGGGCGCTATGATGGCCCCCGAAAATGCGTTCCTGCTGAACCTGGGCCTTGAGACGCTGCACCTGCGTATGCCGCGCCACTGCGAGAATGCACAGAAGGTTGCCGAATACCTGGAGAAACACCCGAAAGTGAAATGGGTGAACCACTGCGGCCTGCCAAGCAGCAAATATTATGAGCTTGCAAAGAAATATCTGCCCAACGGCGGATGTGGTGTGATGGCTTTTGCAGTAGAGGGCGACAAGGAGGATGCGATACGTTTTATGGACAGCCTGAAATTCATTGCCATTGTGACACACGTGGCCGATGCACGTTCGTGCGTGCTTAACCCGGCAAGCCACACTCACCGCCAGTTGAGCAACGAGCAGCTCATTGAAGCAGGCATCGACCCCGACCTCATACGCCTCTCTGTGGGCATTGAGGATGCCGAGGACATCATTGCCGACATTGAGCAGGCATTGCAGGTAATATAAGAAGATACGTTCAAGAAAAGGACTACCCCAAGAGTGCAAAATATGAAAAACAGACTACTCCTTGCCGGTGCTATGTTATGGTGCGGATGCATAGCGGCCGCAACATTGGAAACGACTCCACAGGACAGCACACGCACAAAGAAGATGGAGATAAAGATGATGGACGGCAAAAATACCGGACTCATCGAAAAACAGAACAGGAAAGCTGTGTCAATAAAAGAGATGATGAAGATTGACAAGAGCAACCCCAAAGATATCGGTGCGCCTGAAATAGAAAACCCGAAGCAGACAGAGAGCAAGAACAGCGCCGAGGAGATGAAGAATATGGCAAAGAGAGAGGGTAACAAACCTACAATAAAAAACATAAAGCCAAAGGTGAGCTACCCCACTTACCCGGGCGGCAACGTTGCCATAAGGGAGTTTGTGAGAAAGAACCAGCAGTATCCCAAGGAGTGCAAGCGCGAGCGCCTCAGGGGCAGAGTTGAGGTGATAATTGCCATTGCCCCAGATGGCACCCCACACAGCGCAACAATCTCAAAAAGCAGTGACAACGTTTATATGGATGCCGAGGCGCTACGCATTGCCGAGCTGATGCCCCGATGGACTCCGGCCGAGGAGAGCGAGGACCCACAAGGAACAGAATGTGTGATTTTTGTTAACTTCAGACCGGGAAGGTGAAAGCTCGTACCAACGAGCGAAACGTAAAGCTTGCTTTAGCGTTTCACAGCTAGTGCAGTTGAGGTTCAAGCACGCAAAGTGTGGTTAAAACGGAAAACCAAAAGCACGAAGATTGTAACAATCTTCGTGCTTTTGGTTTTCACATTTCACTTTTCACCTTTCAGTTCAACTCAGTTCTTTGCTTTGAAAGCAAGGGCATAGAGCTTCATCTGTTTTATCATTGCCAAAAGGCCGTTGCTTCTTGTCGGTGAAAGGTGCTCCTTCAGGCCGATGGCCTCGACAAAATAGGGCTCATTATCGAGAATTTCATCGGGTGTCCTGCCCGAATAGACTTTAATCAGCAATGAAACAATGCCCTTCACTATCAACGCATCACTCTCGGCACGAAAAAAAACTTTACCATCAACAAAATCGGCCTGTAGCCACACACGGCTCTGGCAACCTTCGATAAGATTGTTATCGGTCTTATACTCGGCGGGCAACGGTTCCTGCTCACCGCCAAGGTCTATGAGCAACTGGTAGCGGTCGAGCCAATCATCAAAATCGTTGAACTCGAGAATTATTTCATCCTGTATCTCTTTTATTGTAGCCATCATTTCTCGTTGTAAATTACTGTGAGCACTGTCTGACCGACAGCCTTGAGAGTGCCGGCATCAATCCAGTCCATATTATCCTTCATTGTGTGGTGGTGAGCACCAAAACCGTTAGGGCTTTCGGGGTCGTAGTTTATTATGTCAATACAAGGTATGCCGGCTGTGCTGTTGACATAGAAATGGTCGTCAGTGATTGCACCGCCCTCTTCTTTGACGAAATAGTCCGAGTATCCGGCTTTCTTGGCCCATCGCCACACTTTATCAACGACATTCGCTGCAAAGTACATTGAATAGGACTCTTGATGGAATGCCGAATTGGGTGCACCGACAATGTCGAGCAGAATGCCGTATCTTGGGCTATAGCCGGGCGTGTGAGGGAAATAGGCCCAGTATTGCGAGCCCAAAGCCCAAGAGTGCCTGTTTGTATGGTGTTTCTCCACATCATTCTCGTGAAGTCCATAGTCCTCGGCATCAAAAAGGATTATATCAACACCCACCGTAGATGGCACTGACGAAAGTTGGCGTGCCACCTCGAGCAAGACACCCACTCCACTGCCGCCATCATTTGCGCCTGGAATCGGTTTGTAGTGGTTTGCCTTGTCCGGGTCGGAGTCGGCCCAAGGACGGGTATCCCAATGGGCGCAGAGCATTACACGCTCCTGCTTTTCGGGGGCAAACTGCGCTATGATGTTGCGTGCCTTGAAGGCATCGCCATTGTATGCTTTCAATTCCATCTCCTGCTCAATCACATCGGCACCGTATGAACGCAACTTGGCAACAAGCCAATCGCCACATTTGCGGTGAGTTGCACTACCGGGAACACGAGGACCAAAGGCTACCTGACGGGCCACAAAGCTATAAGCGCTGTCGGCATCGAAGATGGGGACAATAGCGAGTGGCTCAACAGTTTGTTGAGCACCCGGCTGTGTTGTTTCAACGGACGATGGTTTTTCAACGGCACTATCCTTGGGAGCACCGCCGCAATTTGCAAAAAGCAGTGCAAAAAGCAATGTATAGACTTTATACATCATTGCTCAACGGTTTAGTCTCCAGGTTGCGCCGTCCTTGCCATCCTTAACCTCGAAGCCGAGAGCAGCAAGTTCGTCGCGTATCTTGTCACTGGTTGCCCAGTCCTTGTTTGCCTTTGCCACCTGACGCTGCTGCAAGAGCATATCGACAACCTTGCCGAAAGCCTCTTCGCGTGCGCTGTTGGAGCCTTGCTCCTCGCGCAAGCCAAGTATATCGAACGCGAAAAGATGGAACACCTCCTTGAGCTCGGCAAGGTCGGCCTCACTGATTGTCGCTTTCTTGTCGGCCAACTGGTTGATGGCACGCGAAGCATCGAAAAGGTGTGAGATGACCTGAGCTGTGTTCATATCGTCGTTCATTGCATCGTAGCACTTGTTGCGCAACTCCTTGACATCGACGGTTGTCTCGCCCGTTGCCACCAGACCGCCGAGAGTCTTGTATGCCTCGAGCAAGCGTTGCATTCCCTTCTCGGCAGCCTGCAGAGCCTCGTTGCTGAAATCGACAGTGCTGCGGTAGTGTGCCTGGAGAATGAAGAAGCGGATGGTCATTGGAGTGTAGGCCTGTGTCAAGAGCTTGTGAGAACCGTTGAAGAATTCGTCGAGCGTGATGAAGTTACCCAACGACTTGCCCATCTTTGTTCCGTTGATGGTTATCATATTGTTGTGCATCCAATACTTGACAACATTATGTCCCATAGCTGCCATTCCCTGTGCTATCTCGCACTCGTGGTGCGGGAATACAAGGTCCATTCCGCCACCGTGAATATCGAACTGCTCGCCAAGATACTTGCGTCCCATTGCCGTACACTCACAGTGCCAGCCGGGGAAACCGTTGCTCCAGGGCGATGGCCAACGCATAATATGCTCGGGCTGTGCGCACTTCCAAAGGGCAAAATCGGCAGGATTGCGTTTTTCGTCCTGGCCATCGAGCTCGCGTGTGGTGTTCAGGACATCATCAAGATTGCGCCCCGAAAGAATGCCGTACTTGTGTGCCTTGTCATATTTTGCAACATCGAAATATACTGAGCCCTGACTCTCGTAGGCAAAGCCGTTGTCGAGGATTTCCTTGACAAGTTCAATCTGCTCAATGATATGCCCCGATGCGTGAGGTTCGATGCTTGGCGGCAGGACATTGAGCGCGTCCATCACCTTGTGATAGTGGAGCGTGTACTGCTGCACAACCTCCATTGGCTCAATCTGCTCAAGACGTGCTTTTTTTGCAATCTTATCCTCGCCTTCGTCGGCATCGTGCTCAAGGTGACCCACATCGGTTATGTTACGCACGTAGCGCACCTTGTAGCCGAGGTTCTGCAAGTAACGGAACAATACGTCGAATGTGATTGCCGGACGTGCGTGACCAAGATGGGCCGGTCCATAGACTGTCGGGCCGCACACATAGAGTCCCACATTGGGGGCATTAAGTGGCTCGAACAACTCTTTCTTGCGAGAGAGTGTGTTGTATATCATAAATTTGTTTTCCATATCTTTTATTATGTTGTAAGCTGGTTATTTAAAATTTCGTGTTGCGTTGCGGTTGCGTTTGCGACGCTCCTTGTCCGGTTTCTGCTTTGTTATCTCAAGCGGTTTCTGCTCGTTTAGCGGAGCTGTTATATCCCAATCGTCCTGTGTATATTCAAAGAGCGCACGCAGGTCGAGTGAGTGGTGATAGTAGTAGACACTCTCGGGCTGCAGACCTTTTTCATATTCACCCGTATCCCACTTTCCATTACCGTTGGCGTCAACGATAAGCCGCATAAAGTATTTGCCCGGTTTTATAAAATAGAATGAACAGTGCCCATCTATGGTTTTTTGCTCCTTTACAATGCTCTCACGTTGGTCGAGCAGTTGCAGAATGCCGTTATCCCCAACACCGGCTATGTTCACATAGAGCACTGCATATTCATCGAGTGACTTGAAAGATATTTCACGCGAGAATTTTTCGGACACACCACCATAAAGGCCTTTGAATGCTGCCGAATCGGCTGTCACAAGATATTTCTGCTCGGGGCGCCACTCGGCGAAAAGCTCATAGCTGCGGATGTTTGCAGTATCTTGTCGAAGAATACGCTCCATCGGTATTTGGACAGAATCCACTACCATAGAGACTGTTATTGCCGAGGTATCTACAGAGAGCAATGGTTCATCGAAAGTAAACTTGCACACATTATTGATGTCCATTGACGCTGCACCGCTGAAACGCAGTGGCAGAACTTTGGTCTTGGGGATATATGCAGGCGGATTGTTCTCGTCATAACCGGCTTCACGCTTGGCTTTACGCATAAAGGCCTTTACATCATCCTCGTACTTCTTCTGCTGTTGCTCCTGCACAGTAGCCCAACGTCTCCTGGACGAGATGCTCAGTGTGTCGTGACGGTCCACGACCTTTCCCGAGTCGTCAACGACCTTGTATGTGAGTTTCAGCGCCAAAGTATCATTGCGATAGAGCATCGAGTCCTTGAGCCAATATACCAGTGTATCCATTCTGGCATTTTTTTCAAGCACATAGGCATCGGTAAAATCAAAGCCGAGCCCTTCGAGTTGTGGCAACTCTTCATTGGGTGCTGCAAAAAAGAACGTCAGTTTATTATGCGGGTCGCGTGTCTGCTTTATGAGATATTGAGTAACAAAGGACTCATTAAACACGCGAAGTATGAGGTCATCGGGCATAAAACGTGTGTAGTTGACAAAGCGCACCGTGTCGATGGTGGTGCTGTCGCGCCAGATTGTATCGGGGCGTACAGCAGGGGCTGCCGTAGGCTCAACGATGGTAGGGAGCCAGGCTATCGCCTCGCTCTTCTGGTCGAACAAGAAGTTCTGGTTGGCATCGGAGAGTGCATATACACGATACTTGCCCGGTGCAATACCTTTTATCGTGAAACGGCCACGTGAGTCGGTGCGCGAGACACGCTCAAAAGGCAACTTTGTAAATGCGCTGTCGTCGAGACAAGAGTGCAGACCAACAACGACACCCTTGATTGGTTCAAGATTCTCGGCATTGAGCACTGTTCCCGAAACGGCGAATGTATCGACCTCTGTTCCGGTTGAAAAGACGTATGCAAAGTTCTCAAAAGGATTGCCTTCGTTGTTATCCACTATCGAATTGCCGAAATCTATCGAATAGGTGGTGTTGGGTTTCAAGGTGTCGAACAGTTCAACGGTTACCTTTTTTCCACTGTATTTAATCTCGGGCATCTGCTGTTGAGGCGGAGAGACGACAACGCTCTCATAGGCTTTCTCCAAGGTTACATTCTCATCGAATTCCATTGTAATCTTGGCTGTCTGCACACCTGTTGCATTCAACGCAGGAGTAGCCTTGAGAAGAACCGGGGGCTCTTCGTCATAAGGACCACCATCAGGCGTTCCGATACTGGCACAAGCTACAAACAGAAGTGCCAACAATAGCGACATTACAATTTCCTTGATTTTCATTATTTGTTCATCTCAAGTAGTTCTTCAATATGTTGACGGCTGTTACTCAAACGTGGCACTTTGTGCTGACCGCCCAGTTTTCCTTTGCTTTTCAGCCAATCGCTGAAAAGATGTTCGCGCGCAACGACAAGTTCAAGCTGCTGCATTGTCTTGTTCTTATACCGCTTGGCCTCGTAGTCGGAATTTATCTGTTGCAGGGTTGTGTCCAATATCTGTGCAAAGGTTTCAACCGATGTAGGCGGCTCGGCAAACTCTATGAGCCACTGATGACGGCACTGTGCATTGGCATCCATAAACACCGGCGCAGCGGTGTAATCGAGAACTTTAGCCCCTGTCTCACTGCAAGCCTTTTCCAGGCCTTTCTCGGCATTCTCCACAATCAGCTCCTCACCAAAGGCATTGATATAGTGTTTTGTGCGCCCCGAGATAACAATCTTATAGGGGTCTTTGCTCGTAAAACGCACTGTATCACCAATCATATAACGCCATAGACCGCACGATGTAGATATGAGCATTGCATAGTTCTTGCCGACCTCGACCTCCCAAAGCGGCAACACGCGCGGGCTTGGTGAACCGATGTCCTCAAAAGGTATGAATTCGTAAAATGTATCATAGTCAATCATAAGCAACATTGCCGGGTCGAGCGGGTCGTTCTGTATTCCAAAGAAGCCCTCACTGGCGTTGTATGTCTCGACATACTTCATATTGCTGTTGCGTATGAGCTGGTGATACTGCTTGCGATAGGGTGTGAAGGCCACACCTCCGTGGAAAAAGACCTCGAGATTAGGCCATACCTCATCGACACTGCTCTTGCCGGTGACATCGAGCAAATGCTTGAGCACAGCCATCATCCAGGAGGGGACTCCGGAGAGGTTGGTTACATTCTTGACAGAGGCGCTGCGGGCAATCTTGTCCATCTTCTCCTCAAAGTCGCCCAAAAGAGCAATCTCTTTCTTTGGAACACGCAGCATATTCACAAATGGGCTGCAATTCTCAATGAGTATTGCGCTCAAATCGCCGACAAGACTGTTGTGCAAATTGTAGTTGGGGGAATGGCTGCCACCCAAAATAAGTGCACGGCCAGAGAGGATGCGACTATCGGGATTATTGGCCACGTAGGTTGCAACTACATCAAAGCCACCTTTATAGTGCACATTCTGCAACCCTGTGGGGGTAACAGGAATGAACTTGCTCTTGTCGTTGGTTGTGCCGGAGGATTTTGCAAACCACTTGCAACCACCTTTCCAAAGAACATCCCTCTCGCCACGACGCATACGGTCGATGTAGCCCTTCAACGTTTCATAATCCTGAACACCTACCTGCTTGGCAAACTGCTCGTACTGTGTTATATCGGAATAGTTATGCTTTATACCCCATTCGGTAGAAACAGCCTCACCGACAAGGCGTTTCAGCACATCGCGCTGAATAGCCTCGGTGGCGGTTGCATATCTTTCTATTTTCTTCACCCTACCATTAAAGAGGGGCTTTGCAAATGGTGTCAAATTCATAATCAATCACTATATCATTACCGTTGCACCAACGGAGAAGAAACAGCAACGGTGTTACCTCTTATAATTTTTCAAACCCTCTTTGAGGAAGTCAACAAAATCACCGACATCTTTCTTGAATGCGAAAGAGCCGTTCAAAGGCTGTCCATTAGAGTCGACAAGTACATAGAATGGCTGTGAAAGTTCACCGAATTTATGTTGCTGCAGATAGCTCCATTTTTCACCGACCTCGTTATATTCCAAACCATCCTTGCCCACAAAAGGTTCATCAAGGAGTGCTCTGTCATCGACATAAAGAGAAGCGACAATGTAGTCCTTTTGCAAAATATCAAGCACGGCAGCCTCGCCAAGCACCGCTGTCTCCATCTCGCGGCAGTTCACACAGCCGTGACCGGTAAAGTCGAGGAAGATTGGCTTGTTCTGCTCACGGCTCATACGGATTGCCTCATCATAATCGTGGGTGTCCGATTTGAATGTATTGTCATACATACTGAAATCCTGTGTGAACATTGGTGGAGCAAATGCACTGATAGCTTTACAAGGCGCACCCCACAGACCAGGTATCATATATACGGCAAAAGCAAATGACAACAGTGCACCAAAGAAGCCTGTAACACTTGTATTCCTGTCGCTGGGGTCGTCGTGTGGCATACGGATTATCTTCAGCAGATACATACCAAGAAGGATGAACAGGCCAATCCACAAAGCAAGGAATGTCTCACGGTCAAGGATGCCCCATCCCTTTGTAAGGTCGGCAACAGAAAGGAACTTCAAGGCGAATGCAATTTCAACAAAGCCAAGAACAACCTTTATGGTATTCATCCAACCGCCTGAGCGCGGTGTCTGCTTGAGCAATGAGGGGAAGATTGCAAAGAGTGTGAAAGGCAATGCAAGTGAAAGGGCAAAGCCGAACATACCGACCGCCGGAGCAAAGATATCGCCCGAAGTCGCTGTCTCAACAAGCAGGAAACCGATGATTGGACCTGTGCAAGAGAATGACACCAATGCAAGCGTGAAAGCCATAAGGAAGATGCTGAGCATACCTGTGGTGTTGCCGGCCTTTTCATCGACCTTGTTTGTCCAGGATGATGGCAACTTGATTTCAAAGCCACCAAGGAACGAAGCACCGAAGACAAGCAACATAAGGAAGAAGAATACATTGAAGAATGCATTGGTTGCAAGCTCGTTGAGGGCCGCAGGACCAAAAATCAAAGTCACTGCAAGACCAAGCAACAGATAGATTACCACGATTGATGCACCGTATATCAAAGCCTCGCGAACCGCCTCTTTCTTGGCCTTTGAACGCTTGAGGAAGAAACTCACTGTCATTGGAATGATTGGCCACACGCAAGGAGTGAGCAATGCCAGCAATCCACCACCGAAACCAAGAATAAAGGTTACCCAAATTGATGAATGGCTGCTCTTCTTTGGCATCTCGACAGGTGACCAAGGGTCAATCTCTGCATCGGCAGGCTTTGACTCGGCAACAACCTCTGATGCTGCATCACCCTCGCCAACCTGTGCAGCGGGTGCCACTGCAACCTCGCCGTTGGAGATTGTAAAGTCGTAACGGCCGGGAACGCAACCCATTGCACCGCACGACTGGTAGTGCAAAGTACCTTTCATAAAGAAGTTCTCATCAAGAACTTTGATTTTTTGAGCAAAAACAGCATACTCCTCAAAGTATGTCACCTGCATATTGAACACAGATTCATATTTTGACATTGGCTCTTCAAGCGGAACGAGTTCGCCGACAAGTTCAACGCCCTCGAGCTCTGAGAACTTCACATAGGTAGGCTTTGGGCCGCCCTTGGGAATATCGGTCGAGTACATATAGTACCCCGGTTCTATTTCTGCAATAAACTCAATAACACCCTCGGGAGTAACCTCGTGAGTAACTCTAACCGGTTGCTGCGCACCTGCCTGCAACGCTATCACAAACAGGAATAATGACAAAAACAATCTTTTCATTTCTATATTTTTTATTCGTTTTTCAAAGTTCTACAGGGTTTTTCCTTATCCTCCACTCGGCCGGGTAGAGGTTATTCGCCCTGTTTCCAATATTTTTTGCAAAGCCTATCGGCACGCCCTTGTATGTGAGCAACAGATAGCCAACAGGCGCTTGCTCAAAAGCCAATGCCTCACGATGCAGATAGGCAAGTGCCTGTTCACGTTCAAGCTCGACCTGTGCAAATGCCTCTTTGCACAAAGCATTGCTCATAGCCAACTGATGCAACGGTATGAGTTTATTGTTCTTCACGTCGGCAAGCGGCAATGCACAATGCAGCACTTTCATCTTTTGTTGCAGCGCAAGCATTGCATTTGTGTGTTCACACGGCATTGCAATCACCCTATCGCCCTGCTGTAGAAAATCATATCCGGCAGAGGATGTCACCCACCCCTGGAACGTTGCCTTCAATTTTGACGCTACCGGCTGATAACGTTGCTGGCGCGGCTGAGACAGAGGGGCATCACCCTCCTTGCGGAGCGCTGCAATGAAGAAACCCTCCCCGGCTGTGTAACCCGGCAAAAAGCGATAGACCGGCAACTCACCGGCAAGCGCTCCGGTAACACCCCACTCTTCGGCGATGTTCACCGGCAACGGAGTAGCACCAAGCTCGGTTGCTATCCACTCGACACACTCCTCATTCTCTTCGCTATTGAATGTACAGGTGCTGTATATCAAAATGCCACCGGGACGCAATGTCGGCCATATATCGGCCAATATTCGTCTTTGGCGTCTGACGCACTGCTCCACATTCGAGAGGCTCCACTGTTCGACTGCACCCTGGTCCTTGCGGAACATTCCCTCACCCGAGCAAGGAGCATCGACGACAATCAAGTCGAAAAAGTTTCCGAAGCTACCAAAGTCGGCGGGCTCATTACGGGTAACGACAGATGATGGATTGCCCCATTTTATAACGTTCTCGGCAAGCACCTGGGCACGCTGCGGCACCGGCTCATTCGACACAAGAAGGCTACCTTCGGGCAGCAGCGACAGCAAATGAGTTGTCTTGCCACCAGGAGCGGCGCACAGGTCGAGAGCACGGACAGGAGTGTCCACATACTGCTTTACAAACTGTTCAATGAACATTGACGATGCCTCTTGCACGTAATAACACCCTGCGTGGAACAGGGGGTCGGCGGTGAACACCGGACGGGATGACAAATAGCGTCCATTGGCAGCCCAAGGCACCATAGCATTACTGTTGTCCGGCATCTGCTTTGACACATTGTAGCGCAAACTGACCACAGGCTCACCTTCAAGAGCCTCTATGAAACGCGCAAAGCGCTCTTTTCCAAAAAGAAGCTCGGTCCTGTCGACAAAGGCTGTGTTCAGTTTCATAGTTCATCCTCCAATTTATACGCCATGCAACAAGTGCACAAAAAGGCATTATCGAAGCAAAGATACAAAAAATATGACAGTAAATAGCTCAAACAACAAAAAAATGCAAGTTTAACTGCAAGTTTATGCAACAAAATAAAATTAACTTTCAACAATAGGAATATTCGCAACGAAAGCTTATCTTTGCGAATATATACACCTTGACCTGTGACAAATCAAAGCCACACAGAAGGGGGTTCACATTTTGAAAAAAACAAAAGAAATGAAACAATATCTTAATCTGCTTGAACGCATCCTGACAGAAGGTACAAAGAAAGACGACCGCACCGGAACCGGAACCATAAGCGTATTCGGACACCAGATGCGTTTCAACCTTGAAGAGGGCTTCCCCTGCCTGACAACAAAGAAACTGCACCTGAAGTCAATCATACACGAACTGCTGTGGTTCTTGAACGGTGACACCAATGTCAAATATCTGCAAGAGAACGGAGTACGCATCTGGAACGAATGGGCCGACGAGAACGGCGACCTTGGACACATCTACGGCTATCAGTGGCGTTCCTGGCCGGGGTATGACGGTGAACACATAGACCAGATAAAAGAGGTTGTGGAGACAATAAAACACAACCCCGATTCGAGAAGAATAATAGTAAATGCCTGGAATGTGGGAGATATAAAGAATATGAACCTTCCGCCTTGCCACGCAATGTTCCAGTTCTATGTCGCCGACGGCAAGCTGAGCCTGCAACTATACCAGCGCAGCGCCGATTGTTTTTTGGGAGTGCCGTTCAACATTGCATCGTATGCGCTACTGTTGCAGATGATGGCACAAGTGACAGGATTGAAAGCCGGAGAATTCATCCACACATTGGGCGATGCGCACCTATACCTCAACCACATCGAGCAGGCAAAGCTACAGCTCACACGCGAGCCAAAGAAACTGCCGAATATGGTGATAAACCCGGATGTAAAGGATATTTTCTCTTTCAAGTTCGAAGATTTTTCACTCGAGAACTACGATGCCCACCCACACATAAAGGGCGTTGTAGCAGTTTAAGCCCATACTATGTATAAGTTAGCACTAATAGCTGCAATAGCAAAGAACAACGCCATAGGGTTTGAGAACAAACTAATATATTGGCTGCCCAACGACCTTAAGCGCTTCAAGGAACTGACCACGGGGCATACTATCATTATGGGCAGCAACACGTTCCGTTCATTGCCTAAAGGTGCACTGCCCAACCGTCGCAACATAGTACTGTCTCGCAAGGAGAAGGAGTTCCCGGGCTGCGAGACATTCAGCTCTTTAGAGGAAGCATTGGCCAATTGCACCAACGAAGAGGTCGTCTACATTATCGGCGGAGAGATGCTGTACAGGACAGCCCTGCCACTTGCAGACATCCTTTGCCTGACAGAGGTTGAAGACACTCCAAAAGAAGCCGATGCATTCTTTCCACTATTCACAAAGAGCGAATGGGAAATCATTGAGCAAGAAGAGCACACCACTGACGAGAAGCATAACCTCTGCTACCGCTTTGTAACATATTCAAAAAGGAAATAACCAGAGATACAGACTTATATTTACACAATCAGCGTGTTCAACTAACATAAAATAAAAAAGTCAGTGGCATCATCACAACGATGATGCCACTGACTTTTTATCAGGAATACCAATTGGGATTACTGTCCGTTATTTTTCTCCTCGTTGGCCGAGTAGAAGATTTGCAGAGCATAAGCCTTACGCAGCTGCATCTTGACATCAGACAAAAGGCCCATATCAATATTGTTATCAATCTTAAGAGCCACTTTCATTTTAGCAGCCTTAGAACCCAAGCGCTCCTTCTCCTCTACGATATACGCCTTGAGGTTGTTGACCTCGCGACGTGAAAGCTGGCGGTCATTGAGCTGAATGCCGGCCTCCTGGCTCTCCTTGTTGTTCATAGGAGTACCGATATAGATGTTTGTAATCGCAGATTTGCGCTCCAACTTCGTCAACTCAGTACCCTTTGGCAACTCCACCTGCACCTTTACTTCCTGCTCACGCATAGACGTTACAATCATAAAGAAGAACAGAATAGAGAATATCAAGTCGGGCAATGACGAGGTATTCAATTCAGGCATTTCTGCCTTTCCTTTGTCGCTAAATTTACTCATAGTTACTTTCTCTTACCAATTTCAATAGGCTGAGCCTCGGAAATCATATTTACATAACGGCGACGGCACAACTCGAGTTCGTCGGCTGTAAGCTGCTTCTCTGGATCCTGTACACCATAAACCTCTTTTGCAAACTCATCGCGCAAATCGTTGTATGCGCTGTAGAGAACCTCCTGCACCTTAAAGTAAACCTCGTACTTTGTAGAACGGTCGGTCTGCAAGGTTATAACGTGCTGGTTGTTTCTTACGATGTTACTTACCCCATTAGGATAGAGTATTTCGAGACCTGCATCGTTGATATAGGTTATAGTATCCAACTTCTTCTTTGGCTCGGGATAGTTTTCATTAACCTTACCGCCGGGGGTATTGGCTGTGATGAACTCTTTGGCCAACTCACGCAACTCCTCGAGCTCGTCGACCTTGAGCATCAACGGTCTTTCACCCTCTCTCAACTTACCCGCGGTAACCATTATCTCGTTGTCCATATTCACATACACCTTCAAAAGGTTGCGCTCGTGAACCTCGGGGTCATCCTGCTGTTGTTCATCAGGAGGGTTTGGCAGCATCACCTGCAAACCAAAGTTCGAGTTCATTGATGTCACGACCAAGAAAAAGATGAGCAATATGAACGAGATATCCGCTGTTGAGCTGGCGTTAATTCCCGGAACTTTTCTTTTACTTTTTCCCATTATCTAACTCAGTTATAAAAGGGTTAATCAAGAACGCATTTTTGAGATTGCGAAACTGAAAATCATACACAATGCCGCAATGCCGAACAATGCATACTGCAAGTAGAGCACGAAATCGAGCTTTGTAGGAGATACGAAGTAGAGGGCAACAATAGCTGCTGCAACAACCACAATACGTATAACTTTCTTAAGCAAGCCCTGTGTGCTGTGCATCATATTTTTTACGGCAGCTGCTGTCTCGAAAACGAACACAAGCAACATTGTAATAAGACACATTGCATAGCACAGATACAGAGAGGGCTCCATAAACTGGGGATAAGGCAACTCGGTTACCTCACCGGCCTCTGATGTCTGCTCCAATACCAATGGCTCGCCTGCAAAGAAGAAGAGCGCAAAGACAACCAAAATGATGGCTGCAAAGGCATAGAGGACATACTTTGATATTTTTGAATACAAATCAGCCTTCATAAGTTTTGTTTATTTAGCTGTTATTACTTCTTGAGGTTGTACTTTGTGAGCAAGTCGAGCAAAGTGATTGAAGAATCCTCCATATCAGCAACGATAGCCTCGATCTTGGTGAGGATAAAGTTGTAGAATACCTGAAGGATAAGAGCTACGATAATACCGTAGATAGTTGTGATAAGAGCCACCTTCATACCACCGGCAACGATAGTAGGAGAAATGTCACCCTCGCGCTGGATTGTATCGAACGCCATAACCATACCGATCACAGTACCCAAGAATCCGAGTGATGGAGCCATCGCGATGAACAATGTGATCCAAGAACAACCCTTCTCAAGCATAGCAGACTGAAGGCTACCGTAAGATACTACTGAACGCTCAACTGTGTCGAGACCCTCGTCGATGCGGAGAAGACCCTGATAGCAGATAGAAGCTACAGGACCTGCAGTGTTGCGGCAAATCTCCTTTGCAGCCTCAACGTCGCCCTTTGAAAGTGCGTCTGCGATTGCGCCCATAAGTTTCTTTGCGTTAACCTTTGCAAGGCTCAAATAGATGATACGCTCAATACAGAAAGCAAGACCAATCACCAATGCGATTGATACAAGCGCCATAAACTCAGGACCACCCTCAATGAACTTGGTCTTCAAACCTTTGTGTACACCAAGGATACCACCCTCGGCAACAACAGCCTCCTCAGCTGCAGGAGCCTCTTCTGTTGCCTCCTCGGCTACCGGAGCCTCTGCAGGAACTGAATCATTTGGAGTAGAATCGCTGATAGCGGTAACTGCATCTTCTGATGTAGCTACAGGAGTTGCATCCTGAGCATAAACCTGGGCTGTAGCGAACAAGCCCAACATTGCAACGATTGCAAAAAGCTTTTTCATTTTGTTTAATTTTTTAGATTAATATTTTAAGTTAATTCATTCAAACATCTGCGGAAAGAGGGGGATTCGAACCCCCGATACGCTTTTGACGTATACACGCTTTCCAGGCGTGCCTCTTCAACCACTCGAGCATCTTTCCCTGAATACCGTCGGCAGCTAATCGGGTTGCAAGTTACAACTTTTTTTGCAATACAACACTTTATTTCACGACAAAAGTAGTTTTTTTTTTCGAATCGGTAAACATTTATTAGAAAATCATTGCCTCAATAGCAAAAAAACCACAATTATAAGATTTTTTAACATTGTCAAAGAACAAGCAACACAAAAAACGAAGAAAAGGTTATAGACATTTATAATTTATTCTTTACTTTTGCATAAAGGAACACCAACATAGGAATTCCCTTAATGTGAAAAGAGATTTTTTGCGCACACTGACAGATGCCATAAACCCATATTCTTGGATTATGGCAGCAAGGAACAAGGCTTTTGACACCGGAGTGCTCGAAAGCCGCAAATTCAATATTCCCACAATCTGTGTGGGAAACATATCTGTTGGAGGAACAGGAAAGACGCCACACATTGAATATATTGTAGGGCTTTTGAACAAGGTTTACAGAATAGCAGTGCTGAGCAGAGGCTATGGGAGGAGAAGCAAAGGATATATCAAGGCCGGCAAAGAGTCGACAATGGAGCAGATTGGCGATGAACCGTTCCAGATAAAAGAGAAATTCCACGACATTGATGTTGCAGTGTGTGAAAAGCGGGTCGAAGGCATTGAGAGGCTCACTCACCAGAACAAATCATTACAGGCAATTCTGCTCGACGATGCCTATCAGCACCGCTATGTGAATGCAGGCTTGTACATACTGCTCATAGACAGCAACCGCCCGCTGTGGAGAGATTGCGTACTACCGTTCGGGCGTCTACGCGAGACCCCGGCAGGAATAAGGAGGGCCGACATCGTCATATTTACGAAATGTAAAAATATAACTGACGAACAGAAAGCCGCCTATCGTCGTTATATCAAGAAAAAAAAGAATATTCCCGTATATTTTTCAACGGTACGCTACGGCACCCCCTATCCCCTATTCAAAGAGGATGCGGCTACCGGTGCCGTCATAGAGAAAAAGAGCCGCATACTGCTTGTCACAGGCATTGCAAAGCCACAGCCATTGAAAGCCGAAATTGAAAGATATGGAGCTGAAGTTGAACTTATGCAGTATGGCGACCACCACAACTTCAGTACCGCCGAACTTGATGACATCGCCAAGCATTTTATAAAGAGAGGATGCTCTGCCATCATCACCACCGAAAAAGATGCAACAAGAATAAAACACCGCATAGACCTTCCACGCATAGTACGAGAAAACATCTATGCTATGCCAATCGAGGTTGAATTTTTGGACGGAGAAGAAAAATTGTTTAACAAAAATATTTACGATTATGTTACAGAAAATTCAAGAAACAGCTGAATTCCTTAGAGGAAAAATGACAACAGCCCCCGAGACCGCAATAATCCTCGGCACAGGCCTCGGCAGCCTTGTAAACGAGATTACCGACAAATATGAGATTGAATACAAGGACATCCCCAATTTCCCGCTATCAACAGTAGAAGGGCATTCGGGCAAGCTAATCTTCGGCAAGCTTGGCAACAAGGAGATTATGGCAATGCAGGGCCGTTTCCATTTCTATGAGGGCTACTCTATGAAAGAGGTGACATTCCCGGTACGTGTTATGCGCGAATTGGGCATCAAGACACTGTTTGTATCAAACGCTGCGGGAGGTATGAACCCCGATTTCCTCATCGGCGACCTTATGATTATCAATGACCACATAAACTTCTTCCCCGAGCATCCGTTGCGCGGCAAGAATATCCCTTATGGCGACCGTTTCCCCGATATGAGTGCAGCTTATGACAAGAGCCTCATCGCAATGGCAAAGGAGATTGCTGCCGAAAAGGGTATCCGCGTTGTTGAGGGTATATATCTTGGCACACAAGGACCTACATTTGAAACACCTGCCGAATACCGTATGTTCCACCGTATGGGTGGCGATGCTGTAGGCATGTCAACTGTCCCCGAGGTCATTGTTGCCCGTCACTGCGGCATCCGCGTATTCGGCATCTCGGTAATCACCGACCTTGGAGTTGAGGGCATCGTTGTGGAGTGCAGCCACGAGGAGGTTCAGAAGGCTGCAGACGAGGCACAACCAAAGATGACAACCATTTTCCGCGAAATCGTTAACCGCGCATAAGAAGATATGAACACGACAAAACGAACAGAGATTTCATCACTTGGAGAATTCGGCTTCATCGAGCGCCTGACAAAAGACCTCGCAACAGTAAACAAAGAGACCGTAAAGGGTGTTGGCGACGATGCTGCTATACTGCAGTTCGGAGCAGACGAGGAGGTACTCATCACCACCGACCTTTTTATGGAGGGAGTGCATTTCGACCTCACATATTTCCCCCTCAAGCACCTGGGTTACAAAGCTGTTGTGGCAAACATATCCGACATATATGCAATGAACGGCACCCCAAAGCAGATAACCGTGTCGCTAGGTATCAGCCGCAAGTTCTGTATAGAAGATATTGAGGAGCTATACTCCGGCATCAGGCTTGCCTGTGAGCAGTACGGAGTGGACATCGTCGGCGGCGACACAACATCGTCACTCACCGGCCTTGCCATCAGCATCACAGCAACGGGTACAGCACCAAAAGGTACTGCCGTAAAAAGAAGTACAGCAAAAGAGACCGACCTTATTTGCGTCACCGGCAACTTGGGAGCCGCATATATGGGACTTCAACTGCTTGAACGTGAAAAGATTGCCACAGCAGACAAGGATATGCAACCCGATTTCTCAGGCAAGGAGTATATCCTTGAGCGCCAGCTGAAGCCCGAGGCACGCAAAGAGATTGTGGAGAAGCTGCGCAGCGAAAACATCAAACCGACTGCAATGATGGACATCAGCGACGGCCTTGCATCGGAGCTTATGCACATTTGCAAGCAGAGCAATGTAGGCTGCCGAATATACGAGGAGCGCATCCCCATCGACTACCAGACAGCAATTATGGCCGAGGAACTGAACCTCAACGTAGTAACCTGCGCCTTGGGAGGTGGAGAGGATTACGAACTGCTGTTCACCGTTCCCATTGCCGACCACGAGAAGGTTGCGGCAATGAAGGATGTGCGCATCATAGGGCACATCGTAAGCGAGACAATGGGGCTTGCCCTCATAACACGCGACGGCGTGGAGATGCAGTTGAAGGCACAAGGTTGGACTCCGCAGGAATAACAGACGGCAATGATACTGCACAATGTAGTACAAGCCATATTTCTGCTCACAGGCTGCATTGCTCTATTGGCATCAATACTAAACAGTGATTGGTTTTTCACAGCCGACAACAGCCGTTTTATGGTAAAGAAATTCGGCCGCAACGGAGCGCGGTGGATATATGGCAGCATAGGGTTGCTTTTAATCACAGCAGCAATATACTTTTACTTTCAGGTTGAAAGTGTAAAATAACAAATCATCAGCGAGGCTGTTGCCTCGCTGATGATTTGTTAATACGAGAAGACAAAGTGTACACTCACTTCGTTCCCACTATTTTTGTCTCCGGCAACTCAGCATTACGCTTGACAGTCTGTTCCACCAATGCCGCAGCAACCTGCATAAAAGCCTGCCCGTCGGGAGTATCGGCCCTCATTGCTGCCGGCACACCGGCATCACCGCTCTCACAGATGCTCTGCACAAGAGGAATCTGGCCAATGAGAGGTATGCCGTACGATTCAGCCATACGCTTGCCACCATCTTTGCCGAATATATAATATCTATTCTCAGGCAGTTCGGCCGGTGTAAACCAGGCCATATTCTCAACCAAACCAAGAATGGGCACAGCCACCTTGTCATTGACAAACATATTGACACCCTTTATTGCTGCAGCCAGTGCAACCTCCTGAGGTGTTGTCACCACAACAGCACCTGTCAGGGCAAGACACTGCACAATAGTGAGGTGGATGTCGCTTGTTCCGGGGGGCAAGTCAATGAGGAAATAGTCAAGGTCGCCCCAAGCAGCATCGGCAATAAGCTGTTTCAAGGCATTGCTTGCCATACCTCCACGCCACAAAATTGCCTGGTCGGGGTCGACAAAGAAGCCAATCGACAACAATTTTACACCATATTTCTCAATGGGGAGAATAAGGTCACGCCCATCGATATTCTCACTGTAAGGACGTGCATCCTCAACACTGAACATCTTTGGGATTGAAGGGCCGAAGATATCGGCGTCCAACAAACCCACTTTATAACCCAAGCGTGCCAAGGCAATTGCCAGATTTGCCGAAACTGTAGATTTACCAACACCTCCCTTGCCCGACGATATTGCTATTACATTTTTCACCTGTGGCAGGAACTTGCCCACCTCGGGACGCATAGCCTGACGGCTGACAACACTTATATTACCCTCTATCTCAACTTCCTTACCGACATAAAGGTGTATTGCGGCCTCGGCCGACTTCACCACCGAACGGATAAAAGGGTCGGTCGGTTTGTCAAAGATGAGCGAAAAAGAGACCTTGTTTCCGTCGATGCGTATGTTGTCATCGACCATACCGGCCTCGACAAGATTCTTTCCATTTCCCGGATAGCGCACTTTCTCAAGCGCATCCATTATCAGTTTTGGATATAATGCCATAATCATCAAATTTCATAATCAGCCTCGGCACGGCCTTCGGTTATCCCTTTGAAATAGGCAGCCACCTCAACGTGCGCAGGGTGTACCTTGTAGCGTTCCATAGCATCGGCACTCTCAAAGGCCGATACAAGCACAGCATCGTATGCGGTGCCCGCCACACATACATTGACACCCACCTCAAGCGATTTTATCTCGGGAATTACACCTACAAGAGCCTCAAGATGCTCCTTCACCCACTGCGCGTGCTGTTGCTTGCTCTTTCCGTTTGCGCCGTCAACAAAGCGCCACATTACAATATGCTTGAACATTTTTTCTATTTTTATTTGCTTGTTTCCAGGCAGCTGCGCTTGCTGCGCCCATAGCTGCGGTATTCATCCATCTCAATCTCTATATCCGGCTCGGCATACTGCTCCATAGCAGGCAAATTGAACGAAATATATTTAATATTTATTCCGCGTGCAATCCACTGCGACTCGTAGTGGGTACGTATTTGCAGAATATCACTCACCTCAGGCTGTCCGTGCACATCGTCGATACACTCCACAACCGGCAAGTTATTCACCTCGGCAATATACTTTGTATAGGTGAACATAAAATTACTGTCGGTCTTCAGATGCACAGCAGCATCGTCTGTGAGAATATTCCTGTAACGTGCAAGGAAATGTGATGAAGTGAGGCGCTTTGTCAGTTTCTTCATCTGCGGGTCGGGGAAAGTGAGCCAAATCTCACTCACCTCTCCGGCAGCAAAAAGACGGTCTATAATCTCTATATTCGTGCGCAGGAAACCCACATTGGAGAGGCCTGCCTCAAGAGCATCAGTAGCACCGGTCCACATACGCGCACCCTTTATATCCACACCAATAAAGTTCTTCTCGGAGAAACGGCGTGCAAGAGCCACTGTATACTCACCCCTGCCACAGCCAAGTTCCAGAACTATCGGATTGTCATTCTTGAAAAAGTCACGCCCCCAACAGCCTTTGAGTGGAAAATCCACATTGTCAATCGTTGAGTATGGATGCTCAACAACATTCGGGTAGGCTGCCATATCGGCAAATTTCTTCAGTTTTCCTTTTCCCATACTATTTTTTCATTATTCGAGGACGGTTACCCAACCATAGGGGTCGGCAACATCACCATATTGTATTGCACGCAAGCGTGTATAGAGTTCTGTCAGAACAGGCCCCGGCTTGCCATCCTTTGATATCACATACGTTACGCCCTTCTCAATATCGTCTATGCGACCAATTGGCGAAACAACAGCAGCTGTACCACAAGCGCCGGCCTCGTCAAAAGTAGAAAGCTCTTCCTCGGGTACTTGTCGTTGTTCTACCGTCATACCCATATCAGCAGCAAGACGCATAAGGCTGTTGTTTGTTATCGACGGCAAGATTGATGATGACTTTGGTGTCACGTAGCTGTTGCCTTTTATTCCAATAAAATTGGCAGCACCACACTCGTCAATATATTTCTTTTCCTTTGCATCAAGATATATCTCACAAGCATAACCCTCGCTGTGAGCCTGGCAACTTGCCTTCATTCCTGCAGCATAGTTTCCGCCCACCTTGAAACGGCCAGTGCCAAGAGGCGCAGCACGGTCAAAATGACGGTATATTACACAATCGTTCACAGCAAAACCTTTCTTGAAATAAGGGCCTACCGGAGTCACAAATATCACAAACAGATACTCTTTTGATGGATTGACACCTACCTGAGCACTTGTACCGATGAGCAACGGGCGTATATAGAGCGATGCCCCGCTCTCGTATGGCGGCACAAACTCTTTGTTCTGCTCGACAACCGTTGTAACCATCTTGCGGAAAAGTTCAGTGCTGATGGGTGGCATAAGAATGCCGTCGCAACTGTTCCTCAAACGCTCGGCATTGGCCTCGAGACGGAATATGCGTATCTTGCCATCCTTGCCGCGGAAAGCTTTCAGCCCCTCAAAGGCACTCTGACCATAATGGAGGCAGGTTGCAGCCATATGAATATTTATATGTTCATCGGTAGATATTTCAACATCTCCCCACGCACCATCCTTGTAGTGACAGCGCACATTACAATTCGTTTTTCTGTAGCCGAATCCAATGTTCGACCAATCAATAGCTTCCATTGTGTATATTATTATCTAAATTCAGGTTTGCGAAGATAAACATTTTGTCGCAGAAGAAAAAATTTTATCCTCACTTCAAATATCAATTAACCAACGCACCGTGACGCATCAGGCAAGCTCCACAACCTCAAGGTCCTTTATTTCACTCCCGTCAATTGTCAAGCGGAGAAGAGTGCGCACAGCTTGCCACCCTTGCTTGCCCGCAGCACCGGGGTTGACGTGAAGACAGCCGAGCTGTTCATCATACATAACCTTGAGTATGTGAGAGTGTCCGGCCACGAAAAGCTGTGGCTTTTCAGCATACAACTCCTTGCGTATTAAAGGCGAATATCTACCGGGATAGCCACCTATATGAGTCATCAACACATTGCAATCCTCGACCTTGAAACGGAGCACCTCACCAAAGCGCAGACGAAGTTCGCGCCCATCGATATTGCCACATACGGCACGTACCGGACAACAATCGGCCAAACGGTCGATGATTAAAGGAGTGCCGATGTCGCCGGCGTGCCAAATCTCGTCACAACCGGCAAAATGTGACAAATATTTTTCATCCCAGTATCCGTGAGTGTCAGAGAGGATACCTATGCGTTTCATACACTAAAACGTGTTTTTATAAACTGTTTGAGAAATGCAACAGTGCCATCCACCCCCAGACGCGAAGAGTTTACACAAATATCGTAACAACGAGCCTCGCCCCAACGTGTTGTGGCATAGTAGTCGTGATATGAACGGCGCTTCTTGTCACCTTTCTCAATATATTCTGCTGCGCCATCCCTGTCGAGTCCCTGAGTGTCCATTATACGACTAAGACGGTCATCGTTGTCGGCTGTAATAAAAACACTTATCATTGCCGAGTGGTCGCGAAGAACATATTCGGCACAACGGCCTACAATGACGCAGCTCTCGCTTTCGGCAATCTTGCGTATGGCCTCGCTCTGTATCTCAAAGAGTTTATCGCTGTCGAGATAGCTTTCACCGGGCATAAATTCCGAGATAGAGCCGTGAATACTGAAAAGACTGCCAAAAAACGAATGGGACTCGCGTTCGTCGGCCATCTCAAAGACGGCAGCATCGATGCCGCTCTCGCGTGAGGCCTCTTGCAACAAAGTCTTGTCATACAATTTAACCCCCAACTCACGGGCAAGCATCTCGGCAATCTCTTTGCCACCGCTACCAAGCTGACGACCTATGGTTATCACAAAATTATTCATACCACATTCAATTTATTTTTCACTTTTCCACTCTCTGAATTGCAATACAAGCATAACCACCGTCAGCACAGCTGCCACAATATCAGATATTGGCATACTGTACCACACACCTCTCTCGCCAAGATAGTGAGGCAATATGAGCAACAGCGGGATAAGCATCAGTACCTGACGGGTAAGGGAGAGGAATATAGACTTGTTTACTTTTCCGATGCTTTGGAAAAAGTTCGTTGTGACAAGCTGGAAACCAATGACAGGCATAAAGACAGACATTACACGCATTGCCCACGATGCCTTCTCTATTAGCGCCGGTTCAGTAGTAAAAATACGTGCTACAAGATCCGGGATAAACTCACACACCACAAAACCGACGGTTGTCACCAAAGTGGCCCATAAAATCGTTTGTGTCAATGCTTTTTTCACTCTGTCGGGACGCTTGGCACCATAGTTATAACCGACAATGGGCTGCATTCCTTGTGTAAGACCAAGCACAATCATCACAAAGATGAACTGCATACGATTGGATATTCCGTAAGCCGCTATTGAGAGGTCGCCGTTGTCGCTGTTACTACGCAGGCCTTTATTGATGATGATAACCACCATACAAGCTGCCGCGTTTATGAGGAACGGCGACATACCGATACTCAGTATACCCTTCACAATGCTGCTTTTGAGTTTGTATATACCACGTTGAAGATGCAACAGTTCGTTTGGATTGCTGAGCAGCCTTGTCTGCCACAGCAATGTTGTACACTGCGCCAAGATTGTTGCAAGGGCAGCACCGCGTATTCCCCAGCCCAAGACAAAAATGAATATAGGAGCCAGAATGACATTCATCACCACCGTTATTATAGTTGCATACATTGCCTGCTGAGGGTGTCCTGAAGCTCGCAATGCCGCATTAATGCCAAAATAGAGATGTGTAACAACATTTCCAAGCAGAATAACCTCCATAAAGTCACGGGCAAAAGGCAGTGTATTCTCGCTCGCTCCAAAGAATATCAATATATCATCAAGAAAAATAAAAGATATTGTCGCAAAGACTATACCCACCAGAATGTTAAGCGTGACAAGATTGCCGAGAATATTTTTTGCAGAGTCATAGTCGCGTTGCCCCAGCCTGACCGATAGCTGTGTTGCTCCGCCCACGCCCACCATAGCACCGAAGGCTGCCGATAGGTTCATAAAGGGGAAAGTGGTGGCAAGGCCCGATATAGCCTCGGCTCCCACATTTGGGATGTGCCCGATGAAGGCACTGTCAATCATATTGTAGAGCGATGCTGCAATCTGCGCAATAATGGCAGGAATAGCATATTGCATCAATAGTTTACCGACCTTTTCCGTACCAAGCTCGGTGGGAACTTTTTTTATCGTTGTATTGCTCATAATTTTTGTAAATATTACCCCGAGGCAACAAAAAAAATATACCTTTGTATATACAATGCGCCAACGCATAGAATATACTGCAAAAATAGTCATTTTTTTTTACTATGCAGATGGTGATATATAAATTTATCAAATTGCGGATATATGTTTAAGGAAAAGAGTGTGCTTGTGGGAATGAGCGGTGGAATAGACAGTACCGCAGTGTGCAGTATGCTGCTTGAGCAAGGCTACAGAGTAGAAGGGCTCACTTTAATCACTTGCGACAGCGGTTTGAGAGCAGCCGAAGATGCAGCAGCACTGGCTGCCAAATTGGGCATACCCCACCACGTTGCAGATGTGAGGGGCGAATTTCGCAAGCTAGTGATTGAACCGTTCATAAATGAATATATGAGCGGCAGAACCCCCAACCCCTGCGTGAACTGTAACCCCACAGTGAAGTTCAGCCTGCTGGAGAAGTGGGCCGACAAACTCGGCTGTGACAAAATAGCGACAGGGCACTATGTAAAAAAAAGGGAGCTTGCCGGCAACGATGGAAAGTCTAAATATTATATAGAAACAGGCGACGACGACAAGAAAGACCAGAGTTATTTCCTTTGGCGTCTGACACAGCAGCAACTGTCACGCATAATATTTCCGCTGGGAGGCTGGGAAAAGCCCGATGTTCTTGCCTACCTTAAAGAGCACGACCTGCAAAGCGCTGCCAAAGAGGGTGAGAGTATGGAGGTATGTTTCATCCCGGGCGACTACCGCGACTTTCTGCGCGCAAACATCCCCGACATTGACAAACGCCTTAACGGAGGCTTATTCGTGGACTGTGAGGGGCGCACACTGGGCAAGCACTGTGGCTACCCGTTCTACACCATAGGACAACGCAAAGGGCTTGGCATAGCACTGGGACACCCTGCGTACGTAATAAAAATCAACGCATCCAAGAACACGGTTATGCTTGGAAGCGAGGAGCAACTGCTCACCCGATATATGCTCATAGAATGCCCCGAGTGGATTGACGGCATCCCCGGCAACATAAGCGTGAGAGTGCGCTACCGCAGCCGCCCCATTGCGTGCGATGCACCGGCTTCTGTCGGTGACGGACGTTGGCTGGTACGTTTGCACGAAGCTGTCCAGGCCATAACACCGGGACAATCGGCGGTTTTCTACAATGGGAACACAGTTGTCGGCGGTGCATTCATTGCCGACCAGCGAGGAATAAACCAATGGATACCAAAAGAATGATGAACAGCATTGAAACACCATTGACCCTCTACTCGCTCAACAACATTGTGCACAATGTCATAAGCGATGCCCTACCCTCGCGTTATTGGATTACAGGCGAGCTTAGCGAAGTGCGCGAAACGGCCGTAGGACACTGCTACATTGAGCTTGTGCAGCGCGACGAGGAGACACAGGAGCTGGTAGCCAAAGCACGGGGTACAATATGGTCGCGCATCTACTCGCTGCTACGCCCCTACTTTCTTGAACAGACAGGACAACCCTTTGCCGCAGGCCTGAAAGTTTTGCTACAGGTGAGTGTGAGTTTCCACGAGCTATACGGCTACACCCTCGACGTCTGCGACATTGAGCCGGCATACACAATAGGCGACATAGCACGCCACCGCCAACAGATTATCAAACGTCTGACAGACGAAGGTGTCATAGACCTCAACAAAAAGCTTGAACTGCCACTGCTGCCGCAACGCATTGCAGTGATTTCATCGGCTACGGCAGCCGGATATGGAGACTTCTGCGACCAACTGCTGAACAACCGCTACGGCTTTGTATTCTACCCCCGCCTATTCCCCGCCCCAATGCAGGGAAACAATGCAGAACAGGGCATCATAGCAGCCCTTGACAAGATTGCAGAAGACATTGACAATTGGGATGCCGTGGTAATAATCCGCGGTGGAGGAGCAACAAGCGACCTGGGATGCTTTGACACATACGACCTTGCCAACAACTGCGCCCAATTCCCCTTGCCAATAATAACCGGCATTGGTCATTTGCGCGACGAGAGCGTGCTGGACATTGTGGCACACACAAGTGCAAAGACCCCGACTGCAGTTGCCGAGTTTCTCATACATTCAATGCTGACAAACGAAACAATGATAACAGAGCTGCAGAGCAGCATAGCAACTGCCATTGAGCGACGGATGGAGAACGAGAAACGACGTATAGATACGCTCACCGGACAGATACCGATGTCAACCGCCCTTTTTATGCAGGGACAGCGACACAAGCTCGACCTGTTCCAACGCAGCATAGAAGCAGCGTCTCCCGAGCACATACTCTCATTGGGCTACAGCATCACACGCCTGAACGGCAAGGCCATACGCGACACCGCCACACTGAAACCGGGCGAAGAAGTTGAGACAACCGTTGCCAACGGAACATTTTCAAGTGTAATAAAATAAATAACAGGATATGGAAAAGATTACATACGCTGAGGCTATGACACGTCTCGAGGAGATAACAGCCAAGATACAGGGCGGAAAGATTGACATTGATGAACTTGCCGGACTTCTAAAAGAGGCACAGCTGCTTGTACAGTTCTGCCGCGAGAAGCTTTACAAGGTTGACGAAGAGATAAAGGCGCTGACTGGGGGAGAGGAGTAAAAGGTAAAGAGAATGACAAAGTTACTCGAATACAACACCAAAGAGACAGTATTGGCCTTCTCGACATATCGCGGAGAGGGTACCGGTTCTTATGGCGGGTTCAACATCACCCATTATTGTGGCGACACGGAACTCCACGTGGAACAATGCAGAGAGGAACTTTGCAGAGAATTAGGAATAGATGACAAGCATCTGATTCTGCCAAGACAGACACACGGTGACAGGGTTCTTGCCATAGACTGCGCATTCATACAGCTAGACAAAGCCCAACAGGCCGAAGTTCTGATGGGAGTGGATGCTGTAATCACCAGCCTGAAACGAACCTGCATCGGGGTTTCTACAGCAGACTGCATACCAGTGCTGCTGCATGACACAAAACGCGACGTAATAGCAGCCATACATGCCGGTTGGCGCGGCACTGTTGCAATGATTGTATGCAAAGCCATCGACAAGATGAAGAGACTATACGGAAGTTGCGCCGGTGACATTGATGCCATTATAGGACCGGGCATATCCATTGATGCCTTTGAGGTTGGTGACGAGGTGTACAATGAGTTCGCCACAACAGGATTCTCAATGGATAGCATTGCACGGCGCCACCCCACCATTAATGGCGGAAAGAAGTGGCACATTGACCTTTGGGAGGCAAATTGCCGTTTACTGCAACAGTGCGGTATAGAACGCAAAAGGATAAATATTGCCGGAATATGCACATTCACCCATCACGAGGAGTTCTTCTCGGCCCGAAGGCTCGGAGTCAATTCGGGGAGGATTTTCAGCGGAATATTACTGAAGCCGGCCACCGTAGGTTAGATCTTGTATATGGATAGCTGAAAAGTGAACCAACGGTCGACGCCCGAAGGGACCAAAGTCAAAGGGGAAAGTCTGGAAAGATGGCGCACTTTCTTGGCTGTGCAACCCGCGGCTTTCATTTTTCAGCATTCATTTCAAATTTTGCAACATCTGTTGAAAAACAGCAAAGACTATTTTATCAACAAAACAAAGTTGACATCGCCATCGGCAAGGCTACGGCCTGTGGTATGGCCGGTGTCTGCAAATTGTGTAGTGCACTCCTGTGAAGTACATCTATTTTCGCGTGGTATGGCTATTCCAAGTACAAAACCCAGTACAGAAGCGGCTACAAGCCAGTAGGGATTGATTCGTAGTGACTTTTTGTTCAGACGGGGGAGAGATGGGGGAATGCGAACGGTTACATTATCCTCATCACGTACCTCGCGCAAAAGAGCAAACAGTTCTGTTGACTCCTGTTCTATTTTTTTCAATTCATCGTCGTTCATATTGTCTTAAGTTTTTTAGTATGTAAAGCCATTGTCCGGATAGGTATTTATAAGCTCTGAGAGCATTAAATTCATAAATTCATTTTCATTTGTTTCTTGATGGCAGTAAGTGCCGCGGCAAGGCGCGACTTCACAGTTCCTTCGGGGGAACCGACAATACGGGCCACCTCGGGCACGGTGAGTTCTTCATCGTAATGAAGCAAAAAGGCATCGCGCTGCAATTCGGGTAGCGCTTGTACGGCTTTGCGCAGCAGCCGGTGCATCTCTTTGCGTTCAATAGTCTCATCTGTTGTGGCTACAGGCTCTTCGCGCAACATACACTCTGCCGTGTAGCTTTGGCGTACCACCTCGTGGCGGTAGTCATTCTTACACAAGTTGTAGGCCATAGCGTAGAGCCACGTCGAGAAGGGCTGAGCAGCGCGGTAGCCGGCACGATGTTGCCAAACTCGCGTGAAAAGTTCTTGCACCATATCCTCTACCTTGACTGTATCATAGGCCAGCATACGAAGGAAGAAACCGCCAAGCCTGCGTGCATATCTCTCGTACAGCACCTCGTAAGCCTCGTGATTGCCCAACCCGACACGCTGCATCAGTTCGGCATCGGGCAAGGTTAGCAGAGTGTCAGCGATTGATTTCCTCATAGTACTTCTGTTTTTCCTCGGCAGGCACATTGATCTGTTCCACGATACGCATCATCAGACTGCGCAGTTCTTTATAGCGTGCGGTGTTACCGCTATGCTTGTAATGGTCGAGCAACGACTTGAAGCACGGGATATAATTAAAATTGTAGCGATCTATAGCCGCAGGATAACTCTCAGGCAAAAAACTTTGGCGCAAGTAGTCGGTAAGATACAGTTCTTCGTAATTCCTGCGTTTTATGCCCAGGTTATCGTAAGGTTTCTTGCTGTAACGCATCACAAGACCTTCAGAGTATAGCTTGTCAGCACAATAGGGCATTTCCGTTTCCATCATTGGAGAGAAGTAGATTGGACGGTCAGTATTATCAATAAGATGTTGATACACGATATCCTTTACCTTCTCATAATCATTATTGTCCCATTCGTATGTACCATTGTCAACCATTTCAGCAAAACTTGGGAGTCCCAATTTCTTCTCTATGTGACAACGGTAATCGGCAGTAAATAACCAGAATGATGTATTGACAACTGTGACATCGGTGCGTATGCCCTTTCCATACTGCAATATCAGTTTGGAGAATGTCTGCGTGTCTCCATGTGCAAAGATGATGGCATTGGGAGCAAGGCCAACAAGTTCATTATAGGCATAGTTGAGCAGCGTGGGAGAATAGCTACCGCTATTGTACCAACGTGTCAAGATGTCACGCATCATCTCTTCATCGCCGGTCTGCATAAGATAACTAATGAATGTAGGATAATCATCTACAGCATCCGGGCGCATCTTGATAGCCTTGGCCATACCCGGATTATCCTGAGCATCGTTGTTATTGTGAAAGCGGGTGATGTAATAGGTGTAAGTATCCGGGATAGCCTTCTCCATCTCCTCAACGATGGCATCAAGCCGCTCATTGATATCGGGTACACTCTCACACCAACTTCTGTATTTCACAGCCCGGTAGTAGTTACCCCAAGCCTCCTCGTTCTTGTAATTCTTCTCTATTTCTGCTTTCCACAGGCGTTCTTGCACCTTATACCATTCTGAACTTTTATGTACTTTTACAGCTGTCTCTACCTTTTGCGGAGCCACATTCATTGTTTGTGCTTGCACGGTAGCAGTCATCGATGCCAGTCCCATCATTGCCACAAGGCAAAGGGTGAATACGTGTCTTCTTTTCATATTATTTGTACTTGATTTTTTGTCTTACCTCTTTGTTCACTATAAAAACGCGTCTTTTTCACAATTGCATACACGCCACCTCGCCAATCGTTCATTCTTTTAACATTTTTTTGTAAGGTATATGTAAAAACTATATAAGGGCAAGGGTGTCTATTGAATCTATATCCTGACCGGCAGATTGAAACATATATATAAAACAGGCATCGCCCGAATGGAGCGATGCCTGTTTTTGTTATTATATTCAGTCGAATTAACCGCCGAAGTTGTCGTACATAATAGATTTCTCCTCAACACCAAGGTCGGTGAGCATATTCACAACAGCCTTTGACATTGGGCCGGGACCGCACATATAGTACTCGATATCCTCGGGAGCCTCGTGGTTCTTGAGGTATGTCTCATAGATAACCTGATGTACAAAGCCTGCGGTGTACTTCACGCCCGCTGCATCGGCTGCAGGGTCGGGACGGTCGAGAGCCAAGTGGAAGGTGAAGTTGGGGAACTCCTTCTCAAGCTGCAAGAAATCCTCCAAGTAGAACACCTCGTTGAGCGCACGCGCACCGTAGAAGTAGGTCATCACACGGTCGGTAGTCTTCAAAGTCTTTGTCATATGCATAATCTGCGCACGCAATGGAGCCATACCGGCACCACCACCAACCCACATCATCTCCTTCTTTGAATCGAAGATTGGGTGGAAGTCGCCGTAAGGGCCACTCATAATCACCTTGTCGCCCGGCTTCAAAGTGAAGATGTATGAAGATGCTATACCGCAAGGTACATCCATAAAGCCTGAGCGGTCGGCCTTGAAAGGAGGTGTTGCAATACGCACGGTGAGCATAATGCGGTCACCCTCGGCAGGATAGTTGGCCATTGAGTAAGCACGGATTGTCTCCTCGGTGTTCTTGCACTTGAGGCCGAGCAAACCGAACTTCTCCCAAGCGGGGAGATACTCGTCACCGATAAGTGACTTGTCGATGTCCTTGTCGTATGTCATATCGTATGCAGGAATCTTAATCTGCGCGTATGAACCTGGAACGAAGTCCATATGCTCGCCCGGAGGCAATGCAACGATGAACTCTTTGATGAAAGTAGCGACGTTCTTGTTGGAGATAACCTCGCACTCCCACTCCTTGACACCCATAACTGACTCGGGCACCTTGATTTCCATATCGTTCTTACACTTTACCTGACAGCCCAGACGCCAGTGAGCCTGCTGTTCCTTGCGTGTGAAATGACTGGTCTCTGATGGCAGAATCTCGCCACCACCCTCTGTTACCTGGAGCTTGCACTGACCACAAGAGCCCTTACCACCACAAGCCGAGGGAAGGAAGATGCCGTTCTCGGCAAGTGTACCGAGCAATGCACCACCGGCTGCAACCTCAACCTCTTTCTCGCCGTTAATCTTTACCTTGATGTTGCCACCGGGAAGCAAAAAGCGTTTTGCCACCAAAAGGACAACTACCAGCAGAAGGATGATTACAAGGAAGACAGCTATACTTGAAAATATCAATTGTGTATTCATATCCTTACTTTATTACATTTTAATACCAGAGAAGCACATAAACGCCATTGCCATAAGACCTACTGTGATGAAGGCGATACCCAAACCACGCAAAGGCTTTGGAATGTTGCTGTACTCGATTTTTTCACGTATTGCCGCAAACAGCACAATAGCAATCATCCAACCCAAGCCAGAGCCGATTGCAAAAGCAAAAGAGTCGGCCAGGCAAGTGATAGCCTGAGAGTTCTCGGCCGGCAAGCCGATGCGCTGCTGCATAAAGAGCGAACCACCCATAATTGCGCAGTTAACGGCAATCAATGGAAGGAAGATACCCAACTGGCTATACAAAGCCGGAGCAAAACGCTCGACAATCATCTCCACAAGCTGAACGATACCTGCAATGACTGCAATGAACAGTATGAACGCAAGGAATGTGAGGTCTACACCCAAAATACCGTCAGCAGCAAGAACCTTTGTCTGCAACAAGTAGTTCACAGGCAATGTAATTACCTGAACGAATATAACGGCAACACCAAGTCCAATGGCAGTCTTTACGCTCTTAGATACAGCCAAGAACGAACACATACCAAGGAAGAAGGCAAATACCATATTGTCCACGAAAACCGAACGGACAAGTAAACTAATGAAATGTTCCATAATTATCTTTCTTTACTGTATCTGAAATTATTTTTCTTGCAAGCTCTTGTCCTTTGCTCTCTGATACCAAACGATGCAGGCAATAAGTATGAATGCCGCAGGTGTCATAAGCATAAGACCATTATTCATATAACCGGCCTCATAGAAGCTCTCGGGGATAATCTGGATGTTAAGAAGCGCTCCTGTACCGAAGAACTCACGGAAAAGAGCAACGATAACAAGAATCATCGCATAGCCTACACCGTTACCGATACCGTCGAGGAACGAAGGCCAAGGCTTGTTCTGCATAGCAAACGCCTCGAGACGTCCCATAAGGATACAGTTGGTAATGATAAGACCGATATATACCGACAGCTGAACGCTCACATCGTATGCAAAGGCCTTGAGAATTTCACTTACCAATGTTACCAATGTTGCAACAACCACCAACTGAACGATGATACGTATACGCATTGGAATTGTATTGCGGATAAGTGAGATGATTACGTTAGCCATTGCCACAATGATGGTTACAGAAAGACCCATAACAATTGCCGGCTCGAGCTTGCTTGTAACAGCCAAAGCTGAACAGATACCAAGCACCTGCACGGTTACGGGGTTTTCCTTGAAAAGAGGAGTGTTGAGTGCCTCTTTATTTTTCTTTGAAAGTAGTCCCATAGTTATTTCTCCTCATTAATTTTGTTGATTCTTCAAGTAATTGTAATAGGGAGCGAGCTTGCTCTCAAGCATCACCTGCAAACCGTTACAAGTGATTGTAGCACCCGAAACGGCATCAATGTGATAATTCTCACCGGCAACACCCTTGCCCTTCTCGACAGCAAGTGCAACCTTGCCGTTCTCGTCAAAAACCTTCTTTACAATAGCATTGCCATCCTTGTCCTTTGTAAAACGGTTCTGGAACTTGTCGCTCGCAATCTCGGCACCAAGACCCGGTGTCTCACTTGCGTGTGAGAAGTAGACGCCATAGATGGTATTGCAGTCGTCGTTGAGAGCAATGTAACCCCAGATACCACCCCACAAACCGTTACCGGTCATTGGAATGATGTATTTTGTAGCCCCGTTGACCTTAGCCACATAAAGAGGCAGGTTGTTCTCATTCACAGCATCGTTGCTCACCTTAAAACCACCCTCCTGGGCTACTTCATTACCTTGGGCATTTACAATGATGTCCTTTTCGATAAGTTCATCATATTTTGCAGCCGCATCGGGAAGGTTTCTCTCATTCAAAGAGGCAAGTATCTGCTTTTTCTTGTCAAGTTCAACGTTGGCATCCTGCATTGGCTTCAACAATGATGAAACACCGGCCAAAAGGAATGCAACGATAACTACTACCACAGCCGAATAGATGATGGCATAGAGATCGCTATTGGTGTCAAGACCCTTTTTACCGGGCTCTTTCACCGCGTCGAACTCTGAAGCACCGGCCTTACACAATGGACACACCGAAGGTGCCTCATTGCCTTCGTGTACGTAACCGCACACCTTGCAAACATATTTTTTTGCTGCCATATCTTTTAGTTCTTTTTAGTTACACGTTTAGCACGGGCATTCACATTCGACTGCACCACGCAATAATCGATAAAAGGAGCAACCACGTTCATCAACAGGATTGCAAGCATCATACCCTCGGGATAACCGGGGTTGAGCACGCGGATGATGATTGTCATAGCACCGATACCAAAACCGTAGATATATTTACCGGTCTCGGTACGGGCCGATGTTACAGGGTCGGTTGCCATAAACACTGCACCAAAGCAGAAACCGCCAAGGAGAAGGTTGTGCCAGAGTGGCATAGCCTCGGGCATCTTGTCCCGGAACACGTAAAGCATTGCAATACCACCTACAAAGACACTGAGCATTGTCTTCCAGCTTGCAACACCTGTGTAAAGGAGAAGTGCAGCACCAAGTGCAATGGCCACGACGCTTGTCTCACCTATTGAACCCGGCATAAAACCGAATATCATATCGCAGGATGTCAACAACTCACCGGCAGCACCGACAGGAGCTGCGCCGTTTGCAACATACTGGAGTGCTGTAGCACAGGTATAACCGTCGACATTAGAGCCAAGGCCACAGATTGCCTCAGTTGCCACCCATACGCTGTCACCCGAGATAACCGAAGGATAAGCGAAGAAGATGAACGCACGTGCAATGAGTGCCACATTCACAATGTTCATACCAGTTCCGCCGAACACCTCTTTTGCAAAAATAACGGCAAAAGCTGTTGCGAGGGCAAGCACCCACAATGGGCAACCAACCGGAACAATCATTGGAATGAGGATACCTGATACAAGGAAACCCTCGTGTATCTCCTCATTCTTCCACTGTGCAACGGTAAACTCAATACCAAGACCCACTGCGTATGCAACCACAATCTTGGGCAAAGTAAGCATCAGACCATAGAGGAACATACTGAACCAGCTTGTCTCGGCCAATGTACCGGCTGCAATAGCGTTCTGCAAACCGATGTTGTACATACCCAAGAGAAGTGATGGAACAAGTGCAATCACCACCAACGACATAATGCGCTTGCTGTCGATGGCATCGTGGATGTTCACACCGTTCTTTGCTGTGTCGTTGGGCACGAACAGGAATGTCTCGAAACCATCGAATAGGGAACGGAAAGCGTGCAGCTTGCCACCCTCTTCGAAGTTCGGCTTAATTTTATCTATATAATTTCTCAAAAATTTCATACGACTATATTTTATTTTGCATTGAAATTAAACTCGTATAATTAGCACATCTCTGCACGTAATTTATCCAAACCTTCACGAACGATGCGTTGCAATTCAAGTTTAGAAGAGTCGACGAACTCACAAAGAGCAAAATCCTCGGGAGCAACCTCGTAGATACCAAGCTGCTCCATCTTGTCGATGTTGCCGGTTATGATTGCCTTCAACAGGTACTCGGGGTAGATATCCATCGGGAACACCTTGTCATACTCGTTAGACATAATCATATGGCGCTCGCCACCCTTGATGCGGGCATCGATAGTGTACTTGCGCTTGGGTGACAACCAACTGAAATAGCTGCGGCTTGTGCTGTACATTCCAAAGCGTGGAGCTGCCCAACCAAGCATATCGGCGTCGTTCATAATCTCGGGGATTACAGTAACCTCTGTCGAGAATGCGCCAAGGAAGCCATCGGCTGTTGTCTTTTTGCCAGTGAGAACGTTGCCGTCGATAATGCGGTTCGGGTACTTGTTCTCGAGACGGCCGGCAACGATATTGCTGAGTTGTGCACCAAGAACCACCTTGCTGTATGACGGGTTCTTCACCTCGCTACCTGCAAGCGCAATGGTACGTGTAAAATCGACCTTGCCCTTGTTGAAGAAACGACCGATGAATATTACCTCTTCGGCACCGATGGTCCACACAATCTCGCCCTTGTTCACAGGAGCTGTCTTGTTAATCTGTACACCGACATTGCCGGCAGGGTGTGGTCCTTTGAAGATGGTGGTTGTCACATTCTTGGCCACTGTCAAAGCTGCGGCCTGCTGACAAGCGCAGATACCAAGGTGAACAGGAGCAATGCGTGACAACGCATCAAGACCGGCCTGGAAATCCTCTTCGTTACCCTTGAGAGCTACCTCAAAGTTAACGGCAAGGGGTTTAGAATCGAATGCCGAAACATAGATGGCACGTGGCGCATCTTTCGGGTCGGCAATAACATCGTAAGGTCTCTGACGGATAAAACCGAACAGACCGGCCTTCAGAAGGTTTGCCTTGATTTCATCGGCCGAGAGCGAAAGCACATCCTGTGCCTTGTACTCCACCGACTCGAACTTACCATCCGATTCAACTACTACGCTAAGTACGCGTCTTCTCTCTCCGCGGTTAACCGCAACAACTTTTCCGCTCACCGGCGAAACAAATTGCAATTCAGGGTTAGACTTATCAACGAACAAAGCGTCACCTGCCTTCACTGCATCCTCGGGCTTAACAACAACCTTTGGAGTCACACGTGTAAAATCGGCCGGCATCAAAGCGTAGAGCTTTGGTGTCTCAACCGATGTAAATTCTTTTGCAGGAGCGCCTTTCAAATTGATATTCAACCCCTTAGAAATTTTTACGACTCTGTGCATATAATTTGAGTTACATTAGTACATTATCCGTCACAAATTTAGAGAAAATTTTCCGCATTTCTAACAAGTTGTTTTAAAATATTTTAATATTTTTCACTTTGTTACGGTATTTTCCATAATAGAAGTCATTGATGTGCTATAAATTTCTTTTGACAAAATTCCAAAGAAAGCAACTACTAAACAAAAAGGCCTAAAGGGCGACTATGCCCTAAAGGCCCAAAAGGGTCTACACCCTCTTGTTTTCAATTTTAAACGCACAAACAGCACACAGCTATGTGCGCTTTAAATAAATTGGGGAGCAAACCGCAAGGGTATGCTTAGCAAATTACTCTGAAACGGGGCGAACGGATTGACCGCAGTAGCGGTGGTAGTAGAAGTTCCAGCCGTAGTAGCCGCTGATGAAGCTCAAGTAGTAAGCGCTGCAGCTGCTGTTACTGTAAAACGACGACGACCAGTACTCACCGCCGCTACCCCTGCCGCCGACTCCTGTCCCGCCGCAATAGCCCGCAGCGGGGAGGAAGATGCTGTTGCCGTTGGGGCCGGTAACCTTGTAACCGTTTACTCCGTTTTGGGTTGTCCAAGTCCAGGTGCAGTTATTACAGAGTTCCTCTTGTTCTTCGAATGTGGGCATTCGCCAGTTACCTCCCCATTTTACGTGGGCGACATCGTCCTCGGGGTCAAGTACGGTTTTATTGTCAACTGTTCCATAACTGCTATTTGCACAATACTTGGTCATTGTATACCAACTGCCGCTACACCATTTGTAGGTGCTCCAAGCATAATCATCTTTTTCTTCGGTCTCGCCCCAGGCATAATAGCCACCGTACTCCTCGGGCCTAGTGGCACCGACATTGAATGTTGCCCACTTAACCGAGAGGCCAAGGTCGACGGCTTCGTAAACACCATTTGTCTCCTTTTCAAAATCTGCAACCAATGTAATATCTTCAAACGCTGTGAACACATAAGTTGCATCATCGCTCACACACTCATCAGTGCCCTCAACAAACCAACCTGTGAAATCATAGCCCCTGTCGGGAGTGGCCACAACTAC
>JAFYWV010000081.1 GCA_017546505.1 Bacteroidaceae bacterium
GTAAAAATCCTTCAAATAAACAATAGCTATTCTCTTATTTCTCAAGAGAATAGCTATCTTTTTTTTACACCCGGCTCTACTTCGGAGAACAAATGCTTAAAAAGCAAAGAGGGCAACCCATTTACTTTTGGGTCACCCTCACTGTTTTATCAAACCTTGACTTTGTTTCAGTCTCTCAAGCGGAAACCTGAAGCCTTTGCTATTATCCTTGCTTCCTCACGGCGAATAAGGTTGAAGGCTATGGAATTGAGTATTATTCCGAAGAATGGGAACAACACCGGCAGGTCAACCTCAAGTGATGCACCGTCAAGCATTATGAACGAGTAGATCAGCAAGAGGATATAATATCCCGCAAGAATCAAGAGCGAGAGTATTGTAGTCCTCTTCTGCAACTCGAAGTTACTGAACAATGACACTACTACGGCAAAAGCATTCACCACAACAGCAAATATAAGCAACGCACCGAGCGCGATGACAGACCTTGATATCTGGCCATCAGCAGCAAGCAACTTGAAATTGCTCATCACCGTTACTGCACCATTTGATTCGGTGAACTTTATTATAGGCTCTACCATCGCCCAAATGAGAAGAGCGATTGCGAGGACTGGGAGCAATTGATATATGCGGAACTTCATATTACCAACGCCTGATTATCAGATTTCGTCCTCTGCGCTATCCTTGGCAGGATCACGGAAGTACACCTTACCGTCAAGAAACTCCTGAGCCGCAATGAGTGTAGGCTTTGGAAGTCTCTCATAATAACGTGAAATCTCGATCTGCTCGTGATTCTCGAACTGCTCCTCAAGATTATCTGTTGAGGATGAGAACTCATTGAGTTTCTTGAGCAATTCCTCTTTCATCTCTGCAGCAATCTGGTTTGAACGCTTGCCGATGATAGCTACAGACTCGTACACATTACCTGTCTCATTTACAAAATCTGCCATATTACGTGTGACAGTGTTTGATGGAGCATTAGTCTTTTTGTAATCCATTTCTATATATTGTTTAATTATTATCAGTCTTTACGAATTTTGTTGCCTCCTTGAAATATTTCTCGGCCTCATCCAGATACTTGCTATCAGGGAATTCGGTCTTGAACGCATAATATTCGTCGATAGTCTCGCGGTAACGCTCGTACTTTTTCTCCTCAACACTATTATGTGCCATACGGTAACGTGCACGAAGTATCAGTATCGACAAATCTTCACGAATGGCGGTATAAGGATAGTCCTTGAGGGCGTTCTGCGCAGTAATGATACAGGCAAGATAGTTGTTGCCCCTGTATGCCATGAAGTCGCCGAGCTCATAGTAGAGCTTTGCCGAAAGATAATCCTTTTCAACAAGAAGGTCGTGCATCCTCACAATCATATCCTGTGCCTCGGAACGCATGGGGCTGAGCGGGAAATACTCCATGAACAACTGCAACTCGCTGATTGCAAGATAGGTACCCGACTGGTCAAGTTCCGGCTCAGTTATATCCATATACAGTGATTTTCCTGAATGGAAACGGGCATACTCAGCGAACTCGCCACGTGGATAGTTGGTATAATATACCTTGAAGTACTGCGACGCAGTATCATAATCCTTTGAATCGTAGTAGCACTTAGCAAGCAGTATCAAAGACTCCTCGGCCTTGTCGCTACCTTTAAGAAGTGTCACCATGCCCTCAAGCAACTGGGCAGCCTTCGAATAGTCCCCTTTGAAATAATATGCCTTTGCAGCCTCATACTTGTAGTCGATGTTGTTTGTCGTGAGAATCTTGTTGTAAGAATCACAAGAGCAGAACATCAGGACAGCCGCTATGAGAGTGTATATACTATTTTTCATCATCTTCAAATTACCGATTGCGCCATGATACACCGGCACAATTCAGTTTGCAAAGATAGCATATTCCTACCGAAAATACAACGAAAATCGAGTAATCTTCCTTTGTAACCAAGCAAATAATCCATAAAAATATTTAAAGTGTCAAAAATACGAGGATGCCGTGGCCAAATTGGACCACAGCACCCTGATATTACACCGGAAAAACCCGGGACTGTCACTTCACTACAACCTTGCAGCCAGCGACAATATACACGCCGCTTGCAAGAGGCATAAAACCGGATTCCTCAACAAAGGCCTGTCCGACCTTGCGGCCTGTGGCATCAAAAGCCTCAACCAGCAAAGGATGCGAAGGTGTTATATATGCACCGCCATCGGCAGCCACAACCTCCACAGCCTTGTCGTCATTGACCTTCACCACACCCACTGTGCCGTCTGTATTCTCCATACCGTTGGTCTGATATATACGCACCCAGTCGAAACGGGTCTCATAGACATGATTCACATCGGCATTGGCAGCCCACGAACCATTACCCACGCTCTGGTTAAGTATCAGGTGGAAATGCTTGTCGAAAGGCCACTGTCCCTGTTCGAGATATGACTTGTTGGTAGATCTTGAATAACGGCCGACCTCCTTGCCGTCAACATACCAGATAAGGGTCTTCTCGTCCCACTTGAGGCCATAAGTGTGATAGCGGTCATATGGAACAGAAACATTGAAGCTTGACTTCGGATTGTTCTTGTTGCCAAGATCATAGGTCCAGTTACTGTGGATTGTATGGTATGAGCGTCCGTCGGTATCGATTGCCTCCCAGATATCGATCTCACCGCAATCGGGCCAGCCGGCACTCTGATCCTCTGGCATCATCCAGAATGCAGGGAAATGGCCTGTCCATGCATTCGAAAGGATACGTGCCTCAACATAACCATATGTAAAGCCGAATCGCTTGTTACTCTTGACACCGCCTGTAATCATTGGGACTGGATCGCTGTCCATGTCGGGGTTAGGTATCGCACGTGCAACGAGATCGCCACCCTGCAGATAGATCACCTCCTTACTATCACTCAGCCAACGGTTCCATGTTGCACCTTGACGCTGGCAACGCATCCACTTCTCATTGAGAGGCTGGGTGTAGTCATCAGCATTGAACTCATCGCTGAACACGAGGTTCCACTCACTGCCGTCCTCCTTCTCGAACTCGGCATAAAGCGCCACATCACCATCGACAAGAGCTGCGTCAATAACTACATTTCCGTTCTTTGCCGCAATGAAATCCTCGCTCCACTGACGGTTTCCGTTCACATACTGCTCGCCGTCAAGATTATGTCCATGACGAACAGTGATACCATCGGACGCAAAGCCAGGTGCACCCCTCAATACAGCTGTAAAGCCCTGCTGCAAAGGTGTCACAACTGGCAGTGCCGAATAACCTGTACCGTCAATGCTACCGTCTACAGTAAAGAGACGCAACGAAGCGTTACCGCTTGACACACTTACAAGGAAATCAACGACACAGCCGCCATCAGCAACGATCCTTGCCGAACCGGCAGGATTGACATTATCCGCATCGAGCTTGAGACGTACACGATACACGCCGTCTGCAAGAGCCGCAGGTATAGAACAGAAGAGCACTCCAGGCTCACTACCGGCCTCAACAGAATCGCCACCGCTGTTCTTGCCATTATAGTGCGAGAATGCGACAAGCTCGCTCGAGATTGCAGGAACGCCATTGCCATCAATCATCGCATTGAACTTGCCGTCATTGTTGAAATCCATATATAGATACGCATCCTTTCCATAAGCATCGTCGATCATGACATTGAGGCTTCTTGTACCTGCAAGAAGCACAGGAGCATCCATCATGTCATTATAGACAGCCGAACCGTCTACGGCAAACTCCTTGCCATTGACATCCAGCACGAACGCATTGCCTGCACCAGCTGCAGACTTGTCAAATGAAACGGCATAGCCTTCGCCACCGTCACCACCCTCCTGGCGCGCAAAGAGAGCAACGACCTTCACATCACCGTCTACATACTCGGCAGGGATGGTCATGACATCACCGTTGATAAGATATCCAGGCAACTGCACCTCAGCGTACTGCTGTACACCATGTATCTCAGGCGCACCGTCAAGACTATGTCCATGCGTAACCTTGAGAACATCCAGCACATAGCCGTTGTCAGGAACAACCTTCAAGGCCAGCTCCTTGCCGAAAAGAACTGTTGCAGGAAGAGCCGAGCCATCAGCTGACAGCAACACTCCATTCGAAGCCTCAACGTCCAGCTTCCCGTTTGCCTCGTGTATATTGATACGGACATCACAGATTGCACCACCGTTCTTGATGATACCGTTACCGTCCTCGGCACGGCCTGCAGGATCTATTGAAGCCCAATCGACCTTGTAGCGCATGAGATAGTAACCGGGAGCCATATCTGCAGGAACAGTGAATGCAGGCGGGTTGAGCACATTGGAATTTGTAACCACATCACCGTTGCTGTTATAACCTGTGCCTGAACCCAACGAAGGCTCGGCATAAGAGAACGCCATTATGTCACTGCCCGCAGGAATAGAGCCATCTGCATTCAAGGCAGCATCAAAAGCGCCATCCTGACCGCGGTCAATATATACGAATCCATGCATCCAATTGCCTGTATAGCCGAAAGAAGGAGCTACGCTCTTGCCCGGCTCGGCACTGAAGAAAGTATCATTGACCCTGCTGTACACCTTGAGCGGTGTCGGCAACTGAATTACCTGCTCGCCAAGCGACACGCTGTTCAGACGACGGCTTGAGTGGGTGTAACCCTGTTCCTTGTCGAACACTACAGGATAGTCATTTGAGACCTCGGCGCCACCTTTCTTCACAAGCACCATACGGTCAACGTCGGGCATATACGCATTATCATTGAAGAGACGCACAACGTTCTCACCAGCCTTCAGCACAACATCAAAATCAGCGCTGCCCACAGTGCTCCAACCGCCAGAGTTGCCAGTGTATGACACCGGCTCGCCACCGTTCACGCTAAGTTTGATAGTACGGTCGTCACCAGTCACGAAATATACGCGCACGGTGTACTCGCCACCATCCTTTGAATAGACGTTACGCCACTGCAGGTCATTCTCGGCACGGTTACCCAACCAGCCTACAGCCACTCCACCCGAGCAGTAAGACTTCTCGCTATATACGGCAGTACCGAGCACCTCGTGGTTCTTCAGTTCCTGATAGCATGTGAGCCATGCAGTCTCGGCCTCATAGTTCGTGCGCTCAAGGCGCTGCTCGGCCTTCAGCTTATAGATTCTGGTACCATGCGCAGGAACGTTTACAGAATAAGAGCCTTCATAGTATCCTTTCTCGCTCTTTTCGAAGAGGTCGCGCACCTTCACACGACCAGCAAGATCAAGTTCATTGAAACCAATACTCATTGAAACAGCCGAATTGGTAGGGTTGTAGAAAGCCACCACGCGCTCAAGGCCATACTTCTCGTTGATATCCTTGACAAGCACATAGCCACCGTTCTCGCGCTTCACCACATACGCCTGCAAACCAAGTGCATCCTGATCAACAGCTATAAGCTCCTTGTTCTGCATAAGCGCAAGAGCATTACCCTTGATATCGTTGAGGTCACAACCAATGAGCAATGGAGAGCTCATCATACACCAGATACCGAAGTGGGTCTTGTCCTCCTCATCGGTAAGGCCACGTCCCACCTCAAGCATATCCATATCGTTGTAATGACCTGGACTTGTATAGGCCGACAGGTAGAGGCTCTGGTTAATGATGCTCTTCACGGATTCCCATCCGAGGTAGATATCCTCTGTAGTACGCCATGAATCGGCTACCTCGCATGCCCATGTACCTGGGAACGCCCAGCGGCAGATATTCCAGGTGACATCAGTACAACCTGTTGCCTTGATGGCTGCCGCAATCTCCTTGTAGCGCGCCTCTACATCAAGGTCAAGCTTGTCGGCATTATTGTTTGCATCGGCACCGCAATAGTCCACCTTTATGAAATCGAAATCGAGTTCATTGAAATAGAGTTCCATATCCTGTGCGTCGTGTCCGTAAAGACCCACACCGATTCCAATGGTATCCTTCGGCACACCCCAGTATGAGGCACAGGTATTACTGCCGGCATCGGAATAGATTCCAGCCTTGAGACCCTTGCCGTGGATATAATCCACAAGTGGGCGCAACCCGTTGGGGAAACGTGTAGGGTGAATCAGCAGTTTACCGTTAGCGTCACGGCCACCGAAGAAGCCATCATCGATGTTGATGTGGTTATAACCGCATTCGTTGAAACCAAGGGCCACCATCGCATCGGCCTGCGCCTTGATTACAGAATCATTAATCTGGAAACCATAGGTATTCCACGAGCTCCAGCCCATAAGAGGCGGATTGTCGGCAAGCGCCACAAACGGGAGAGCAATTGCCAAAAATGTTAAAAATACAAATTTCCTCATATCAATAGTGTTGTTATCTTGTTCATTCTTCCAAAGATACGAAGAACTTGCGTAAAAATGGCAGAATGAGGGCAAAATGTGATAAGTGGTTGGTACTTATACCATTTTTGTGTTACCCCGCCATATTTCTAATTTCGGCAGAAATAGCCGTATATGGTGGGTATTAGAGAAAGAATTGCTACCTATCCGTTGCCTTTTTATAGAAGGGAAAGTTGGTAGAAACAGCATCTTTAATCTCTTGCACATACCCTGTCACAGCCACAAAGAACGCTTGTTTTACCTATCGTTGCACTGACAAAGGTAATCATTTTTTCTCGTTGGAAGAAAAATACGGGAATTAGATTCTGTCTCAAGTACTTGTTGCCTTGTTCCGCTATATTTTACATGCCGTTCATTAACTCTGTAAAATTTATTTTTGCAACCAAAGGAAAGAGTTATGAATCAGGCAGATGTAAAGGTGTCGTTCTACCTCAAAAAGAGCGAAGCGGATGCCAAGGGGAACTGTCCCGTAATGGCAAGACTAAATGTCGGCAAGTACTCCGAAGCGGCATTCAGCGTTAAGATGTTGGTGCCACACACGATATGGCACTCAGGTCGTGCTACGGGCAAGAGTGTCGCAGCCCGTGAAATCAACCGTCAGTTGGACGAGATAAGAGCATCAGCTCTACACATTTATCAGGAACAATCGGCAATACGCGAAGGTGTAACTGCCGATGATGTCAAGTGCTTGCTTTTAGGTATGGCTTCGGGACAGCAGACCTTGATGTGTTATTTCCGCACCTTCATCAAGAATTTCGAAAAGCGTGTAGGTGTGAACCGTGTTGCAGGTTCTCTTCGTGCTTACAAGTACGCCTATATGCATGTCGAGAAATTCCTCAATGAAAAGTATAAACTGACCGATATTCCATTCACGGCATTGGATCGTTCGTTTATCGAGAAGTATGACCTTCATTTGAGAACCGATTGTCATTTGGCTCTCAGTTCAATAGTCAATCTTACCACCTCTCTCCGAACTATCATCAATGAAGCCGTAGCAGACGGTATTCTTACCTTCAATCCATTTTGGGGTTATGAGCCTGAGCGTCCGCAGTGGAAGCAGAAATATCTCAAGGCAGAAGAATTGGAGTTGATGATGACAACACCATTGCACAATGCAAGACTCTATATCATTCGTGACCTGTTCCTCTTCTCCTGCTACACTGGAATATCTTATGGAGATATGTGTCTGCTGACCAAAGATGATTTGGTTACTGATGAGAACGGCACGCTGTGGATACGCACCTCCCGAAAAAAGACGAAGGTTGAGTATGAAGTGCCACTCCTTGAAGTTCCCTTACATATACTTAATAAGTATCGCGATGTAGAGCCCAACGGAAAGCTGTTGCCGATGTATTGTAATTCCGATGTGAATAAATACCTGAAGATAATCGCTACCAAATGCGGAATCAATCGTAGAATCGTCTTTCATTCGGCCAGGCATACATACGCTACGGAGATTACCCTCTCACACGGCGTACCATTGGAAACGGTCAGCAAAATGCTGGGGCATACACGGGTGGATACCACTCAGATTTATGCAAAAGTAACCGATGACAAGATAAATTCGGATACCAAGAAGCTAGACAACAAGATTAGTGAACGCTTTACAATCGCCATTTGACAACCATTAAAACTACTGAATATGAAAGCAGACAAGAATACAGAAAACCAGAACACGAAGCGTCGCAGTACCTTCGCCATATTGTTCTATATCAACCGCACGAAAGTCCGCAAGGATGGTATGTGCCAACTATTGTGTAAAGTCAGCATTGATGCCGAATGGGAACAAATCGGCACGAAAGTATCCGTTAATCCGACTATCTGGAATCCCGACAAAGGGCGTGCCGATGGTCGTAGCGAGAATGCCGTAACAGTAAACAGAGCCATTGACGAACTTACCAAAGAGATTACGGAGCACTACAATCACTTGAAGAAGAGTTTGGGTTTTGTTACAGCAGAATTGGTAAAGAACGCAGTCAAGGGTATCGGTCAAAAGCCCGTAACACTGCTTGCCCTCTTCCGTGAACATAACGAGGAGTTCAAGAAGCGTGTTGGTGTGGATAGAATCAAGGAGACCTACGACTGCTACCAACGCTCCTACAAGCACCTTGCAGCATTTGTTCAGGAGAAACGAGGTGTGGAAGATGTCACATTGCGAAGCCTTGACAAGGTGTTTTACGATGACTTTGAGATATTCCTGCAAAGCGACTGCCGACTAAGTCCCAAGAGTGTACACGAACACCTGTATAGATTGAAGAAGATGACAATGCGAGCTGTCAGCCAGGGCACTTTGCGTAGAGATCCATACAGCCGACTGCACCCACCGTTGCCCAAACGCAAGAGCCGACACATGAAGTTGGAAGACCTTAAAACCCTAATGTCAACGCAGATTGACAAGCCCAACCTGCAACGGGTACGTGACTGGTTTATCTTCTCCACCTTTACAGGATTGGCATATGCCGATTTGAAACGGTTGTCCGTGAATGATATTACCCAAGCCGAGGACGGTAGCTGGTGGATACATATAAAGCGTCAGAAAACAAATACATTGTCATCTATCCGCCTGTTGGATATACCTCTTCGGATTATTGAAAAGTACAAGCACGAGAGACAAGGCGATAAGGTATTCAACCTTTATTGTCGCGAGTACCTTATCAAATTAACGGGAGAATTAGGCAAAGAGTATGGCTTCTATCTGACATTCCACAAGGCCCGTCATAATTTCGGAACTCACATGACCTTGTCGCTGGGTGTACCTATAGAAACAGTAAGCAAGATGATGGGACATACCTCCATTACGACCACCCAGATTTATGCCCATGTGACGGACAAGAAGGTAGACGAGGATATGAGACGATTGCGAGAGGTTACAGCCGACAAGAAGATAGAGCTTGTCGATGAAGGATTGAAGTTTGAAAGGTGTATCAAATGGAAAAAAGCAACCGTATAAAACGATAGCAACGACCTCTATTGGGGGGTCGTTGCTATCGTTTAGGTTACACCCATCGCTGTTCCTCTACACAGCGTTTATGGGAATCATTGAGGATCTTTTCAATCTCGGACTCCTTGTAAAGAGCCTTGCCTTGAACAAGGTAGTACGGTATCGCACCTGCCGAACGGTACTCCTGCAATGTGCGTCGGCTCACTCTGAGTATCTTGGATAACTCTTCATCGGTCAGGAACCTCTCATTGTTCAATGTCGGTTGTACAAGTGTTTCCGTCTTTTGAAGAATCCTGTTTACCCGTTGCAGACGGTCTAATATCTCTGCAATCTGCGGGTCTGTCTTATCTATAAAGAAACTGCTCATATTCTCTTCTTTTTAATAGGGTGATAATTGCTTTCAATGAATCTCTGAATATCCTCGGGCTTGTAGAATATCTTGTGCTTGATGCGAGCAAACGGTATCAATCCCTTCTCACGATATACTTGTAGCGTGCGTTTTGATATGCGTAACACCTCGCATACATCCTGGTTATCCATCCAACTCTTGAGTCCAAGATCCTTACGGGTAGCACACAATCTGTTCACTCTATCCTCAAACTCGCTGAAGTGGCTGCATATCTCATCAAATGCCTTCTTGTCAATACATACGATTTCCATATTCCATAGCTGTTTTGAGGTTAGATATTGGGGTTGTTTCTCATACTTGCCGGAAGAGGCAAGCCCTTCTGCTCAAAGAAGTCCTTGACCTCGGAAGCCTTGTAGTATGTGCGTCCGTCAATCATATAGTAGCGGATAAGCTTCTTCTGGCGGTAGCGTGCAAGGGTACGGTGGGTTACTCCAAGCAGTTTGCTCAGGTCGTAGTTA
>JAFYWV010000082.1 GCA_017546505.1 Bacteroidaceae bacterium
AAAGATAACAAACGGCAAACACAACTACGTCGGCATCGCTTGGGCAGGCGACAAATTAGTCGCTGCTCGTCAGTCGATGTCACGTCCAACAGAATTATATATCGTTGATCCACAAAGCGGAGAAGCTACACAGCTCACAAGAGTCAACGACAACATCTTCAACCAACTCACAATGGGTAATGTTGAAGAACGCTGGATTGAGACAACCGACGGCAAGAGAATGTTGACATGGGTCATCTACCCTCCTCATTTCGACAAGAACAAGGAATATCCAGCAGTGCTCTTCTGCCAAGGCGGACCACAAAGTGCTGTAAGTCAGTTCTGGTCATATCGCTGGAACTTCCAGATGATGGCTGCTAACGATTACATCGTCGTTGCTCCTAACAGAAGAGGTCTCCCTGGTTTCGGTCAGGAATGGTGCGAAGCCATCAGCGGCGACTACGGCGGACAATGTATGAAGGATTATCTCTCTGCCATCGACGCCATCGCAAAAGAGCCATTCGTTGATGAAGAACGCCTCGGTGCTGTAGGCGCAAGCTTCGGCGGCTACTCTGTATTCTGGCTCGCAGGACATCACGACGGACGCTTCAAAGCATTGATCGCACACGACGGCATGTTCAACTTCGAATCACAATATCTTGAAACTGAAGAGATGTGGTTTGTAAACTGGGATCTCGGCGGACCTTATTGGGACAAGGAAAATCCGGTGGTACAATGGTCATACGCCAATTCACCACATAAATTCGTCGACAAATGGACTGCTCCTATCATGGTAATCCACGGCGGCACCGACTACAGAATCTGCTTCACACAAGGCATGCAGGCATACAACGCAGCGGTGTTGAGAGGCATCCCAGCAGAGTTCTTATACTTCCCAGATGAAAACCACTGGGTTCTCAAAGCACAGAACGGAATCTTATGGCAAAGAAGATTCTTCAACTGGTTGGATAAATACTTGAAGTAAACAAAAAAAATCTCGTCTGAATCCAGGCGAGATTTTTTTATGTCAACTGTCAACAGGCTTTATCTACCTGCTCTGCTGACAGTTCTTTTTATGAAATCTTATTGATTTTGTCTTACAATAACGCTTCCGCTGCCTTGATGAGTTGCAAGCACAAGAATCTCTGCAATTTGTACATGTTCAGGAGCATTGGCAGCAAAAACAGCCACATCAGCGATATCGTCACCAGTCAGAGGCTTAATGCCTTTATAGACGTTTGCGGCGCGTTCTGTGTCACCATGGAAACGGGTATTGCTGAAATTGGTCTCCACCAAGCCTGGCTTAAGGTTTGTGACACGAATTGCAGTATTGGCGACATCAATGCGCAGACCATCGGTGATTGTCTTCACTGCGGACTTTGTGGCACAGTAAACATTTCCATTAGCGTAAGCGGCATCACCAGCAACAGAACCTACGTTGATGATATGACCTCTGTCGCGCTGAACCATACCTGGAACCACGAGGCGTGTCATTGTGAGTAAGCCTTTTATGTTGGTATCCACCATTATATCCCAATCGTCATAACTGCCTTCATATTCAGGCTCTAGACCGAGAGCGAGACCGGCATTGTTAATCAACACATCAATCTCTTTCCATTCTGCAGGCAGACTCTCGATACACTGTGTCGCTTTTTCGCGGTCACGCACGTCGAATGCTAAAGTAATAACCTGCGTGCCTTTTGCTGTTAGTTCTTTGCTGATTTCCTCAAGACGTTGTTCATTACGACCGGTAAGTATAAGGCGGTCGCCATTAGCTGCGAATTTCCTTGCACAAGCAAGTCCTATACCGCTCGTTGCGCCAGTGATCAATACTATCTTATTCATTATTGTCGATGTTTTTAATTTATTCACAAAGTTAAGATTATTCGCCGAATTATGATGTGATACATGAAATATTTTTCAATTTGAGACTGGTTAAAAAAAAGAAGCATCAACAATCATTTTTCATTTCATAGGTATTGTTGACACGTCTACAATATTGGATGCGATGAATCGCATCCCTACAAAACTGACTGCTGATAGCTGACAGCTAACTTTCAATTTTTCCTCACCGCTCTTACCCCATAACCAAAGGCACGGCTTGTCGGGACCACATCCCACGCCTCTAATCGAAATGAATGAAAAACACCTGCCATCGCTGATGATGTCCAATAATTGCAGTATCTCTTTTTAAGGAACATTTTCTCAAAAGCCACACTGTTGTGCGGAAGGAAGATGCTATTGCCGTTAGGTCCTATGATCTTAAGTCCTTGTTTTCCATTCAGCATCACGTCCTTTTCCAACTCACAAAAGGTTATCAGTTCCAGCATCTCGTCTTTTGTCGGCATTCTCCACTCCTCGCCCCAGTTGGCTGTGGCAGCGTCAT
>JAFYWV010000083.1 GCA_017546505.1 Bacteroidaceae bacterium
CCCGCCCTTCCCGAAAATAAACGAGACGACACTCGCCGCATTGCGGGCATTGCCGAATTTATGGGGCGCGCAGCTCTTACCGCACACCACACCAAGCGCTGGTATATTCTCAAAAATTCACTCATATCGGCATCCCCCGAAGAGTATCCCGAAATACTTAAAAAGCTCCGCACAATCGGAGAAGCCGAGATCGAGAATGCCCGAGCGGCTCTCCCCCTCGTGGACTTTGACTCTCGCCTCGGATATGAGCCCAGCATGAATTATATGGCTCACAGAGAGGCAATAGAGTGGAAGATAAGCGTTGTCGAGCGCATTCTTTCAGAAGAAGTAAAGGCCCTTATGAAGGAAAGAAAGATCGAACACATCGATAAACGCGATCTCCCCCGCTCCATTTGGGATTGATAAGAACCGACCGCCTGATCTCAGGTGATCACCTAACGATAAAGCTTTGAGAAAAAACTCCCCGAATAGCACCGTGGTTGATGCTGTTCGGGGATTTTTCTCGGTTGTTCATATTTTTACATTGAAGGAATGTCGGAATTGTGGTATAATAACTCGTCGATAAATTGTAATTTGACGGTGAGAATTTTTCTAAAATCAACATTTTGTAAAATTCTTGTTGTTCCGTTTTCCTTTGGCGGTTGGTATAATAAGGTCACAATAAAACAACCGAAAAGGAGAAACAACATGAACACAGACAAAATCTACGCAGAATCCATCGCAAAGGAGTACGCTCCTAAAGACAAATCCAAAATCATAGCACTTCGCAAGCTCGATGCAAAAGCAAAACTCCCTGCAACCATTTTTACCTATACCTTTGGAATTATTTCCGCACTTGTATTCGGCACGGGTATGTGTCTTTCTATGCAAGTCATTGGTGACAGTATGGTACTTGGTATTATAATTGGCATTATCGGTATGATTGGATGTGGCGTGAACTATCCTATCTACACAAAAATGCTTGAAAAAGGCAAAAAGAAGTACGCCTATGAGATTGTGGAGCTTGCGAGAGAGATTAGCGAGGGCAAATAAGCATTCACGGAGGGCGGTCTTATGAACAAAAACGAAAGCAAATACTTTAATACGGCAATAAAAATGGACGAAGCCCTCATTACGCTACTTGAAAAGAAGGACTTTGAGTATATCACCATTAAGGAGATATGTGATACGGCAGGGGTAAACCGTTCCACTTTTTACCTGCATTACGAGAATACCTCTGATTTGCTAAAGGAAACTACACGTTATATCATTGACAAACATCTCACATACTACGAAACAGACAAGACACGCATATCTCTGCAATTTGAAACCTGCAAGCGTGAGGAGCTTTTATTTATCACAGACGAGTATCTTGAGCCTTATTTGACGTTTATTAAGGACAATCAGCGTTTATTCAAGATATCCATTAAACAATTTAACTCATTGAGTATGAATGAGGTGTATAGCAAAATGTTCGACCACATTTTCAGCCCCATTCTTGAACGATTCCATGTTCCCGAAAAGGAGCATGCCTATGTAATGAAATTCTATCTAACCGGCGTATTTGCCATTGTTATGGAATGGCTTGACAAGAACTGCTCCGACGATATGGAAACGGTTACTCGGGTCATCACCGATTGTGTGATGGGCGAGAGGAATATCAATGGATAGGACTTTGAAATTTGCTCTTGCGAGCTTGGTATTCAACATGGCGTTTGCAACCTACCATCTTGTCATGGGCTTGGCTACAAGCTCTTGGTGGTTATTAACGCTTGGCTCATACTATCTTGTTTTAAGCATTGTACGCTTTGTGGTGCTACGCTCCAAATCGGGAGAGCGTTTCATTGCTAAGTTTACAGGGTTGATGTTGATACTACTATCCATACCACTTGCAGGAACTGTTATACTCTCGGTATTGCGAGATAGAGGGCACGAACGGCATATGATCGTGATGATAGCAATGGCGGCGTATGCCTTTACCAAGATTACGCTTGCAACAATAAAGCTCATAAAAGCTCGTCGCAGTACATCGGCAACGCTGATCACGCTACGAAACATATCCTTTGCGGATGCCTTTGTTTCGATATTCGCATTGCAACGCTCAATGCTCGTATCGTTTGAGGGAATGACCGAAGCAGAAATAGTGATTATGAACGCTATGCTCGGCTCTGCCGTGTCGGTACTCGTTTTTTTGATGGGGATAAACTTGATACGACAGAAAAAGATACTGTTTCATGAATTAGCTCATATGTAGAACGGGAAAGCCACGGCTCAGCGTTGAACTGAGTCGTGGCTTTCCCGTATGCAAGAGAGGGAGACAAACTCCGTCCTTTTGAATACTCCACTAAACATTATTCCATACTCTTCAGTTCCTTCAGCACCTCATACACGCTTCGGATGGGGATGATGCGGATGCCGTCCACCTCAATAGGACGCTTTTCCACGTTGCGGAAGGGAACGATGGCGCGGGTGAAGCCCAAGCGGGCGGCCTCGCGTACGCGTTGCTCCAGATTGGACACGGCACGGCACTCTCCTGCCAGTCCCAGCTCGCCCATGATGATGAGGTCGTCGGGCACGATGCGGTCGGTGAGGGAGGAGATCAGGGACGTGGCGATGGCGAGATCGGCGGCGGGCTCACTGATGGATATGCCTCCGATGACGTTCATGTACACGTCGTTCTGGTAGAATTTCAGTCCCAACCGCTTTTCCAGCACCGCCAGAATGAGGCACATGCGGTTGTACTCCACGCCGTTGCCCGTTCTGCGGGGAGCGGGGAATACGGTGGGGGTGACAAGTGCCTGTACCTCGGCAATGAGGGGACGGGTGCCCTCCATGGTGCAGAGGGCGCAGTTGCCCGATACCCCCGTGGGACGACCCGACAGCAGCATTTCCGAGGGGTTGGCCACCTCGCAAAGACCCTTGTCCGTCA
>JAFYWV010000084.1 GCA_017546505.1 Bacteroidaceae bacterium
CTTTGAGCGTGTGCGTTTCCGGGGTCAATTTCAAGAGACTCGGTAACAAGGTCTTGCACGTTATCTCCGTAAATATTCTTTGCATCGATGTTAGATGCAATGTTTTGGACTGTGGTGTGAACGCTACCGCTTACACCGCCCGAAATAGCACCTGCAACGGTATCGAAAGCGATTCCTTCAATGGAGTCCCAAAAAACTTTCCATTTAGCATCCGACTCGCTCATACCATTCGCAATATACTCGTTAAGCATTGCGTTGAAATTGCTCTTATCCTGCATAATGAAAGCATCTGCGATGTTACTGAAGATAGCCGTAAGCCCTTCCTCTGCTCCCTCTGCGCCTGCCTGCTTGAGTATGTTCTTTATGAGCCCTTTGAGGGTAGATGCCGATCCAAGCTTGAATAGATTGTCTATACCAACCATTTCTGCGACACCTTCAAAAACACCAAGAGACAAACCGTAGAGTACTGCTTGACCTTCTGATGCGCCACGGGAAATGGCATCGTCTATACCTGATGCGGCACCTTGACCGAAGTATGAAATGAGCGTTCCGGCTGAACCGAGTGTATAAGCAGAAGCCATACTCTGCGCAATGCTTGTGCCGAGACCGTAAACATCGCCCAATCCTTTGCCCCCAATCAGAGGGATATCCTCATTAAGAACGCCGCCCGCCTCGTTAAGGTGAGTGGATATTCCGCTCGTTACCGCTTGCGAATACTCAAAGGGAGATACAAAGCCGTCGGATGTGATCGGTCTACCTGCGGCAACCATAGCCAAATCGTTCAGGGTGTCTGCTAAGCCGAAAGGCGCTGTAGCAATCGCCCCCAAGGTATGACCGGCCCCTGCCCATCCGTTTGATGTGGCAGATTTTACAATCTTTTCGAGCGCCTTTGCTTCGGTCTCTTTATTGTTACTGTTGTTGGTTTCGATTGCATACTGATATGCTTTTTCAGGAGAAGACATATACAAATAGCCGAACATCTTCTGCTGTTCTTCCGTCCAATCATCCTTTGGCTTTCTGTAACTTTCATCGTTGCGATAGTCATATACGACATTATTGAAAGCCGTATTAAAGGGATTATCACTTGCTGTTGTGAATCCACGAATAATAGATTCTTCCAACGCAGACGGTTTTTCGCTTTTTGCATTTCCTTGGTCCGAAAGGTACTTTTGCCATCCGAGCGTGGCTTCCTCCGAATTGATGATCTTGTAATTCTCATACCAAGAATTATAGGAATCAGCGCTATCGAACTGAGAATAGAATTTGTTGATAGAATCAAAGTTACTACCAAATTCCCCAAGAGCAGAGGTGAGATTGCCGTATGTTTCATCGTCAAAATTCTTTCTGTTCTTGTAGAAATAGGCTTGAAGTGTATCGTACCTTGAGCCGAGATCGCTCAAAGAGCGGTGCGCGCTGTCATAGTCAATACTAAAATTGCCCGCGCCGCTCAAAAAGCTGTTCGCGTCCGATACAAAGGTGTTTATGTAGTTGTCGTCTACGCCGGAGGTATCGAGGGAATTGTAATACTGTTTTTTATAGTATCTATCCATTCCCCCGCCGGCAGTAGAGACAGGTGTAGAACTCTGTTTTTTTCTCTTGTAAAACCTGTCCATTCCACTCATAAATTACGCCTCCTTAAATGTTAAGGTTCTTTTGAAGCTTTTTAACGTAAGATTTCGCATCCGATTTCTGCATTCCTTCTTTAACCAAATAATCAACAAGATTATCCATCCGGATTTGCTCGCCGTTAGGTGCTTTGACAATAGCGTTATTATCGACGCCCCAAAGCCAATTGACACCGCCATCATCGACAACCGACCAACCGCTTGTGCTTTTCACCATTTCGCTGTAAGAAATTGATTTGCTTCCATCTTCGTTATCTTTATACTTTTCATTATGATCCATATATGTAGATATCAGCTTGTCGGCTTCATCTTCTGTAATAGTGCCTGCATCAGCGAGCCCATAAGCCCAATTTGCAAGAGCGTCGTTACTCTCAAATTCTGCCGCCTTATTTTCCATTGCACTCGTAATGTTGGAAGGTTGTTTGCCTGTATCACCCTGCGGGGAACCACCAACATACTTTGCATATGCCTCAGCTGCCGAGAGGCCGCCTGCGGCTTCTTTAGATGCGGGACCGTAATAGCCGTCAGCATCAACGCCGAGTGCGGCCTGCAATTCCTTAACCTGACCGTTTGTAAGCGAGCCGTTGTTGTAGCTTGTGCCGCTCGAAGTTTTGCCGGTGTAAGATTTGGTAGTGCCTTCCGATTCTTTTGCGTATTGCTCTTTCTGCCACTCCCATTGATCTTCGGACAATTCGAACTCTTTCTGCCATTTCTCGTCGGCAATCGCGTTTCTGTACTCGTCATAAGCGTAAGACTTATCATCGGCGTACTTGCCGTAATCGAAGGAACGCTCGTCGTTATATACGCCTGTGAGATAATCTCTTTCGGCAAGCCATTGATTGTAGGAGTCTTGATATCTGCCGTAGTCCTGATTCTCCTGATCGGCAAGCATACCGTACTGATTATAGAGGTCTTGCCCTTCTTGGTTGTACTTGTCAAGAGCCATTGCGTAAAGCTCGGGAACAACCTCGTTAAGCTGTGAGAGGTAAGACTGATACGCCTGATTTCCTGCGGAAGAAGCGTAGGAATTACCGTAGCCGCCTGTCATAGCCGCCGCCTGACCCATAGTGTCCTGCATAGCGAGCTTACCAAGCGCAGTATATTGATCTTTATACTGTTGATAAAGCGCGTCGCTGTTGACGTCGTAAGAAAATTCCTCACGATTTAGGATTCTGTCGATTATCGAATTGATCTGACCTTGCCATTGCGACTCATACGCGCCCGGCTTTGCCAAAAGCTGTTGTTGCAGGGCCGCATTTGCTTGCGTTACCGCGTCGCTTTCTTTGTAGTCGCCATACGAGAAACCGTTGTTAGTAGCCCCATTCGACGCATCGGTTTTGTTATTGCTTGAGGTATTTGCGGCGGTAAGCGCGCCCCAAGTGTTATTGCCTACAATGCCGTCCACGGTAAGACCGTTATTCTTCTGATAGTCCTTGACCGCCGCCAAGGTGTTATCACCAAAGATGCCGTCCTCGGTAAGGCTGTAGCCGTTTTGGTTCAAGATCTTCTGCAACTGCAAAACGGAGTCGCCGCTTGAACCTTTAGAGACTTGTGTGTATGATTTAGCCATTCTTTATTTCCTCCGTTATTATGCATAGGTACCCACGACATACAATCGGACGGTGACCGTAGTCGCGCTGATTGTTTTGTCGCTTATAATTCTTATATTTACTGCGTTGGTACCTGATACGCCACCGTTGCTTATCCAATAATAGCCAACAGCTGTACCCGACACCATCGCACTACTGATAGTAAAAGGTGCCTGAATTGCAATAGAGCCCGTTCGATATACTGTTCCGTTCAATGTAGATGTACCGGGTGCTACATCGAATTCTCCGAACATTTCGTATGTTCCGCTTTTCCACTTTTTGTACGTCCAACCGCCGCTTGTCCCCTGATCGATCACAAAGTCCGTGCAGGCACTATCAAATTCTGTGGATACCATCACGCGCACCCAATCGCTCCACTCCGAGCCGTTGTAATGCCGCCAAATAGTCGTTCTGCCATAATACATCGTTTGCCGAATGTAGTCTTTGTGCTGAAGCTCTCGTACCTCAAGCCCAAAACCGCCCTCTGTATATGGCGAGTCGGTGATATACTTGGTGTTCGTTGCGTTCGGTGAGTAATAGCACCCCGGTGCTCGTATATCTGCAAGGGTAATAGGCGCTTCTTTTGTTGCGGTTAGCATCGTACCGAGTGTAAGATTATCCAAAGCACCGCCGTGAACCTGTCCGTCTATGTCAACGCGCGGTTCTCCGTCTCCGGGATCTACGGCAAAGCGGAATATACCTATACTCCTACCCTTGTATGCTCTTGGGATATCTACGGTTGCAAACGCCGTCGCTATGCCGACCTGATAAGCGTCAGCCCCTCCGAGATCATCAATTACTCCAACCTGAATTACATACGCGGCTGTCGCAGATGATACCACTCCGGAGATCGCCCCGGAATCCACCGTGTCAGCACTCGTGCTATCTCCCGAAAGTAAGGTGATCCAATTAGAAAAGGTTTTTGTGCTTTCAAGACGGTATCTGTACCTGATATCGCAGAAGTTCTTTTGCACACCATTCGATGTGACCTTACTGTAACTTCTTTTTGCAATGATCCTGAGATGTGTACCGTCCTCAGCAATATTTCCGCTTGCATCGCACCTCGCACAAACGATCGTGCTATTGCCGCTTGCGGGTAATATGTTCGGTTTATTATAGGGGAGAACGGTAATGTTTCGCTCTACCTCTGTATAATATCCTCTTGAATCTGTAACCTTCGCCTTTACGGTTATCGTTCCGGGGGTATCGAGATAGTCGGATAGATACGGCGATGAATAGCTCTTGCCCGCTACGGTAAGGCTATACGCGGATATCGTTGCCCCGTACTTTCCCGCGCCTGTAAACGTAGTCGCCTGTACCTTGCTTTTTCCCTGAACGTACAGAGAAGCAAACGCGGAAGCGAGAGAGCTTATAGGCGAGAGCACCAACGTGACCGTGGGTTTTGTATCGGCATTGTTAGGTACTGTGACCGTGAATGTCTCAACGTCAGCAGAGCCAACCGCTTTTTTAGCTTCGGTGTCTGAATACGTATATAGCGTAACGGTCATAGTTGCCTTTGCCGCATCTGTTATGTAATTTGCAACCTTAATTGGGATTTCATACCCATCGTAGGTATAGAGAGTAGTTTGATTTGGATGTATGGCACCGGTGGTATAATTCCAATCGCCAAGAGAAAACTTTAGCTTATATCTGAAAGATGCCGACTTCGGATACCACTTGACCTGACAAGCGTTGCCGAGCGTTCTATTTGCGGCAGAGGAAATAGTAGAAGCTCTCGGGATAGTATCGAGCGTAATTGTCGCACTGCAATCGGTAGATTCAAGCGTCGTGCCGTCTATTCCACCTTCTGCCGATATTACAACGGACTTTGTTCCGTCGCTTGTGTGTGATACCGTAGCCGTAAGCGTGATAGCCTTAGTCCATTCACCGTACTTTATGGTGATATAATTGTTTTCCGTTTTCTCGGTGCCGCCAATAGCAAGAGTAAAGCTTCCTGTTCCATGCGTAGTATAGTTATTCAGCCTTTTGTAATATAGGGTCGCAGTAACAGAACTCGTATTCGCGTCAACGTCAACAACAGACGACCACACGATTTTGGAGCTGATACCCGCATTATTTGTCGTTCCGCTTATGGTTCCACTTGCCATATATTACTCACCTCCTGCAAATTTAAGAGTAAAGCCTCTTGAAAAGTCGAGAATAAAGCCGCCGCCGATTAAGTTATACAGTATTTCCACGCTTGTGATAAATAACTTATAATCGCTGATATAAGCGACCTCGTCGTTATTCTGATCGTAGAACGAAAGCCTTTCAGCCGTAAAACGCGCAAATTTCCTGAACGTTTCTACGCCGTTCACGGTGTTGGTCTGTCCAACCTCAAAGCCGTACACCGGCAATCCTTCTTCATTGATGTAGAGCTCACCTGATCTTGTGTAAGCGTCAACCGTTAGAATGGCTTCCAAGCGCGTGGTAGTAGCGGCAATTTGATCGGTTAGATCCTTTGAAACGCTGGATATACTTTCAGATAAATTGTTCGTGGCGTCCTTCAAACTATCCGAGAGCCCCTTGGCGGTATCCTCGATATTTTGTTTGATGCCTGATACCTCTCCGCTCACTTTGGAGTCAAGCGTATGAAGGTTTGTAAAAGCGCCTTGCACATCGGTACTTATCGTTTGAATACTCGTAAAGTTTTGCGTTATTGATTTGGAATTTGCATCAATGTTTTGCGCTGTTTGCTCTGTATACGTGCCGAAATCAGACTGCGCTACATATACGCCCTCAAGTTTTTTGCTTATCTTATCGTAATATGCTTCCACTATATCAGCGGATTTTATAATAAGAGGCTTAAGGACGGAAAACATTGCACTACCGCTCATATTTGCAGAGCTTTCAGAACTGCTTCCGCGTTGCGAGGTAATAACAATACTATCGGAGGATGTTCCCAAAGTGCTAAACGCAAATTCAAGCTCGCCTACCAATTGGTGGAGATAGCTTCTTATTTGGGCAAGCTGCTCCTTTTCGCTCAGTCCGTTGATATTCGGTAATCTTAGGTTAAGTGCCATTACAAATCACTTCCTTGCTCAATGGTTTTGCAGATGGAATATATTTTAGCCTCTCCCTCGCCTACAATTTTCAGTCGGAAGTGGTCGCTTCGTTTCGGTCTTATAGGGACCGAGAAGGATTTTAGCGTTATTCCGTCCATAGCGTACAACTGTACCCATTCCCCGGTAGAGTCATATTGAACGTAAAAATATACTCTTGCTCCGTGCGTAAGCTTCATTCTTACATCAAGTCGCGATATGTATTTTTTATCGGGAGAGTCGGTTCCGATCACGCCGGTTACGGCTTCCCATTTCACCGGAGACGCGTCTGTGATTCCGGTGCCTTTGACGGTCTTGATTTGATTATCTGCATAGTCGATATAGTACAATTCGCCTCGGCAGTTGCAAAACTCTACGGCGCGGGTATTATCTTCTCTGTGCCACATTCCTTTTAAGGTGTCATACACAAAGAGGTTATATTGCTCGTTGGCATCCTGCATAGAGACGTAATACTTATTGCCGATCGTTCCGGCAACGGCTTTCCCGTATGGAACATCGCCAAGCGCAGAAGATATCTCCGCAGGGAGAGAACCATCAAACGAGCAGATCGCTGACCTCGCTTTGTAATACAATACCTCGTTTACAATAGCAAGGCTCTTTTCGCTTCCTTTTTGAACTCCGCGACAGTTGGTTGTCTGTATATGATAGTTTGCAGGGTAGTTGCCATATACCTTATGCATACAGGTTTCCTTGAAGAAAAGAGGATATCCCAAATGCGTAATAGCACCTGTAAACTGTCCGTCGGTACCGAGAGAGGCCGCGTAGCTGTCTGTGCTGATGCCCTCAAAGCTGTACCAATTTTTGAAATCTCCAAGCTTTGACGCGTATATCTCGTTGACAAACTCGCCATCAACAGACAATCCGTATCTGCAACCCCAAAGGCGGTTTTCCGACTCTATGATAAAGTCCATATTCGGCATCTGTCTTTTAATAGTGATAGGGGAAGCGGCCGCTTGCGTCTTTACTTGGTCTATAATTCCGATAACGATGATATAATTATCATCGCGCCCTTGAATTATCATCGTGTTGTTGAGATCCGCAAGCTCGTCAATCTCAACGCCCGAAATTCTAACACCGTCACCGACTGCAAAAGGAGTGCCTATGCCGGTTGCGGATATCTTTATATATGTAGTGGCTACGGCTACCCACATAGCACTCTTATCAGAATACTGTTTCAGAGTGTGAGGCACGGTCGACATATCAATCCAATAATCAAGGTTCTCGGGATCTTCCGGTGCCGTTGTGCCATACGTGATATTTTCTTGTGAGTAGTCCGTTCCGTCTAATTTGCAATGTGTAAAGGTTGTGCTTGTCTTGGTCGTTACAGTGGCTTCAATGTTATCAAACTCATAGCTGCCGTCCGATTTCGGTGTGGTGTTTACCCATACCTTGTCGGGCATAATGATAACGTAACCGCCCATCGAAACAAGCGTTTTCGGGCAATCCTTTGCCGCCGTTGAAAGTTTGGCATCAATTCTGTACTCATTGATAACAAAATCCGAGCCGTCCACGTAGCAAAGCGAATCTTTGGAGATCAGGCCCTGCGGGTTTTCGGGTGATGCATATACGCCTCTTTTAGATCTTGGAGAGAGTATAGGGTAATCATCCGAGGTCAGGTTCGTCATTTCGTAAAACTCGCCGTCACCAATGCGGAGATTATGATTATACCCGCCAAATCTTTCTATCATTTCCCTTGAAGTAGATAATTCCGATAAAATAGGATATTTCATTACTCTCTCCTCTCGTTAAAATATGAACCGATTTCCTTTGCTCAGAGGCATATGTGTACGGTTATAGTATTTCTCATAGGCCGCATAAGCCGCGTTATACATCACCATACTATTGTTATATTTGCCGTACTCGTTGTTTGCATAGTCAATATGCATTTCAAGATAACGGATATATACCTCGTCGTAAGGCGCGGGAACAAGAAGCTCTGTATTTGTGTCCGTATCGAGGTCATAACCGTTAAACGTAATATTCTCTGCGCCTTCGTGAGTGTCAATGATCTCGTTTTTGATAGTCGCATCAATACGGGAAAGCCACGCGATTTTCTCTGTTTGAGAGTAGCTGTTAGGCTTCACAGCGTCTACACGGCTGATAGCTTCAAGAATTGTCATTGTGTTTTCCTCCTATTGGAAAGGGGAGCTGTGAAGCCCCCCATTTTTAAGTGGACGCTCCGGGCAAAGGTTTATTTGCCGCGTCCAAAAGCTCGTCTACGGTCGCGTCATATTTTTCTTGCGCCGCAACAGATCTGTCGTACTCTGCCTTAACGAAATCAGGTACCATAGACTTTTTACCTCGCGGCAGAACGTAGTTTACACCGTTAATACCGATAACAAGGTTAGGTTCGTCGTTTGCCGCGCCCTTAGGTACAAACAATTCAACGCGGTTATCTGCTTTATTCGTAGTTGCCATAGTTTTATTCCTCCTTAAAAAATAGGGGGCAGGGAGTTAGCCCCACCCCCACAAAAGATTAGTTGGTTTCGTCGGTTGCGCTGTAGCTCGAGCAGCTCATAATACGGAGCGTACGCTCGGAGTAAAGAATGGTTGCACCGTTGGTCTCGAACTTATAGCCGATAGTAGAGAACTGATTGAGAGGACCGCCGACCTGCGACTTGTCCTTAACGATCATTTCAAGCGCGCCGCCCTCGGGGTCGATGATACCGAAAGCGTCTTTACCGAACATATAGGTTGCGTAGGTTACGCCGCCCGCCTTGTTTTTGTAGGTGTCGCCGCCAAGGATAGGTGCGAATACGTTCTCAATGAAGCGGCAGTTGTGGAGCTCGCCAATCTCACCGTTGAAGATTTCATCAGGCTTTGCGTACTTGTGAGCCTCGATCCACTCCTTGGACTTGCGGAGATCATACGCAACAGAGGGATGAATAACGGCATAGTACTTACCGTTAATGGTAGGTACGCGGTTCTTCTTCATAATGGTAACAGCCTTTGCTACCATATCGGGAGTAAACAAGCTCATTACGGTGGCGCTTGCTTCCATTGCGGCGGGCGATGTAGGAGTGCCTGCTACCGTACCGTCTGCGAGAGTGATGTTGTCGCAGTAAAGTACGTTGGTGTTTACGAGAAGCGCGTCACGGATAAGGGTCTCTTGGGTCTCTGCCGCAGATGCGCCCATTTCCTCGGTTGCGCCGAGAATAACGTCGTCATAAGCGCGAAGCTCGAGAGTGTCGGAAACAGCGGCGTAAGTACCGTACTGATCAATGGAGCCGGTCTTGTAGCTCATACCGAACTTTTGACCGGTAGGAATAACACCTTCTTGAAGCTTGGTAGCCTTTGCAAAGGTGTTCCACTTTCTCCACTCAACGGTCTTGCCGTGTCTCTTGGGAAGTGTCTGTTTCTTTGCGAACTGTGCATAGAACAGCTCTACGCGAGCGTTTTCAAGAAGCTCAGTATCGTAGAACGTCTTAAGCTCGCCGTTCATAGTGTTGACATTGTCAAACTCTGTGGTAGCACCGGTGTAAGCGTTGACATAATTGCCGGTAGCGTTTACTACATTACCGGCCTCAGCAAAAAGCTGAAGATTGAGGCGCATAAGCGCGTAAAAAATAGTTTTCATAAGTGTTTCTCCTTCCGAAAATAAGATTTTGTTGATTTCGGGGAGAACTGTATGCGGTTATCTGCTTCCGGGATACACTTTCTCCCCACGAGCCAATTTGTCGCGAAGGTCTTTCTTGAAAGCCTCTCGCTGTTCGCGGCTCGCTTTGCTGTAGTCGAATGTGGTTACGGAAGGTGCCTGACCGTTGGCTCCTGCTTCGTCGGGGCGTCTTGCTCCTGCCTGAATTGAGTTGGAGATTTTCTGCGCTGTCTTTTGCGCTGTTGCCTGCATAGCGGCTGTTTGGATCTCATTTCTGTGTACGGCATAATATGCATCTTCGACGCTGATACCTACGTTAGGAGAGGTCATTCGGGCAAACGCGGGGTTTTGAAGCTCTTTGCGCAGATCGAAGTTAGGGAACACCTTTTTTAATGCCTCGCCTTGCTGTTCAAGTCCGATAATGTGATTTCTTATCTTCTGCTCCTGCAAGGTTCGCGCTTCTTCTCTCTGCTGTCTCTGCGTGTCTCGCTCCTGTTGGTCGATCTTCTTGGCGGTTTCAACGGACACGCCCATAGAAAGGGCCTTGTCCTCATAGTAGCCGTCGTCGTCGCTCACTTTCTTTGCAAGTGCCTCATAATCAATGTTGGCAGGGTCAAGGTTGTACTTTCTTGCAAGAAGCTCCAAAGCAGGAGTAACCTTGGCAAGCGCCTCTTCTGCGCCCTTTGCTGACTTAAGTCGAGACTGCACAGTGGCTTGCATCTGCTTATTGTACTCGGGGTCTGCCATAATCTCATCCCAACTCATACGAGCGGGTGTAGTAGCGGTCTTTGTTTCTTCCGTCGGGTTATCAGAAGCGGCGGCCTTCTCTGTGGTTTCCGTCGCGCTTTCTGCTTTCTGCTCGGTCTGTACCGCGCTTTCGGCAGGTTTGGCGGCGTATTTCGCCCGTTTGCGAATCTTATCTTCGGGAACACCCAATTCCCTCAGTCTCTGTCCGGCGTCAACAGTCGCATTATCGCCCGATGTTGCGCCCTCTCCACCGCCGTCGCCATCTGCGAACAGCTGAAGATTAAGCAATTTAATGTTATTCATTGAGTCAATCCTCCGATATTATTCTGCCGTTATGGACGGCGAGTCCTATACAATGCCCGAAGGCTTATATACTGTTGTTATCCCATCACCTTATACGTGATATAATCGGGATAATTGGACGCGAGAAGCGCGAAGCCTGCGCATATAGAACTGAATATCAGCTGAACAACAGAACTATATCTGCGAACAGCATCACAACGCACCTTTGCGTCTCCCGCTTCAAGCTTGATAGTAGGGTATTTTGCTTGCCCTGACTCTACCAATGTTTCAACGTTTACGGCAAGAGTATAGGCAAGGATGGAAGCGGAGGCGCACACGAGATCGTGTCCGGGCTCTCCGCTGTTTGCGTGTCCTGTTACAGTAAGCATATTGTATTTCTTGTGATATACTGCTTCAATCATCTGTACACCTCCATCAACTCGGCTGTGATGCCTGACTTGAACGGCTTCTTGCGTTCTTCATCCTTGTGGTTTCATTCTTTCCGTTGCCGGAAATATGATCGCTTTGTGTGAGCTGTGCGGCACCACCCGGAGCGGGAGCACCGCCGCCTGTCATCATAAGCACGTCTTGTGCAATGCTTTCTGCCGCCGCAGGATCGTATTGCTGTGCGAAGGCAAGAGCAAGTTGCATATATTGAAGGAGCTTTTGATACATCGTACCGTTCTGCGATACCTTCTGCATAATGCCGTCCTTACCGTCAAACTCCATCATATCAAGGCACATAAGAGCCTGATCGGTCATTTGCGGGTTAAAGAAGCCCATTTGGAAGAACTGTACTGCAAGCTCGTTTTGCGAGATCTTGGTATATACGTTCTTCTTCTGTGCCGAAACAGCAATATCGAATACAGGAAGTCTATATCCCATATCCTGTCCGAAGTCGTTGCCTTGATACTGAGGCTGTAAACCTTGGTTGGTGTAGCTGATATATTGCTCTGCGCCATACTGACCGATTATGCGGAACTTACGAGGCATATCGTAGAACTGACGGATAAGCTCGATACTGATTTCCACTACCTGACTGTACTTACGGTACGCGGCGCGTGTGCTGTCCTTGGAGCCCTTTCCGCTTGCTTCCTGCAATGCCGCAATAGCAGAAGCGGCTGTTACACCGGAGCTGATATTGCCGGTGCTTGTCTCGGTATTACCCGAGGTCTCGCGCAATTCCTGAATCACGCGGTCGAGCACATTGATATAATTTCCGTCAAGCGAATTATGCTGAATAAGTCTGATTGCGTTTTCATCTATATTACCCGAGGTGTGAACAATAGCCTTTGAAAGATCAAGGAATTCTTCCTCTTTCACCGTTCCGTCACCGCGAACGAAATAACGCGGAATTGAACCCGCCATAGCGTTCTTGACAAAGCTCGAGTTGAGTAGATCAATCGTTGTTTGAGGACTGCGGCACAAATCAACGTAGCCGTAACCACAGGGCGAACCTTCAATAGGGAATAGTGCATCAAACACATACGGATACATACCGTGGTCATATAGGCCGCGTTCTGCTGCCGATAGTCCTGTTTCAATCATCAAAGGTTGACCGCTAACAGGATCAATCTGCTGTTCAGTAGGTCTTTGTGTGTCGTTCTCGGTAGCATATATCACGGTGTCGCCTACGTATTTGCAATAGTGGAGCACCTTGCGCCCCTGCATATACTTGTGATAGTAGACTTCAATTACCGTGGCCTTGTTCTCGTCGTTGACGTGATCGTCATACAGAAATTTAGTGCTAACGAAGTCTTTGCCCTTGAGCTTTCCTTTAAGCTCGGGGTATTTCTGTTCCAAAAGGTCCTTGTCGTGAAGCTCTGTATGGAAGAAATAGCGGCTCTTTTGAATGTCGGTAATGCCCGGCTCCCAATAGATATTCAGGAGATTGACACACTCTACCGCAATATCACCAAGGCCGTTAAGCCTCGACTTATCCCAAATAACCTTATAAACGCCTGTGCCGGTCTTAATCTTCTGCCACATAGCGTTGGAATATGTATCTTCAAAGTGGTTCTGTTCAAGCACACAAGGGATAATAGCGGATAGCATACGCGCCTCGCCCCTGTCTCCTTCTTCACGCGGTAGAATATTCGGTTCGGGGTATGCGTCCATAGCGTCGGCGTGCTTACTTACCAAAACGTTATGAAGCCAACCGGAAACACTCGTATAGCTACCGTCTTTGCCAATATTGGTTTCTTTCTGTTCCTGTTGAGTATTGCGGAGCTTCCACCAATCCTCGGAGGCGATAATGCGCTGTTCTGTGCGCGCCTTTCCGGTCTTGTACTCCTGCAAAATACTTGTAAACTTCTTTACCTGATCGGAACCGATAACTGCCTGCATAGGAGCTTGTGCGGGTTGTGCGACGGCCGCGCCCATTGCTTCGGGTCTCTGTTCGATTTCCATAGGGTTCTCCTCTCTAATATCGCTGTGTATCTGTAAACTGATTGAGTGGGTCGGATATGATAGTCCTTGGTGCCTTGTGAACGATTGGTTGAATAGGTCTTGACATACACATATACCGTATCTCGTCGGGACAGTGGTCCTCGAGCTTTGTGTCAAGGTCCTCGGGCTTCGTTTCCGAGTACATCATAAGCGGGATCGTGCGTATTGCCGCCTTGCAGTTGTTGAAGAAGTACATACGCGGATAGCCGTTATCATCGAATTGAAAGCGATAGTGTACCTGCATCCATCCCGGTATGCGCTCATTGTCGCCCGGGGAGAAGTATATGCCATACTTCATAGCGGTCTCTGCTATACTCTCTCCTCGTGAGCTATCCCATATTGCAGGGTCGGCCACGCTGTCCACGATCTTGCGGTTCTTCAACCAAGGGTGTTCGCGCTCAAACTCGCATATTCTCCGGAATTGTTCGTCAGGGCTCCACTTAACACCCTCGTCGGGGGTCTGTGTGCATCCGTACATTTCCATAATGCGATATAGAACGCCGTCATAGTCCACCGCCCAATACCCAAGAGAAAAGGGCTTATTATATCCAAAGTCATAAGAGCGCATTATATTCCACCCTCGCGGCGGTTCAAACGGCTCAATAACGTGTGTGAATCTGCGCTGTTCTAACGCTTCCTCTACCGTTATACCAGCCTTTGCGCATAGATCTATGTCGGGTGTTAGTCTGAAATCCTCAAAGAATTGCCCCTCGAATATATCCCACCGCCCATATAACCACGCCTCGCGCAGTTTTGGCGGCAATGCTTCCAACTGTTTGATATAGTCGGGCTGACTCTCCATAAGAGCCTTATTGTCAGTTACAAGAGCCTGAATAAACTCGTAGTCTGTTGGAACCTCGCCACTCTCGTATTGCTTATCAATGAATAGGCGCTTAATATATCCGTGTGATACGCCGCCGGGGTTGCAGGTGTAATAGATGCGCTTTGGAAAGCTGTTGACACCACGCACGCAGGCTGTGATCTTCTTGATCCACATTTCTTGAAGCTGTGTAGCCTCGTCAAGGAAGATAACGTCATACTCTGCACCCTGATATTGGTCAAGGTCCTTGTCGTTGTTACAATAGCCGAATTTGATCGTGCTACCGTTCGGGAAAGTAAATATCTTCTCTGACTTATTGTACTTTGCTATGCCGTTCAGCTCGTCTCGTAGCTGATTGATATGGTTATTTACAAGCTCCGGATATGTACGGCGTACAATAAGCACCTTAATACCACCAAAATTCAAACAAAGCCGCTTTGCCTTGTCACGCACCGCCCACGACTTGCCGCCGCCACGTGCGCCGCCATAGCCTATATGCTTCGCGTGTGAGGCAAGGAACAGCTTCTGTCTCTCGTTCGGTGCTTGTAATACAAGTTGCCTCCTACCCATTCCATTCCTCCGGTCCTGCCGCAAATACGATCTCAATCTCATTCACGGTATCATCTTCCTTGTCGGCCTGCCTACGAAGGTTGGCAATACGTGCCTCCTGCTCTCTGCTATCGGCCTCAGACTTGATACCAAGAAGCTCCCGCAGATCGCAAAGGGAAGCGGTCAACCGTCTGACTGCCGTTGTGTCTTTCGGGTCGACGGCGTTGATGGCCGCTGTCAGCTTGGCTGTCATAGTATAAACCATATCGTTATACTTTGCCGCTTGATTTGCCTTCTTGTCGGAAATTTTTTCAATGCTTTTTGTAACAGTCTTGTCTTTTAACTGTTTACGCTGTCCCTGCCAATCCTCCGCTTTTGCGCGGTTGTATATGGCGGTCACGCTTACGTCATATTTTTTTGCGAGCTTCCTGTATGAAGAAGACTCGTCTGCGATATATTCTTCTCTAACTGCGTTCCAATCCACACAGGTTTAGCTCCTTTCGCAATTTCTAAAAACATTATAATACAAGTGTTTGTTCGTTCTAAACATACCCCCTACAAAAGAGGGAGCCTATGACTCCCCCTAAGTTATGTATCCGGATATTTTTGATTTAGCATCTGATACACCATACAGCTTTTATGACACTTGATATCGTTGCAAAAGCAATTAGTGTACTCCTTAAGCCGCTTTGTGTCCTCAAACACTAAATTTATTGTGGTGCTATCGTCCGTCCCCTCACAGCATATCCTGTTGTCACTATGCTTTCGGTAGAAAGGACACACAACATACTTGGAGACATATTGCGACATTTTATCACCTTTCTTTCTATGGAAGCTTAGGTTTTTCAAGCGGTAGATAATATGTAACAGGAGAATGCCCGAGCCAAACACACCAAATCATATCGAGCAAAGAGCCCCCTTGACCTGTGAAATCCGGTCGCCACGTCAATGGCAACACGAACGCCGGTTTAAGATCCTGAAAGATATTTAGCCTTTTTGACGAGTGCCAATACTGCGATTTTAGTAGCAGGGCAAAAGGCTTATTTCTTTTTGCGGAGGTTACAATAAATTCTTGCGCGAGACAAAATGGCGGGTTGGTAATGATCCAATCATACTGCTCCTCGCTCATTTCTGTTGTGAGATAATCCTGATCGTATATAAGATCTGTTCCTATAACGTGGTATCCTCTCTTCTTCATCACGTCAACCATAGCATTCGTGCCGCAAGCAGGCTCCCATATCTTGGTATCGCGCGTTATCAAATGGTGTTTTTCCAAAAAGTCGAGCAATGCAACAGTACATTCCGGCGGCGTTGGATAATAATCGTTTTTGCGCCGGTTACCGTTGGCTCCTACGATTTTCAACGATTTTGTAGGTTCATTGTCGGTCATATCACTCACCGCCTTTCAAACCAAGCACAACAAAGCCTTCTTTGCAGTATTCAGGGCTATCTATCATATAGCAAATTTCTTTTTCGATTGTTCTGCCTGTGTATTCACCACCGCAGTATTCTTGCAAATGGAGAATATCACCGACTTTATAGCCACGGTCATTGAAGCGAATTTCAAACGTCTTTATTCCGCTATCAACATCCATAAAGTATTTAGGCAGAATTTTTACATAATGGTGTTGTCTGCTCATTCCGCACCGCCTTTCTTCGGTGGTTCGGGAAGCGGCATCCAATGGGTGACGGTTTTATCGGTAAATCCCAAACTATAAGCTGCGTAATAATCCGCATCGACCTCACCACTCATGTTGAAAGTTATAACCGTCATAGAATCTTCAGGCAACATCTCCTCAACGCTTATCCACTCTTGCTTTCGGTAGCCTGCGTTGTAAAGGGCTTCTGCTAAACCTCTCATAGAAATATAACCTTTTTTTACATTTATGGCGTTCTGCAACACCGTCGCCATTTCCTCAATCTGCTTTTTCATCGGTTTCCCCTCCTGTTCAAACGATCTTTGTGGTATTTTACTAACGATTTAGCTTGTTTAAGTGATACGGCGTGGTAATCAAGTCTGCAACCAACCAAAGGCTCGACACAATTTGCATCGCTACCATAAGAGCCTTTGTGCTGAACAAAATCGCCACTATTTGGAAATCGTATGGTGTAACCGTCCCAAAATCTTCTCAACTTGGCCTTTATACCGATCTTGATGCAGTAATCATACAGCTTTTTTATCGCCGTGTAGTTCGGGTTCAACTCGTCTCTCCAAGGCGTATGCGGTTTCTCTTTGTATTCTTCCATATGGTTTAACCTCACTTTTTAATTTTCCGATCCTTCTTAGCCATATCCAAGATGGCCTGAAAGTGGGTCTTTTTCTTGTACTTCTGTCCGTTCTTTTCGCAGTCACGAACAACGCCGACATAGTAATTAAATTCGTCCAAAGACAGCTCGTCCAAAAGGTAATCCCTCTCGGCATCACTCAACATAACGACACCGCCGCCAAGTTCACCGTACATCAACTCCCGCTGAATACGCTCTTTTTCCTCGCGCGCTATAGAACGATTGAATGAATGAAATTCTGTATCTTCTTCTCCTTCTTCTTCTATATCGTTACAATGCGTTACATCGGCGTTACTTTTGTTAGCTCTGCATCTTGCAACCCTTTCACGCGTTTGCTTGCGAATTTTTTCAAGGCCTTCTACATTTTGATATGTCTCCCAATTGATAACCTGAATAAATCCGGCGTCGTCTTTGATAATCATATCGAGATCCTGAAATACCTTGATAGCCGTATCCACTACGGCCCGGGGCTTTCTCAGCTCGTCAGAGAGAGAAACAGAATCAAAAGGCATTTGTGGAGTGATGTAAACCGCGCCATCGTCGTTTATTTCTCCTGCAAGGCAGAGAAGCTTTAGCCAAATAACAATGATCGTGTCGCCGTTCTTCATTCGCTCTATCGCGCTGATCTTTCGGCTTGTGCGAAATGTTTTCAGGTATAGTTTTATCCACTCGGCTTCAGCCATATATTCCACCTCACTTTCCGCAGGCCTTTATCTTAATACCTCTCGGCACCTTTCGTGCCACCTTTGCTATAAATTCAGCCTCGCGGCTCGTTGCGTCTGATAGGTGCAATAGGTGTATCTCTCTGCACTCGGAGAGATCAAGGGTAGAGAGGTAGTCGCATAAGGTATCAATTTCCATATGCGCATTGGTAATACGGTGTCGCACCTTTTCGGGGAGCTTCTCACAGCGTTCAAGCACCGTCTTGTCATAGTTCGCTTCAATAGCGAGAATGTTAAGCCCCGGAAACTTATACCGCAGGTTTACCGTGTCAGTCGCAAAGGCGAGCACGTCACCGTCCACGCGGCTCTTGATAAGAAATCCGAGCGGTTCTGCTGCGTCGTGAAAGGTGGTGAAGGGAACAATGTCAAAACTGCCGATGTTGAATTGCTCCATATGCTCTATCAACTTTGCTAAATCTGCATATCCCAACGCCTCTGACGTGCCGGGGCTCATATAAACATCCATACCGCGTCGAAGAAGATCATCAACGCTCTTGGCGTGGTCCTTGTGCTCGTGACTTACAAGACAAGCCTTAAACTCGGATAGGGAAAAGCCCGCGAGCTTCTGTAATTGTTTGTACGGTACCCCGCACTCAAGGAGAATGCGGGTATCGCGATCACTCACAACATAGGCGTTGCCGTGGGAGGAAGATGCTAAGGATTCAAACTTCATATAGGACACACCTCCCCGGTGTCCGTGTTTACCGCGATGGTGGTCTCGGGTGCGTGATATTTCTGATACTGCGTAGATTTCTTGATCTGTTCCTGAGTCCAAGCAGGCAGTTTTTCAAAAACGGCATCGTTCCAATCGTCCATATCCCAAGTGAACATTTCTGTTTTTGATACAGGGGCAGGGAAGCCCTTCGGAATCGGCATTACGCTATCTACGTTGGCATATTCGCCGGTATCATTCAGTACCACATTCAGCTGACAAGCCTTTCCGAGCTGATCAAACAAATCAAGCTCCATAAAATCCTCGTCGGAATAGTTCTTGCTGTTCCAACCACCGAGGAATGTCCTCAGCTTACTGTTTTTCTTTGTTGCAACAGAGAACTCTTTGCTTAATTGTCGTTCTTCCATTTTGCCTTCGATCTCGATTGTCTCGCTCGGCAAAGCCCAAATGAACTTGACCTTGTTGGAATAACTTTTGTACATTTCCGAATACTGCTCACCAAGATCAACCACGCCAATACAAACTGCCATATAAACGCCCGGCTCTACCGGCGGCACCTTCGGTTTTGCTCTATCTTTAATCTTCATAACGTACTTTCAACTCCTTATCGTTTTCTGATACTACAAGTCGAATGATCTGACCTTCCGACTGTTCAAGCTTGGTAACGCTCTCTGCGTTGTCTACGAATAACGGCACCGTAACACCGTATGCTTTGGAAAGAGTATTGATAATATCAACGCCTACGTTGATCTTTGCGCCGTTGTTGATATTGATGTAAGGTACGCCCTCATAAACGACGTCGCAACGGTCCTCAATACCGCCGTTTGCCTGCTCGCGGAACAGACGGAAACGTGCAATGCGGAACAGACTGTTGATGCTGTTCTCTACAAACTGCGTCTTATAGCGCGTGTATTCTTCAATCAGGAACAGGATACGCTCGATAGCGTCAAGGCAGGCGGCGGCGTTTTTGGCGTCCTCTTGCAGTTCCTCAACACGCTTGCGAGAATATTCAAGCAAAGACTCCTTGCTGAGGATGGCGTTCTGATATTGGATCTCCAATACGATTGCGGCTCTCTCCTTCTGCAAACCTTCCTTAATATCAAATACAGATTGTGAAAGGTCGTGAAGCTCTCCGTTCAGGACGTCGATTTCATCGTCGATAAGCGCTTTTCTTTGGGCGTAGTCTGCAAGGTCGTGTATTTCAACCTTTTCGCTCTCCGCTTTCATAATATCGCTCTCAATATATGCGATAGTATCGTCCAAGGCTTCGAGCTCTTTCTTTGTCGCCTCAATACGCGTCTCGGTCACAGCCTTGTTATTTTTGTACTCATTGGCTTGCGCTTCGATATATGTGAGCTTGTCCCTCTTTGCCGATTCAAAGGCTTCCTGCGCCTTCTTCTGCTGTTCTGCGGGGAGTGGTTGGCCGCAGGTAGGACATTCCTTGTCGGTGAACGTCTCGCGGCTCAAAGCAATCCACGCGTTTCTCGAATCTACAATGCCTTGCTCATATCTGTTAAGCAAATCCATATCGTTCTTGAGTCCCGATTTTTTTCTTGCAAGAGTACCGTTTGCAGTGATAAGATCGGATTTCAATTTAACGATGCTGACGGTACTTGTTTTTTGACTTGCCCGGTGTGCTTCGTTTTCGGCTTCAAGTTGCGAAAGCTTCAATCTTGCCTCGCGGATCTCGATCTTCTTCGTCTCAATGGCGTTGTTGTTCTCAATGGAAACGATCTGCGCGTCAATACGCTCCTTTTCAGCCTGAAGCTCCGAAAGCTTGTTTCTTGCAGAGGGAAAATCAAGTGCCTCAACGTCCTCAATGGTCTTTTGACATTCGCTGATACGCGCGGGGATCTCGGTTTTTGCACCAACGAATCCGCGCTTCTCGGCGGCAAGCTTCTTTTTATAGTCGTCAATAGAAAGCTTACCCATACTCTCGAGCAGGGGAATGAATCGCTCGTCGGTTGCCATAATCTGCGCGTCGTCCATAACGCCCGCCACACGGAACAATACCCCGCGACGTTCCTGCCAAGAGATACCGTCGGCAAAGTGTGATACACTCGTGAGCAGTCTGAACGTGTCCTCGTCAATGAGCGCGTCAATCTTTTCGGAGAAAACGAACTTCTTGCAAGGTACGCCGTCTATGTAATACTCGCTCGTGTTGCCGTCGTATGTGGGCTCTGTGCTTCCGCGCTTTGTGCTCCATACCTCTTTTTGAGTGCGGCGCAGGGTGATTTCCTCACCGTCCACAAGCAATACAGCCTCAACCGCAGTCTCAGCCAAATGGTCCCGAACATCGCCAAACTCATTGAGCGGCTTAATTTCGATATTCTTCTCGCCGTTGCCTTTGCTATCCTTACCGAAAAGCAACCACGTCAAAGCGTCATAAATACTTGTCTTGCCGGTTGCGTTGTCGCCGTAAATGGAAGCGCTACTGCCTCCAAAATCGAGCACAAGGCTCTTGTGGCACTTGAAATTCTCAAGAGCGAGCTTCTTAATGCGAATATGTTTCATAATTTTGCTACCTCCGCTTGTACGATCTGTTCCACTTCTTCATAGGTGGCACCGCTGTTGATTGCCTTATCTACACTGCGGCAGAAGAACCACACAAACCATTCCTTCAGTTTTTTAATCAGATATTTCATCTTATGTACTCCTTATTTTTTATTGAGTTTTTTGGACGCGATCTTCTGATATTCGTCCGGGTGCGCGGTGTAATAGATTGACATAGCCTCACCTATCCGTCGCGCCATTTTTTCGCGCTGTTCAGGAGTGATTTTATCAACAGGCTTTCCACCAACAAAAAAACTATATGTAAGTTTCTGTTTTCCGATTGCCATATTTCCCTCCGATAAATCATTATGCTTTATATTATGCCGGTTCACTTGACCTTGTGAATGTTAGCTCAGATCAATCAGCTCGCGCATAATAACTTCGATGTAGCGCTTGATGGATAGAGGATCTTCCAAATCATCCTGCTTAAGCGAACCAAGGAACTCTCCAACCTTTTCGCGGAAAGTGCGTAAATACAGAATGTCGATATCTTTCGATAGCTTCTTCATCTTGTTGAATACTGCTTCGTTGGTTTTGAAGTTATCAGACGTGACGATGCTCATTTCATCATTTAATACAAAACAAATCGTCGGTGCGGCATCGGTAACATCTTCGGAGAACAAGTCGACTTGTTTCTCATAGAATTTCACGGAAATGGGGTATTGGGTCGAGCTGATTTTTACTTCAAAGTTTGCACTTGCCGCAAAGCTTTGCAGCTCATTGATCTTGTAATTGAGTTTATTGATAGTACTCATTTTGTTCCTCCTGATAATTTATTTGTGTCGTACAGGACACTTTTTAGGCAAAAAAAATACCCATAGGAGATTCGAGTTTTAAGTAGTCTACGATGGTTTGAATCTCGCTCTGAGTAAATTCGGATGTTCCATTACACTTTCTATAAAATGCAGAGCGGGAAATTCCAATAATTTTACACATTTCTTCAATGGTAACACCCTTTTTCTTCATTTCGTATTCGAGTAATGCTTTGTCCATATGCTATCCTCCTTCTTTCTGTAATTCGTTTTGTGTCGTAAAGGACACTTTTATGATAACACATCAAAATCCATTTGTCAATAGTTTTTTTGTCTTTTTGGAAACTTTTTTTGAATTTTTGCTAAAAAGGTTGCACAAAAGACACTTTTGTGTTATAATGTAGACGAATAGGAGGTGAAATATATGGCAAGTGGAGATATGGCGAGAAGAATTAAAGCGTTGAGACAGGCTAAAGGTCTGACATTAGAGCAGGTAGCTACCGTTGTTGGTGTTGGAAAAAGCACGGTTCGCAAATGGGAAACAGGTATGATCGCCAATATGAAAAGAGATAAAATAGCACTCCTCGCGAAAGCGTTGGATACAACACCCGCGTATCTTATGGGATGGAAAGATGATTCACAAGAACAACAGTCCCCCGGGGAGCCAAAACTAACCGAGGGAGAAATAGTATTACTTGATTTGTTCAGACAGATTCCTGAAGAACAGCAGCAGGTGTTTCTTGAGATGGGGCGTGTGTACGCAAATAGTCTAAAAAAAGACTAAGCATATAGTTAGCAACTTTTTCGGGATCGTTACTATTGTGAATTATCTCGATCAATTCTTTTTCATTTTGTGTCATACCTTAAAACCCCTTTCTCCTATGTACAAATAAGAACGTATGTTCTGATTTTATTATAAAACACGCCAAATAAACCGTCAATACGAGAAAAACAAGAATTGCCGTATCATCGGTATATTGTCAAAATTATATATCGATTGATACCCAAAATTCAATACTCAAATTTGCGGTTTCATTCGGCAAATTTACGGTTTAAATAGGCAAATTTGCGTAACCGATACGGAAATTCGCGTATAGAAAGGATTTTTTACATTATGTATCGTGATAGACTCGAAGAATTAAGAAAAGAAAAAAATATCACAACCAAAAAGTGGTCGGAAGAAAGTGGTGTTTCCATTGATACAATCACTCGCATTCTTCATCCGGAAAATCCAGAAAAGGATTCCCCGCGAGTTAGCACATTAGAGGAATTGTGTAAAGTTCTCGGCGTTGAGCTTTGGGAAATATTTTACACCGGGGATAAAAGCTTTGTGTATTTACAAACGGCGCTCGCTTCCATCAAAGCCGAGCGTGATGCTCTTCTCATAGAGAATGGCGCTCTCAAAGACAAAGTGGACACTCTCAGAGATAAGGTTGACGATCTGAAGGACGAGATTATCTTCTTACATAACCACTACATCAAACAGAAGCAAAACGGGTGATGCAGAATGAAGAAACTATTTGAACGTCTAAAAGAACTTTACTATGGTATGTTGCCGTGGCTTTTATTGATTGGTGTGCCGATTATACTATGTATTTTGATCGGTATAGTATTCGCCGGGGAAGAAATCCTCCAAGCCCTGACGCAACTTGATAAAACTTATGGTTCTTGGCTTTGGGGCATAATATTGTACCTCTTCGGCGGCGTCGCACTATTTAACCTATTTATCGGCTTTATACTAACAATTGAAAAGATATCAAAAAAGTTAAGCGAAAAATGGATATATATATTCATCATTGTAACAGCGTTTGGAATATTCGCATTGACTTTACTATGGAAAGGAGCACACAGTGGAATATCATAAATTACACGAAACTGATCTATTGAAAATCGGCGCGGCATATATCCGTGTATCCGACGAGAGACAGGACGAATATAGCCCGGACTCGCAGTTAAAGAAGATTCGCGAGCACGCCGCAAGAGACGGTGTAACGATTCCCGACGAGTACGTCTTTTATGACGATGGTATATCGGGAAGAAGCGTAAAAAAGAGAGACGATTTCAAACGAATGATCGCAATAGCAAAAGAAAAGACACATCCGTTTGAGGTGATCTATGTGTGGAAGTTTTCGAGATTTGCCCGAAATCAAGAGGAGAGCTTGGTATATAAGAATCTTCTCAAAAGGTTTGGCGTATCCGTAGTATCCGTTTCACAGACCATTCCCGATGGACCTTTCGGCTCACTCATTGAGAGAGTAATTGAATGGATGGATGAATTTTATTCTGTCAACCTCGCAGAAGAAGTAAAAAGAGGTATGACCGAAAAGGTTTCACGTGGAGAGCCTGTTGTTCCACCTCCATTTGGATATATAATGAAGGATAGAAAATATTATCCTGATGAAGAAGGCGGGACCGCAAACATAGTCAGAGAGATATTTGAACGTTACGCGAACGGCGAAAAACAGCGTGTAATCGCAATATCCCTTGGAGAACGTGGTGTTCGCACAAGACAAGGCAATATGCCTGAGAACAGGTGGATTGATTATATTCTACGTAACCCTTGCTACATAGGGAAAATACGTTGGAGTCGTGATGGTGTAAGAGCCGTAAGCAAACGAGATTTCGATAACGATAATATTATGGTCATTGATAGTGATCACGAACCGCTTATCTCTATGGAACTGTGGGATAAGGTGCAAGGAATGCTTGATGCTCAAAAGAAGGCATATCCTAAATTCGCCCGGAAGGAACAACCTGTTGACTATATACTCAAGGGCCTTGTTCGGTGTAGTGCCTGCGGCGGTACGCTTGCGATCAATGGAATGAGTGGTAAAGCAAAGGTGCGTTGCTTACAATGCTGTAATTATGCAAGAGGATCTTGCCACACATCACACGGCGTCACCCTTCCTAAAATAGAGGCGGTATTTATGGAAGCGTTGAGAGAGGCCGCAGAAGAAAAGCAATTTACCCTCGTCCCAAGAACACCGAAAAAAGCTGATCCGACCGCAGTTGATTATGACAAGCTTATTGCAGTCGAAGAACGCAGACTCGAAAGAGCAAGGGAAGCATACCTCGCGGAAATAGACACAATCGAACAGTATGCTCAAAACAAAAAGGATATCACAGCAAGAATAGCAGACCTGATAAAAAAGCGCGACAGAGAAACCATAACAGAGATCGACGTAGATGCTTTTGCAGAAAAGGTTATGTGTACTGTTGAGCTGATCGAAAGGGATGATATCACCGAGGCGGCAAAAAATGAAGCCCTCCGCACTATAATAGAGAAGATAGTATTCGAAAAGGCTAAAGGAAATTTAGCTATTTATTTTCACGATATTTGATTAGCATAAATTACATCTTGGTCCACCAAATTGCAATTTATGATAATAGCGAAAAACGCAGTAAAATAGCACCCCCGACGTGGGGGTGCCTTTTTATTATGCCCTCTCGCCTCAGATTTCTGCGCCCAAGGTCGTTAAGATGCCTTTGGCTATTGCTTGCCCCATCTTTTTTCGCTTCGCCTTAGAGGACAGAATTTTGAGGTCTCCGGCGTTGTCTACAAAAGCGCACTCAACGATTACCGCCGGGCAAGACGTTTGACGGATAAAGCCGTAATAGTCTTTCCCTTTGCTGTTCTTTCGTATCTTCGCGCCGCGCGAGTTCTGTCCGATCTTCACAATTTCCGCGAGGATATTATTTGCGAGGACCTTACCGGTGCCGCCGCCGTAGTGGTAGTAGACTTCCGCACCATCACCGCCGCCTGCGTTATTGTGAATATCTACCGCGAGATCAGGAGAATAAGCATTGCACTCTTTGATTTCCTCGCTCACCGCGTCGTTCTCGTCTTTTGTGCGGCTCATTTTCACAGAAACGCCGTAGCTCTTAAGAACGTCACGACAAGCCTTTGCAATATCTAAATTCAGCTCCTTTTCCTTAACGTCGTTCGCCACCGCGCCGGGATCGCTCCCACCGTGGCCGACTCCTATAAACACCTTCATCTACACACCCCCTTTCATCTTATCGAGCACAGGCTGTATCACCCCATTCCACGAAGCGGACAACCCTGCCGCAAAAGCACCGATAATTAAGCTCCCGGCAACGCTCTTTAGCGCGTGAAGGTCAAACACATCAACCCCCGCTATCTGCGTACTGAACGCGGCAACAAGATAGGCGATGCTTGACTGCAAGAATCTTTGCGCGGCTTTCTTTACTACATCTTTTGCCTTTTCATTCATTTATACCACTCCTTTATGTATTATCTATAACAAAAAGGGCACCCCTTACGGAATGTCCCTTTCATTATTCAATTTATCTTCTTCAGAAAGATAGCACTCAATATCTCCGTACTTGTTTCCGAGCTTAAGATAGATCTTGTTCTCGATAAACTTTAGGTACTGTTGGATATAGTTGTTCTTCGCTTGCAACTGCTTTACCTCAACGGTGTTGTAAGCCTTTGCGCCAATGTCGTATCCCTGCGCCATACGGTAGAGAAGAACAATGAGCTTGAACGCCGTATACATTACTCTTGAAAAGCTGATATCAGATGTCAACGTGATTGCCACGGATACGGTGATCAATGCGGCAAATACAGCCTTGGTGTACATTCCTACCGAGTGTGTTTTCTTGTAAATGAATTCTTCTCCCGATAACGGAACACCGCCACGAGAAAGCGCGTCTGCATTGTTGAACAGAAGAATAGACTCGTTGAGTTCCACAGGCTCAAGGCGATTCAATTCCATAATCTTTTCAGCCTTCTTAAAGCCAAACTTTTGAATGAGGCGGTGGTACGGCATATCCTTGACCTTGTTCCATTCTTCTTTTGTAAGACGGAGATATCGGAGACGAGTTGCCGTAGCCTGCTTTATCTCGTTGTCAATCTGCCACTCACAGAACACAGACATAAACATCGTGCCTGCATCGTGTGCCGCTTTTACAAGCCTATCAAACTCCTTACGAGCATTTACATACTCTTCGTCAAGCTTTCCTCCCGTTGTGCCGATTTGTATCATCAAGATCTCTCCGATGACAAACATAGCCACCGTAACGATACCGTCCGACATAAGTCTTATATCGAGTACGGGAGCTCCAAAGTCTGTCCAAATGAAACCGATCAGCAGGAAGGGGAGCAGTAGGCACACGAACAGCGTGAGGTTTGAGCCTATGATTTGTACAAGATTCTTGGATGAAATGTTGTACTCCTTTTGGCGGTCTGTCCATTTCTTTTTTTCGGCGCGAATCTTCTCCAATCCACTATCCGTCGTTCTATCTAAATCATTCATTCTTTGCCTCTTTCTTTCCGAAGAAATTCTCTCCGATGCCGGTCATCATAGTACCAATGCCACAGCCGATTAAGCCCATCCAAAATACCGTGGTCAGGTCTTTCAAAAAGTTACTGATAAATATCAGCACGTAGCATATGATCAGACCCACAATCCAACCGAGAAGAGGAGGGGCGTGGTTGAGTTTGAGTCTCTCTTCAAAAAATCGAAACACCGACTTCCTGAAGATCATCGCCACCACAATGAGGATCAGAATTGCACCGACTCCAATCGAGCGGCCTGTGCCGTGAACCGTTTTCCAAATGGGAAACTTTTCGCAGATCGCCCAAACGGGGAAGAGGCAAGAGATCAGCACCCCTCCCCATTTGAACAGACGATAAATCCTATTCCGCTTCTTGTCCGTCATTGGTAATCGCCTCCGTTTTTTCTGCTTCGGCAATAGCACCGACAGCGGCGCGGTGTCGAGCATAAAGCTCTTCCTTCTTGGCGTTGGGAATGTTAGCAAGAACAAGGAGTTCTGCTACCTCGTTTGCAAGCTCAACGTTTGCGAGCTTGGCCGTTTTCAAGTGAGCGTGAACCTCGGAAAGTGTCTGTTCAAGCTTCTGCTTTTCCTCGGAGCTCGCCCGGCATTCTGTAAGCAATTTTTCAATTACCGTTTTATACCCGGCAATCAATTCCTCAAGCGTTTGTTTCTCTGCGGCGTTTACCCGGAATTCCGTGAGCATTTTTTCAAATTCCACCTGATATCCGGTTAACGCAGACGTCACATCTTCCATCTTTGCAAGAGCCTGACTGATGGCAGATTGGCTGTTCTCGGCAACGGTTACTGCATTATTATTGACTGTGCCGATAGACTTGTTTAGGGTCTTGTGCTTGATCTTGTTGTAAAAGGCGGTAAGAAGAAGCGTGATAATAACCGAGATTTCTTCAAGGTGCTCTTTGATGTACCCGACGATCTCATCCGTGAGAGTAGGTTCTTGCACGACAATTTCGGGGGCTTCACCCTCGGCAATGGCGACAACGGGAAATGCGCAGAGCAACAGGACAGCGCATATCACAAAAGCAAAAATTCTTTTCATTGGTTCTTTCTCCTTAATTGATTAAAAAGTTAAGCGAATTGGTGTCAAAGATGTTGCGGAGTTGACGGATCTCTTCTCGCAGTTCCTCGCACTCCTTCTCGGCTTCATCAAGACGGCAGTTTAATCCCATAAATTCAACGGCCGATTGATGCGGCGGGGTAATTCGACCGGCCATAAGCGTGACCTTCTCCAACGTGTAAACTTTTCCGCTTTCATCTGTAAAGGTCGCTCCAAAGCTACCGGTACAACCATTGCACACAATAGGCATAATCGCCTCGGCTCCCGCAGGTATTTTTATTTCGGTATTCCCGATCTTTAAAACACCGCCGCGATCACAGCCGATTCGCATCGGATCATTACCGTGGATCAAGCCTTTCATATTGTTAAATGTCGTGATTTTCATATGTTTCTCACTTTCTTCATTTATCCTTCGCCGCCACCATCAATGCTGCGGTGAAATATCCGAGCATAAACGATAACGGCACAATCCATAGTAAATGTAATGCGTTTATCATTTGTCACCTCGTTAAATAGGTTGGTTTTTCGTTATGATTGCATTTGCGCCTGTGCCAAGACCCGAAAATCTCAAATATGGTGCGAAAGCACTATCAGTTTGTCTTAGGTCACAAGTTAGTGTTAAGTCACCCGTCGAAGCGTCGACCTCATATTGAAACTGTTGAATGCGTGCGGTGTTAATATATCCCGCTGTTTTGAAACTTTTATCTGCGTAAAATGCCGCATACACGCCCTGATTTGGATATGTTCCTTGTCTAAAGTCGATGCCTTTAAAGTAGAACTTGTCTCCAACTACAACATCACTAACATCAAGATAACCCGTTGTCACGTGACCTTCTTCTGTCTTTTCTGTACCACTTGAAGAACTTAAACGAGTTTTGTCTGCGTAACCGATAGTATCAAGAAGGTTTACAATTTCTTCGGGTTCATCAGGTTCATCAGGTGTATCAGGGATTTCGGGTTCATCTGTTTCAGGTTCATTAGGTGTTTCAGTGATTTCACCTGTAATATAATTTAAATTTCTATCATAACCTGCACCATAACAAACGGCATTGATTGTATTGGTTTCAAGGTCAATGCAATAAACCACAAAAGCGGTATCTTTACCTGTGTTTTTGGTTTTGTTATAAGTTGCCTTATCAGCCCACGCACCCCCGTATTGGTTCGCTCTGTTTATGCCCGCGTCAGGTGTTGCCATTCTCCATACTTTTGTAGGGTCAATGGTAACGTTGATATTCCCCTTATTGATATAAGCTGTTAAAAGGTTGTGAATATGTCCGTGAATGTTACCAATCAATTTAGCAGAGTTTTTCCCTGCGAAATTGCATTCCAAACCGCCGCCAATCCAACTCACACCTTTCTCGTATGCATCAACTATATTAGCGAAAGCATATACTTCTGCAGTATCATACCAATCAATAGGGTGGTGTGACAAAATAAGAATTTGCCAATTTTCCACATCTTCTTTTGACGAAAGATCAAGAGAATTTATAAACCATCGGTATTGTTCAGTAGAACAATAAAGATTCGCATTGCCGTTCTCTACGGTATTGGGACAGATCACTCTTAACTTGTAATCTTCAAAATCCTTGTAATAATACCCACCGATTTTATCACCCCACACAACATTATCGCTATATGCTTGAATAAGTCTGTGCGTAATAGGGAAATTATCGGCATAATAATCGTGGTTGCCTTGCAGTCGCATATTGGGAGCAAAACGCAAATCATTCAAAAAGTTGTTAATATCTTTGAAATCGCTAAGAGCTCCGTTTCTATCATCAGCAGGGTAACCGTCCGCATAGTCACCAAGCACCGCAACAGCATCAAGTTTGACGCGGCTATCAATATATTTAAGTGCTTGACAAGCGTGTTTGATTCCATCAAGATATTTGCCGCTACCGTCATTGTAACCATAGTGCATATCCGTTATAGCCGCAAATGTAAATGTTCTGTTACCCTGTGCGGCTATAATTCTATCAATCACGCTTTTTGCTTCTGTGATAACATAGTCGGGTGGATTACCCATACTTTCAACGATGCCATCTTCAATATGCTCGATGTGTTCCGCCTCAAGAACATCTCCTTTTTTTAGGTTTAATCTACTATAAGCCATAGATTACACCCCCTTTAGGTTGTGGTGTGCGTGTACGGTTCCGCGTTAGAGAATGGGGAGTCAGAAAAGAATGTGCCGTCGCCTTTTGCCTTTACTGCAAGCTTTACGGCTTCGCCATCCGTGAATTTGTCGCTTCCTGTCAGCAAGAAGTGAATACCACCAAGCGACACAAAGTCATTGTCGCCGTAGGTGGAGTGGTTTGTGGGTGACGAGCTGAAAATGACGTATTTTGCGTTAGGCGCGTACTCTTCTACCAAACCTTGAATGTATTCGGCATTCAAATACGCCTCTTGAAAATCCTCCCACCTTAATCCTTTGATAAATGTCGAATGACTCATTCCTGTATAAAACGCGATTTTATACCCACCAATCGCATTAACACCGTTCCCGAAAGGACCGACACAAGCGTAGTTGTTTTCACCGGGGATTCTCAAGTGGTCTGTAAGTTCGGTGATCGGGATAAAATCGGTACGGCGGCTCGCGGTGTTAGCACTATAAAAGCGGATAGTGCCGTTGTCGATTAGCAATTGGGAAATGATGGCATCGCCAAAGTCAACGTTGTACACGTTTGCATTTCCATAATTGGTCTTAACCTGAATTGCCTTATCTTTGGCTGAATACTCCAACCCTGTTACTTTGAAGTCAACTGCGGAAGGTGTATTGAAATAAACGGTTCCTTGGAACGGAACGCCACTGAAAGAAGACATAGACGTTTTTACGTTAAGAAATCCGGTAACTCGCACATAATAGACATAACCGTTTTCGGTTAGCTTTGTAATGGGCGCAATATTTTTAACCACGTTTTCGTTAGTAACGAGTTCTTCTTCTGCCGGATTTCCATTATCACCGATTGAACCAACAATTTGCAATTGTTGCAAAATCTGTTGCGTTTCAAGAGGGGCGTCACCGGATGGAACGAAAACTTCTTTGCCGTTTTCTGTTTTGGTCGTGCCTTTCCACAACTCGTAAGCTTGCGCGTTTGTAACAGGTTCACCTTTTACGTAATAAAAAGTTGCCATAATTTAATTCTCCTTAAATGATTTTTATAATGAATATTAGATGCCACCATAGCCAAGGATAGCCTTGCCGAGAATGGCTCTGCCGAGAATAGACGTCGTATCGTCTTCTTTATCGATACAGAGTTGGATGTTAGGCGCGTTGAGTTGCGTGATAACGGGCAAAGGCTCTTCCTCGCCACCTACTTCTACCGGCACAATGTCAATGGTAGGCGTTTTAAGTACGCCTTTGGCTACTGTTGTGTCGTAAGTATCTGCATCTGCCATAATATAGGCAAAGTCCTCTTTGTAAGCCTCTTCTTCATAGTCGGAGTTGAACGCGACATACGCCGCGCCACCGAAAAGCGTGTTGGCGTATTGCTTTATCTCTTCTACCGTCAGCGTATCCTTGCTGCCTATATCAGTTACATTCAAACTGCCAACGAACGACAACAAGTGAGGAGCAGAGAAAAACAATACTTTCGGGTATTCTGGAAATGTAGTATCAAAGTCTTGTACACAATATCCATTGGGACCGTTTACAAGGTCGGCTATTGCCACAATATTCGAGTGTGCTTTTCCTGCCCAAGTATGTCTGTTTTGGACGATACCATTTGCGTCAATAATGCCATAGTTATCAAACCGCATTTTCGCAATGTCGATAACCTTTACAATCTCAATGGCAGGTTCTGTAAGCTTTGTAATTGTGACTGTAGGTGCTTCTTCGTCACGAGCATAGTCTATCTCTATGCGGATTTCAGGGGAGCGTAGCTTCTGTATCGTAGGATCTTCTTCCTTTTCGGGTTCCTCTTCGATTCTCTCAATTGTGATATCGGGTTGGGCAAGGCTCGTGATGATGATTTCGGGCTCTTTGTCTGTCTCCGTGTCCAATACCTCAATCTTAATATCGGGAGTGTTAAGTGCTTTGATAGCAGGCTTTTGCTCTTCGTAAATATCTGCGGTTACTTCAACCACAGAGATGTTCGGCTTCGCAAGAGGTGTGATAACGGGAAGATCTTCCTCGATATCCTCGTCTACCTTTTCGATTTGGATGATAGGCATAGCAAGCTGTACGATCTCGATTTCCTCGCCTTCGCCTGTTTCGCTATCAATCTTTGCTATAACGATTTTCGGCGCATCAAGCTTTTTGATAACTACTTCCGGGATGTCCTCTTCGTTTTCGCTAACCTCTGCAATATAGATATTTGGCTTGTCGAGCGGTTTTATCGTAGGCTTTTCCTCGACATCGCTATCGCTGTCAACAAAGTCAATGATAATTTCAGGGGGAGCAAGCGCGACAGGCTTTGGCTTTTCGTCCTCAACAACATCACTATCGACCTTTTCGATTTTAATTGTCGGTTTGGCAAGCGGTGTTAGCGTAGGTGTTTCACCGCTTCCGTCATCTCCAAACGCCGACACAATTTCAATCTTCGGTGCCGGTAGCTTTGCAATAAGATTGATTATGCTCTCCTCAAAGTCTTCAACAGTAATCTCACCCGTATTGCCGCCAATAGCACGGATTTCATCCGCTACATCATCAAGTGTTTTTAACTGAATGATATACTCGTCTTCGGTCGCAACAGGTGCGGTTGTTTCAACCTTGCCATCTCGCAATGCCTTTCTGAACTCTCTGACAGGAATTTTGCCCGTTATTACGTGAGAGCGTTTGGCGTGGTATATCTTTATTGCATTGCCTATCTTTTCGAGCGCAACACGCTTAATGTTGAGTCTATCTTCCTGCATATCATACACTCACTTCCTCTGCCCTTGGGAGACGGTTCAATAGCTCGGTTACCAATTCATTCTTGTCGGCTTCGGTGAAATAGTCTGTGCCTTTAATGGGAGTATAACCACCGTTGCCATCCTTACCGTCCTTACCGTCCTTGCCATCTACACCATCCTTGCCATCAGCGCCGTCTTTACCGTCAGCGCCGGGAGGACCTTTCAAATCGGCAGAAGATGTTCCGATTGTGGAAGTGACAGTCAACACCGAACCTTCCCAAGAGTGGGTAACGCCTCTAAGTACTGCGTCCTCGGCTCTCGCTACGGCTTCTTCGGCCTTCCTAACAGCTTCAGCGGCGTTTGCCGCAACGGACGCTCTTTCTACTTCTGCTGCTGCTCTTTCAAGCTCCGCTTGCTGTCTCGCGTTTTCCGACAAAATGATGCTGTCGAGGGTGTTTTTTTCGCTCTCTGAAAAGATAATTTCATCGTCAAGGAGAACGCGGTGGTCTACCACCATAGTAAATCTCGGGCAGGTAAGCATTCTACCGGCGGGGCTGTATATGCGAATTTCACAATAAGAAACACCCTCGACATTCGTCGTATTTGCGGTAAAGTCATATCGGACAATGTTGTTTTTTTCGATTATACAATCGTTAAACAGGGTATTACCGTCGGGTTTTTTTGCAATAAAAACTGCTCTGCATCCGTCCGGGAGGATGAAAGGCTTTCCATCATCAATTAAGTTGATATAAAATCCCCAAATCGTGTCGTTTAGCATTACCGGAATCGACACCTGCGACTGAGTCAATTTTATATCCAAAGAAAATTTGTATTTTGAACGAAGCATATACGACACCTCCTATAAGTCACTAACAGAATAACACAAAAGGGGGTAGGTTCTAAACCTACCCCCCTGCTTTAATGCCAAGGTGCTTCGTTTATTGTGCTTTGCGCCCAACCGAACGCATAGTAAAGGCTATCTTTTTGTCTTGCCGACAAACTCATAGAATTGATGTAAGCAAGTACCTTTGCCTTTTTGGAGCCGGATATTGCTTTTCCGTTCGCGTCAACGTCTGCCGAAACGCTTGAATTATACTGCCAAATGTCATAGAATACCTCAGCCTCTATGCCGTAAGGTTCGCAGTAAGTGTTGTACGCATTCACGGCAGAATAGGAAATTCCTTCAAGGTTCGGGTGTTCTATCACGAAGGAAAGAACGCTCACCTTCTCGATCGCTTTCTCTTGCGTCATACCGCCGTATCGCATATACATTTCAATAGCGCGGCTCACGGTGATGTTGCCCGCCATAACCTCGTCGTCGATATCGTCGTATTCAATACCTGTTACGACAACAGCACTCCACTTGTTAACAGCCTCGGTGATCTCGTCGCTGTCCATATCGGTGTACTTTTCAAGCATACTCGTCGCCTGCGCCTTTGAGATCTCGCCGCCGCGATACCATTCGCCAACCTTGCTTTTTACCTTGCTGTAAATATCCTTTTCGGTGTAGCCGTGAGACGTGAGCTCAGACATAGCCGCCTTAAGGTCGCCGCCATTTCGAACAGCGTCATAGATGGAATCGTATCGGGAATATCCGTCGCCGGCTTCCCAACCTGAAACGGTGAAGTACGCCTCGTCCTCGTTGTCAACAAGGCCCTGCTCGAGCAATTCGCTTGCGGCTTCATCGAACGTCAGATAACCGTCCTGATAAGCATACTTGATCTCGTTCTTATCGCCCGGATCGTAAGTCTTTACCTTAAGACTCGGTGCCATAGCTCCAACGATGTTGTTCCACGCGGTGATAATCTCGCGCGTTGCCGCCGCCATAGGAAGTCCCGCCATACCGGAAACCGCCTGCAATAGCTTGTAAATGCCGCCGTACCAAGTGTAGTTGGTATCCTCTCCGGAGATCTTATCATACAGTATCTCCACACCGTTTACAAGGCTGTCATACCATTGCATAAATACCGATTGTGGAGGATTGCCGTAGGTATCAACGCCGAAGATGGAGGCAAGTTCTTTGGCAAGATCGTAGAAGTCTGCAAGTATCGGCAGCTTGTTAATCGGCATAATCTCGTCAACAACGTTGCCGCCGAACGCTTCAAGCCACTTTTCAATAAAGGTCTCATAATCGTCATCGTCGCGCATTGCATCTGCCACCGCCTGTACTGCGGCCAAAATAACAGCGCTCACAGCGTAAGAATATATTGTCCGTCCGATCATTCGCTTGTTCTTATCCCAAGCCTGCGAACGTGTCATACCGCGCTTTAAGTCAGCGTTGTACTTGTCAACGGCGTCAATCACCATACTTGCGGTGGTCGTAGGCTCGCTCATAAAGGAACCGACAAGACGTGCAAACGCGCCTTTGCTTCGCAGAAACTCATTCTTCGTGAGCACGCTGTCAACAACCTGAGTCTTATAGATAACGTCCTCAAATACCTTTGTCACAGCCTCGTAGAAGCCATCGTCGCCCGGCTTAAGGTTCTGCTTTTTCTGAACCTCTGCTTTGCACGCGCTCCACATAGCCGCCCAAGTAATGGTGTCTGCCTGCTCAGCACCCCACATACCAACGTCACCAATCTTATCCATTACTGTGGATTTATGCTTGATTGTATCAGTCAGTCCTCGGGAAATGTTTACGTCATAGAATCCGAGAGATTTCCACGCGGCAATACCGCTGTATTTTCTCATTTCCTCGATATTCTGCTTAATAGCGGAAGGTCTCAACTTCAAGCCCTTCATAATAGATCCGTAGTCTATCAGAAGTGCCGCGCGCGTAATCGCCAAAGGCTGTTGTACTACTACGCGGAAGTTATATGCAACCTGTGCCATATTGTAACGGCGCGTCGCGTTCATTCCTATCGTATCGGTTGGAATGCCCTGTGCCTCGGTGCCGTTAAAGGCTTTGAGAATATTGAGTACAAAGGTCTCGGCATATCCTTGACGCCCGCTTCCGGGTCTCGATTCTTCAGGCACACCGTACACTCTCGACATCTGCTCTCTTACACTATTCGCAACGTATCTGTTGCCGTCTGCGTCCTCGGTTTTCTGCTGATAGTTAAACCACTTGATCGCATCGAGTACCGGCAAAGCCATAGCGTTATACTGCGCCATACTTGCCATATGATTTGAAAATACGTCGAAAATACTGTAAACGACAATTCGATTGTTCGCCTTTTCGTTACGAGACTTTGTAAAGCTCATATTGAGAAGGGCGTACAAACTTGCCGCACTCGGCTGTTCGTCTGCCGTAGATTGAAGGTGTCTGCCGTCGGAGTTGATAGGGAAGTACTTCTCGTTTGTGAACAGTTCTTCGCCAAAGCGTTTTATCGAAACGTAGTTACCCCACGCGCCGCCTTGCTCCTGCATAAACTTTTGCAAAGCGTCTGCGACTTCTTTCTGTCTCGGGGTCAGCGCATTGACAATGTCGGCAATATTCTGTTCGGTCAGCGGGTGACCGTTATCGGAAATCTTCTTGCCGCCCTGCGTGTATGTTGCAACGCGGAAGCCCTCACCAAGCATATGACGGAGCGAGTCAGGCTGTTTGGAAAGCTCGTAGAAGGACATTATATCGGAAACGCGCATTTTGACGATCTTGCCGCCGAGATTGATTTCCTTGATCTCCTTCTCCCAATCGTTTACCTCTTTCGTGGTATAGGTCTTTTCAGCAAACTCAACGATCTTCTGCGTATTGAAAGCGAGTTGCGCTTGACCGCGACGGAGGCTGTCATAGATTGCTACGCCGCCATTGCCGAAACGTTCAAAAGCAAACGCCGGTCGTATCTGTTGCCAAAATACGAAGTTAGAAACGCCTCCGGCTTTTCCGTCGTCGCTCGACATTGCCGAAAGAGCTTCAATAGAGTTGTCGCCTGCATTGTAAACGTGCTGATACATCGCGTTCGCGTGGAATTTGTTTACCTGCGTAATGTACGCTTTTAGTACTCGTACCACAGAAGAAAGTTCCTTTAATTCCTCGCTCGTCATTCTGTTAATGACAAACTCGCCGCTTTTCTCTCCTACAAGCTTTTGAATATCATCAATAAAGCTCTGCAACTTTTCCATAAAGTTCGGAGGCAAGTCGTTGTAGCCGGAATACATACCACTCACATCAATGTTTTGCTTGAGCGCTGATTTCAACGCATTAAGCCGCGTTACAAACTCCGTATCTGCCTTTGTTGCTTCTCCGCCTCGGAGCTGTTGTTTGCTCGTGAAGTCGATAGAAGAAAGGAAGGGAATAACGGTGTTTTTCAGCGCATCGGGAATGTGCTTTACAATATCCTTATTATTAGGCTTCAACACCCAATTTGTAAGCTCGGTCACATCGGCTTTGATACGCTCGCGGTACTTCTTGATCGCCGCAGAGTTTCGTGTACGGTCGCGCCAACGCTTCAAGATCTCGGCACCGTGTTGTCTTTCGGCTGTCTCAACAACCTTGCGCGCTTTCTTCAGCACGTTTCCAAGGACCTCTTTATCCTCAACCGAAAGCACCTCAGTACTTGCCGCCTTGATCTGTTCATCAAGAACGCGCATACGGTTCAATGTCTGTGCCGCCGCTTCTCGGTCTACGTTTGCGCCAAACTGTTGCTCCTTGTAGAGTCTACCTTGCTCTGCTCGATCGTCCTGCAAGCCCTCAAGCCTTGAAAGTCGACTTTTGAAGATTTGCACAGCGTCACGCTCTGCATCGGTAAGTTTACCACTCATTAGGAGTTCTTCTGCCGCCATAGCAAGCACTTCACGGTCGGTCAGCGTGTTTGTACGCTGTTGCTCTTGCTCGTCAGAGTTAAGGTATTCTCGGCTCTGCTCCTGAACGGTGTCCTCGGACACGCTATCAAGCGACTGTTCCTCTTTCGGGTTCAGGATCTCCATAACCTCATTATAGCGGGCGCGCTTTTGGTCAAGTTCTGCCTGCTTTGCGAAAGGCTCTGCAATCAGTTTTTCCTGTTCCGCAATATCCTTTTGCACTTCTGTGAGGTCGTGCTCCCACAGTTTCACCCTTTCGTCAATACTTTCGGCAACACCTGCAAGCTGACTGATCATAAAGGTTGTATTACTCGGATAGGTTTTGAACGGATAGCCTTGCTTACCCACAAGCAAGCCGTTTATACCCTCGCTCGACTTTATCACGCGAAGCTCAAAACCTGCAAAATTACCGATGGTATTATAGCTGTCAAAAGTCGCTCTTGTTGTCGCCTCTGCCATCAGCGCGACGCCCGCTTCTTTCTTATCGGTGTACTTCTTGTTACCAACGGTAATAGAGAATTTCTCGTCAGAATAAGTGTCTTTTCTCGCGGCAATATCTGCTTTGCCGTTTGCAATCTGCTTTTCAAGAGACGCGATTTGACCGTTATCTCTCGACAAACGTTCCTTTGCGGAACGGACCGCAGAAATATGTGCTCGGTACAAGCTTTCCAACTTCTTAATAGCGGTGTCAAGCTCTACCTGTTCCATAATCAGAGGACTACCGGAAGCCAACGCCTTGACCTCGGCAGCAGATAGTGTTACTTCTCCTGTGTCCTCGGTCTCGCGGCCTACATTCTCACCGTTCATTACCTGATTGATGAAGTTCTGCTTTCGATCAAGAATATCCCAAAGGCGTGCATCAAAGCTTCCCTCTGTAACGTAGGTGTATTTAGATACTTCCTCGTTTATATTCTTCTGTCTGAAAGCACGTCCGTCTCTCTGCTCAACGTCGCCGGGTCTCCACGGTGCGTCAAGGTGGTGGATAGCAACAATACGTTTCTGCGCGTTCATACCAACGCCCATTTTACCGGTAGAGCCAATCAATACTCTTACCTTGCCCTCGTTCACATCGTCAAACAGTTTCTTTTTCTTTGCGTCGGTGTCTGCCTCGTGAATAAAAGCAATTTCCTTTGCGGGAATGCCGCCCTGACGCAAGCGAGTTTTAAGGTCGTCGTAGAGCTGTGCGCTCTCCATATCCGTTTCAATATCCTCGGTCGCGGTTGCGTTGTTATTGCTCGCGCCCTTCGGTGTTGCCATATCACAGAATATAAGCTGTGTTCCCTTGATACTCTTGCTCTCGTTATATTCCTTGAGAACATTGTCAGCGCAACGATAGATTTTACAGCCTTCCTCATACGGGAGGGAAGGGTCTATCATACGCTGAGTATAGGATATTTTTCTGCCGTCCGACGTGATCTTCAACATATTATCCTCGGAAGGATCTACGTTCTTGATATTGTCGGCACGCTGTTCAAGCTCTTTCATATAATCGCGTTGGAATTGTCCGGGCTCGCATACGACAACGTTTACCTTGCCGCCCTTCATCGTCGGGATCTTAAGCCCGGGAACGTCGGTAAGCACGTCAGCAAAGTTACGGAACAACAGTTGAAGCTCGCTCATATTCTTAAAGCGCGAAAAACTCTGTTTCACACGGTAGCCTTGTCCACTCGGCTTGATCTCTACGCCGTTCACAACCTCGCCAAACTGTTTTGCCCACGCGTCAAAGGTGGAAAGTCCAAGCTGATTCAAGAGATCGGGTTGCAGATACTTCTGCATAATATACATTTCCGACATAGAGTTCATAACAGGTGTAGCAGTAGCAAATACGATACCGCGACCGCCGTTGAGTTGTTGCAGATAGCGTACCTTTGTATAAAGGTCAAAAGCACGTTTTGAACCGTCCTTGTTGCCAAGGCCTGCAACGTTGGTCATAGAAGTGGTGTAGAACAGATTTTTGAAGTTGTGAGCCTCGTCCACAAAGAGAGAGTCAACGCCTAACTGTTCAAAATCTATATTGTCCTCGTCCTTCGCCTTATCGGTCAGCTTGTCGATCTTTGCCTGCAAGGATTTACGCTTCTTTTCGAGGTCCTTTACAGACAACGCCTTATCGCCCTTGTCGGCTTTGGCTTCCTCGATAGCGGCAATAACGCTGTCGATCTGCTCCTGATAGAGCTGTCTTGTAAAATCGTCAGACATAGGAAGCTTCTCAAACTGTTCATAGGAAACGATAACTGCGTCGTACTCTCCGTTTGCGATACGGTTCATAAATACCTTTCGGTTAGCGGCCGTAAAGTCGGAGGCTTCCGCGACGAGTAGCTTCGCAGTAGGGAAGATATCCATAAATTCTTTGCCCCATTGTGCTACGAGCGATTTAGGAACGGCGAACATAGGCTTCTTTACAAGTCCGAGTTCTTTCAGCTTCATAGCCGACGCCGCCATTTCAAAGGTTTTACCCGCCCCCACTCTGTGAGCGAGAAGGGTATTACCACCCGAAGAAATAACGCGCTGTACTGCGTCCTTTTGGTGTGGACGCAAAGATTTTTCAGCGTTCATACCGTTCACGGTAAGATTTTCGCCGTTGTATTTCGGTGTAACAACAGAATTGAACACCTCGTTATAAAGCGTTGCGAGCTCTCCGCGTCTCGCTTCGTCACGCCACAGCCACTCCTGAAATTCTTTTTGAATGTTCTCGATCTTTTCGTTTGCCGCCGCAGTAGCGTCCTTATTGACTACAAAGGAGCCGTCGTCAAGCTTATCCTTGATTACAACGCTCTTGCTGTTCAGCATAGCGTCAAACAGGTCGAGGAAGGTCCTGCGCGAAGTACCCCACTTCTGCGTGTTCGCCGAGTTCATTTTCAGGTGACGACCTTTCAGCTCTACGGTAAAGTTTCCGGTATCGCGGTTTCTCGTAACGTCAACGTCTTGTCTCCACTCGCTGTTTCGTCCACCGAGCATATACGCCGCAAAGTCGGAATATACGCTGTTCGGAATCCAAGGAGTACCGGGGTTGACAAAGATATCCTGATAGCCAACGTCCTCCGGCATAACCGATTTGAGCGCTTCCACGTTGTTTTTATAATCAGCGTCGAGCGGTACAAGTGCCTCTGCATCGCGGAGCTTTGCGCGCACGTTACCGGAAAGATAGGTTTCTGCTGTTTCAAGGTCCCCATTACGATTTTTGAAAGCCTTGCGGCTGTCAATGAGTTCTCTTGTAACGTCTGCCTCTGTCTTGCCTGTGATTCTTGCAATAAGAGCAGTATCAACGCCGCCGGTCTGATTGACCGAAACGATAAGACCCTCTGCAACGTCCTTTGCCGACGTTACGGTGCGGTTAGGACTGATAGTGTTCTTTGAGAAAATATCCGCTTTGGTCGCCTTTTTGGTTTCGGGGTTCCAATTTTCAAGGGCGAAAAGGGAATAACGGTCGGGATCTTCGATAAAAGCGTTTCTATTTGCCTGAGAATTGATAAATCCGTATTTCTTTACGAAAGCGTCGTAAACCTTATTCAACTCTGTACGCGCCTTTTTGATTTCGGTATCATTCAGCCCTTGCTGTTGATAGTTTATCAAATTACGCGCGGCGTCGCGGATTTCAAGCATAGCGGAAATACGCTCTGCGGCTCCATTCGCTTTGTTTATTTCAACAAGCTCGCCGCCTTTGTTCTGATATACCTTTCCTTCCTTTACGACAAGGCCATTTTCTTTGGTCTTTTTGCTCGCTCTCTCCACGGCAAAATTGGTTTTCTCTCGGCTAAGTGTCGCGGGATATTCCATCTTGCCCTCGATATGAGAGAAAGCCTCGCGGATTTGGTCGGCAAGACTGCCTCGGTCGGTTAACGGCTTGTAGGTAACTGTCGTTTCTCCGTATCTTCCTCTTGTCGCAGTAGGAACGCCTAAAACCATTTCCGGGTGATTTTCAAAGTAATTATTGGCGTATTCCCCTGTTTTATAATTGTAAGGTGCTTCGAGGAAATCCTCGCCTGAATAAGTTGTATTTGCGGCTCTCTTTTTGAGAATGAGAATGTCTGCTACAACATCAGTACCTGCGTTACTCTTGAAAGCGGAATTGGGCAAGCGGATAGCTCCGAGAAGATCAGCCTTTTGCATAATATAGCGGCGCACCGTATTGTCTCGGCTGCTCATTGTATAAGAGGACGTAATAAACATTACGATACCGCCCGGACGCACCTTATCAAGCGCTTTTGCAAAGAAATAGTTGTGAATAGCGCTTGTTACCTTTTTCGGATATGCCTTGTCATAAATGGCTACTTTGCCGAAAGGTACGTTACCAATAGCCACGTCCATATAATTATCGGGGATATTAGCCTTTTCAAAGCCCTGAATACGCACGTCAGCGTTCGGGTAAAGGTGCTTTGCAATAAGACCGGTAATGCTGTCAAGCTCCACCATCGTCCAACTCTTGACCTTTGAGGTCATAGCCGTAGGCATAGCCCCGACGAAGTTACCAACGCCCGAGGAAGGTTCAAGCATACGACCGCCATTAAAACCAAGGCGTTCAAGCCCACCGTACATAGCCTTTATAACCGGAATATCTGTATAGAAGGCATCTGTTGTGCTTGCTCTTGCGGCGCGAAATTCCTCGTCAGTCAGCAATTCCTTCAGCTCGGTATATTCCTTGCTCCAATCCGACTTTTTCTCATCAAAGGCATCGGACAGACCGCCCCAACCAATGTACTTGGAGAGGATAGCCTGCTCTGCTTCGGTTGCATATCTGCTCTCCGATTCAAGCTGTTTTACAAGGCGAATAGCTTCAATATTAGCCTTATATCTCGATTTCTCGCCGTTGGGCAGGTCAAGACTATCGCCAATAACGAAGTTGCGGCCCTTCGGTTGTTCGGTGGACTGTTGCGCAACCTGTTCGGTTACTTCCTCGTGAAGTGCTTCTGCCGCTTTGCCACCGTCATTTATGTCGGTCGCAGAATTATCAGTAGCCTCGCGCTTGTCAATGGCTTCCTTTACTTGGTTCCATTTTGTAACATCGCTGTCCTTGCCCAATTCTCCGATAATCACCGGAGCGAAAGTGGGTAGACCCTGCTTGTCGTAGATATCTACCTGAATGATATTCTTCTTGGCAGACATCTTGTTGATCTTAAGCCTATATCCTTTCTCCTTGGCATAAGATTCCGCGTCCTTATATGATGTTATCCGATCATCTCGTCGTAGATCTCCGCTCTGACGATCTCCCTCGCTTGATTCTCTGCGAGTCTGTTCACCGATATCAGATCGCACATCATCTCGTCGAGTCTCTTGTCCTCGTTCGACAGAATCTCCCACAGCGTCCCCTCGTTGTACATCTCTCGGTACATCTTCGGTTTGTGGTTCATCCAATACTCGTGTATCTCCCGACCTATCGGGCTCAGGCTGTTGTATTGTGCCTCGGTTATCAGCATTTTCGACATTTGTGTTTGCCTCCTGTTTATTGTGATTAAACCATTCGTTAGCTACTTGATCGCCGTATCCTGCGTCAATATACTGCTGTAAAACCTTCTTTGCTTCCTCGTCGTAATTGACTTTTTCAAAAATCTCTTTGATAGTCGCGGAAGGATTATCTTCTACAAGCACCTCAATGAGATCACTTGATGCCACCGTACTGTAAGCAATAGGGGATTTCTTACCCGGAATATGCCACTCTACGTCGTGACTTGCCCAATCGCTCTTTTTTGTGCGTACAGGCTTTGCCTTTTCCGCTTTAGGCACTTCCGTTTCAGCAACCGTTTCAGCAACCGTTTCGTCAACTGATTTTTTCGGTGCGTTTTCTTTCTTGAACTGCTCGTGAATAGACGCAAGCTCGTTTATGTATGCATCGAAATCGTGGAAGGCATTATCAAGGTTTGCTTTTAAATCCCCGACGATTTGGCCGGCGGAGTAATGCCCATATATTGTAGCATTGATTTCATCATATATTTTTTCTATCTGATTTGCGGTTATATCGAATAGGTCAATGCCATAATTATTTGCGGGTCGTTCAATTAGACGTTGCCCCATATCAGAGGTTGTATCAAGCATATCGGGTGTGCGCGCAATGAAATCCAAATACGGTTGGAATTGTAACTGTTTCATAACGTGCGTAGCTTCGTGTGGCACGATCATACCGCGATATTTTTCGTCGAGTCCTTCGCGTATATATATTTTGCCACCATTAGAGAACGCTTGAACGTTTCTATCCCAAGCGGATTTCTTGACTACATATCCTTCTATGCCGTATTCTGCAAGTTTTGCATATTCTTCGGCTTCTGCTGTCCCTTTTTTGGGAACGATAAACGAGTCTTCCGAAAATCGTTTTTCTGTTTGGCTTAACTCTCCTCGTCGTCCCCGAGGTCTATCAGGAGCTTGTCGAATTCCTCTATTTTCTTCCGATACTCCGGATCTGTCTCCATCTTCTTCTTGTGATCCTTCAGAGATTGAATTTCCTCCGGGGTGAACGGTCTCGGTCCTTTGCTCTTGTTCTGCATTGTTAATACCTCCGTCAGTATTGTTATTGCTTTCGGCTTCTGTTGCCACGGTCATTTGGTAATTTTCAACCGCTTCCAAAGCAACCTTATCAAAGAGTTTCACAATGTTTTCGACGTACTTCACGCTCTCGCCCACTTGTTCCTTGAGGGCGTTTGCCTCACGAGAGGAATTATGACCGATAGAATTGAAATATTCTTTCAAATCAGAAACAAACTCCTTTAGCATACCAAGAAGCTTATCGAAAATAGTTTTATGTTTTGTTGCGAGCTCTTCCACAAAATTCGCGTCAGGCAGAATGTCCGTCATAGCTTCGGCAACCACTTCTCGGCTTGCCTTGTCATAATCCATTCCTTCGCTCTGCGCTTGTTTCGTTTCAATAAGGTCGTTTACGTTTTCTCCGCGCTCTGTAAGGGTATCAAATACCACTTTTCTGAACTCATTATACCATATCGGATTCCATTTTTCAATAAAATGGCAAAATTCGTGAGAAAAAGTGCGAAGCATTGTGTATTTTGCAAGGTCGTTTACACCCTTGATATTAGCAAGTCCTGCGTTAATATCAATGTAGATCGTGTCCTCGCTCCACTTGAATTTGCCTTGCGCTCCCTCAAATGTGCCGTCGGCGTTTGGTTCGGATTTGAACAGTACAATATCAATGCCGGTAGCCTCTGCATAGGTGGAAAGGAGCTTATACGCTGTATTCTGCGTATCGTTGAACGTGCTCTTGAGATCAGAGATCGTCACGCCCTCGCCCTTTACGGTGCCTTTTCTTCGGCCTGTTTTGCCGTTTGCCTTTGCCTTGTTTGCCGTGTCCTGCTCTTTTGCGGTGGTAGTGGACGCATCTGCGCCTGCCGCGTGTGCAAGCTCGCGTTGCTTCTCGGTAAGATATGCCGTCGCCTCGCTGTTCATAGCGTAGGAAAGGGAAACACCGCTTTTGCCCATATCATAGGCCACTTGATACGCCGCGTCATACTTTGCTACGTCCTGTCCCTCGGTATAGGTGCTGACCATTGCCCCCGCCTGCGCTCCGTATTTCTCCGACGCGCTCTCCAAGGTGACGCCGCTTTCTTCTGTTTGTGAGACTTCCGTAGATGCCTCAATTTTCGCTTCTGCCACATTTTCCTGCGCGGTGGGGTTCTCGGTCGCGGGAATGGTTTGTGCTTCTTGCACGTTGCCCGCCTGCGCGGTTTCAATGTTCTGCGCGGTAGCCGTTTGAGGTTCCTGCGGAGCCGTCTCGGTCTCTGCAATCAGTCGACTGTATTCTTCGGGATTGATTCTATCGGTGCCGATACGCTCTGCCCAAGCAGAAGAATATCCACCGGAGTTGATGTTTTCGGTGTTCAGCTCGTTAGCCACGCGCTGACCGAATTTACTGTTGCTTATAGTACGCTTTTCTGCGTAGGTGAGTTTTTCGCCGCTTGCCTGTTTTGTAAGAGCTTCAGCAATAGCCTTTACGTCGCCTCTTTCTCCAAGCTCGACAAGGCGGTTTTCTGCCGCGCTACGAATGGAAGTCGTGTCATTTTTGAGCATTGCAGACTCGTTAGCATCAACAAGTCGGTTGATCTGATAGCCCGACACATTCTTTCCATTATCAAGTCTTGCCTGCATTCTTTGAGCGTGTGCGTTTCCGGGGTCAATTTCAAGAGACTCGGTAACAAGGTCTTGCACGTTATCTCCGTAAATATTCTTTGCATCGATGTTAGATGCAATGTTTTGGACTGTGGTGTGAACGCTACCGCTTACACCGCCC
>JAFYWV010000085.1 GCA_017546505.1 Bacteroidaceae bacterium
AAACATGACGGACACTAAGCGGCTGTATGACGATCGCCGCAAGTTTTGGCAAAGGGTGCAACGATGGCACAAGAAAAACAACTTGCCTATCCCTGAGTACATTACCATTTGCGAACCGCAAGGACGAGGCGCATGGCATTTGCATGAACTTTGGATGTATCCAAAAAAAGCCCCGTACCTACCCAATGAAACAATCAGAGAGTTATGGCAACAAGGCTTTGTAACTGTAAAGAAACTCGAAAATGTAGACAATGTCGGTGCTTATCTGACAGCCTATCTTTGCGATGTACCCGTAGAAGAATACGAGGGTGCATATACTGAAAGAGATATCAAGGTAGCAGAAATCACCCAAGAGGACGGCACGAAACTACCGAAGAAATTGGTCAAGGGCGCTCGTCTGAACTTGTACCCCACTGGTATGAACTTCTACCGAAGTAGTCGAGGGGTTAAGCGTCCTTTGGTTGAATGGACAAGCACAACGAAAGCAAAAGAAAAAGTCAGCGGCGCAACACTGACTTATTCCTCTGCTATTCGATTGGTTTCTGATGATGGCGCTTTCTCCAACGACATCAAGTACGAATATTATAATGCCATCCGTCCCGAAAGTCAACCCGTCATGCATACGGCTGACATACTGGACAACAAAAAGTGAATATGCCTTAGCGAGTTCAAAGGGCTACCCACCCCATCTCTAACAGGAACGGAGAAAGAGACTTGCCGTGATAGGTATATAAAAAGCCCTCCAGACCTCTGGGGGGCTTTAGCTTTGGTTTTAGATTGTGAGGCCCGCCGGAGGCAAAAGAAAAGGCTATCGGCTCGCAGAAAGCCAGTGGAATGGTTTTTGCCGTTACAATGGATGAAGCGAGCAAGCCGGCTTTAGTTTAGCTTTGGTTTTGAGTTGCTCGGCAACATACCGAGAACGGCAAAAACAGACAGTGTCAAGGTTGCCCCGTAGGGGTCGAGAAAGTTTTGGGTCTGCTTCACGAATGTGCAGCAGATCCAAAAGTTTCGTAGCCTTGACAATGGCTGAATGTAACGGAAGTCAGAGCGCAAGTGTTCGGACATTTGCTGTGCTTGCTATTCGCATAGTGGGTACCGCTGTGCCCTGCTTGCTAAGTCTGATTTGCCGTCAAAAGGCGATGCTTGCTAAGGCTTAAACCCTCAGCTCTACGGGCACACGGCGCGGCAACTTTAGTGCGCGCCGTGCCGTTGCTGGGCTTGACAAGTGTGCATTGAGTGCATATAATGTATGATATTGGAGGTGATACCATGTCGAGTTCTAAGAGAGTAACAATTACCATCCCAGAAGATTTACTGGAAGCCCTGGACAAAGCCGCAGATAGCACCAATCTGAACCGCTCTGCATTTATCGCAGTGGCAGTAACACAGAAGATACAGCAAGATGAAATGATGAAGCAACTGCCCTATATCGTGCATAAGCTTCAGACCGCAGAAGCCGAAGCGAAGCAAGGCTAATTAACTTGATTATATTCTAACTTTAACACGCCCACGGGAGGAGGTGAACGAGAGAGTGAAGAAATACGATATCACTATGGAAGATTGCAAGGGGTCTAAATACGGTATTTGCAAGGTTACGGAATGCGGTCATGTAACGGAAATCATGGAGATGGAACGGAAGAACAACGGATGTGCTACACGGAAAATCAATGCTGACTTGTATATGATGGTAGCAACTGGTGAAGTCAGAGAGTATAACAAAACCACGGACAGAGCCGAAAACAGCGCCGCTAAAAGTCGCTTTGCCGCATCCATGAAAGCGCTGCGTGATTTGATTAACTGCAACTGTACCGAACCCGTGAACTGCCGTTGGATGACCTTTACCTATGCCGAAAACATGACGGACACTAAGCGGCTGTATGACGATCGCCGCAAGTTTTGGCAAAGGGTGCAACGATGGCACAAGAAAAACAACTTGCCTATCCCTGAGTACATTACCATTTGCGAACCGCAAGGACGAGGCGCATGGCATTT
>JAFYWV010000086.1 GCA_017546505.1 Bacteroidaceae bacterium
AAACAGGAACTAAAGAAGTATATCTACTACTACAACAATGACAGAATAAAACTGAGATTAAAAGGAAAGAGTCCGGTGCAATACCGAACTCTTTTCCAATAAACTTTTTATTAATCAGTCCAACTTTTTGGGGTCACTTCAAAGGCGCACTACCATTATGTTGCTTAATTAAGTATACTGTTTATTACTTAACCAATACTTTAGCGCTGCGGATTACATTGCCAAGCTGCATCTTCACAATGTAAACACCTGTCTCAACTGCGACTGTTGATGGGTTCTGAACGAACTCAACCAACTTGCCGTCAACTGTGTAAATCCAAGCCACATCAGCGTTTGCAACTTCAATTGCACCCTCAACGCCCTCGGCTGTAGAGATTTCACCAGCGATGTCCTCAACAGATGTATTGTCACCGTCAAGACCCTCTGGCTCGTCTGCAATACCCTGGTCGCGAGTGTCAACTGCAGCACGTCCTGGGTGGTCACCTGTAATCTTCACGCCGAAGTCAATTGTAAAGCCCTTGTTTGTCAAACCTGTTGGGAGGAATGAACCTGCGAACCAAGCGTCAGAGAATACGATACGCAAGCGGCTGTTGCCTGGTGTTGCATCTGTTGGAACCTTGAAAGTAAATGTGATACCAGGGTTCTGAATCTCAGGTGTTGCAGCCTCGTGTGTACCAACGAAGAAGATGCGCTCACCCTCGGGGTCAACCTCGGTCTTGCCCTTTGCAATCTCAGCAGCTGTACGCTCTGTTGGGAGTGGGTGGTCAAAGTCGCCACTGCCGTTGAGGTCTAACCAACCACCGCCGAAACACCATTTCAAACCGTCATTCATATTTGCACCTACGATTGTCATTGTAACGTTCTGGCCCTGCTCAATCTCAAGGACGTGGCTGCGTGCATCGGCATACTGTGTACCATCGGCAACAGGGCTGCTTGCGCTGTAGTTCAAGTTCTTTGTAGCACCGGTAGTTGTAACCTTTGTTACATAACGCTGCTCGCGGGCTGCGTCTGCACCATTTGATGCAGGGTCCATCTGGCTGATACCGTATGTATCCTCCTCAACCTTCTCTGGAAGGCTTGCCTGTGGAGCACGTGGAACCTCAACCCAAACGATTGGTGAGTATGTCTTGAGGTCGGTAGAAACAGAACGTACGCCAATGAATGGAATGTCGTTCACGCTCTCGAACTCGATGTTGCCCACGAATGTTGCCCACTGTGATGTTGTACCAACGAGTGCAATCTTGCCTTCCTCACCGTTCTTGTACAATACCTCGAAGTGGTCGATGTTGGCCTCGTCGTTGTAAACCAAGCCCCAAGCAGAACGTGTCTTTGCTGTTGCATCAACGTTCCAGTGGAGTTTTAGGTTCATACTGCTCTTGGTCTCGTTCTTAACCTCTGCAACAAGGTCTTTTACATTTGAAGGAGTAACGATAGTCTCATCGTTGATTTCGAGCTTACCTACATAGAGTTGGTAATTGTTGTTGTTGCCCTTTACGCGGAGACCGATGCGCTCGATGACATCACCGTTGTTGATGCCGTTGAGTGCAATCTTCTTCTCTTCCCAAGTCTTGCCGGAAAGCTCGCCGTATGGGAACTCCAACCAAGTGTTGTTGCCTTTTCTGACAATGAGGTAGAGATCTGATGCGTTGACATCCTTCAATGTCTTCACAGCAAGCTTTGCGTATGCGCCTTCGCCTGCTACAAGGTTTGTCTTGTAAAGGATGATATCTGTACCTGCTGATGTTGATGCACCTGTGAGCTCGATACAAGAACCACCTGTGTAAGCGTCGAGGTGTGTGTAGTTTACATCAATGTCTGTGCTTACAGTTGTTGTGTTGCTCTTGTAGCGCAACCAACGGTATGTTGGAACGAGGTCCTGTGAACCCATATTGTACCACTCGCTGTTGTGTGAGTTCTTGCCCTTGTAGTAGTAGCGGTCACCGTTACCGAGTGTGAAGTGTGTGCGGAAGTGCATATTGCCCTGGATAGCTGAACGCTCGGGAATCCAGTGTGCCATACCTGCAAATGTCTGCAAAGGAAGCTTTCCGTTTTCTGCTACCCAGTTGTTGCCTGTGTTGCTGAGTGCAGGTGTGTTGGCCGGGTTGCGGTTACCACCTGACATTGCACGCTCAAGCAGTCTCTGATAGTTGCCCTGGATGTTGTATACACCGTCACCTGCGTTGAAGCTGTAGAAACGGCTCTGGTCGTGCTCACCCCAGAGACAGATACTTGTGTTGTTGCCCTCGAGATTTGTCCAACGACGGTCCATAGATGCAATCCATACACCTGCATACATATTGTCTGCCTCGCCGTATGCAGCCTTTACTGCATCGTATGTAGAACCCAATCCTGCTGCAATGTCATTTGCCTGGTAGTTGAGCATCAAGTCGTGTGTCTTGCCATTTGCTTTTGTACCATAGAGAGCATCGATGGCACTTGTCTGGTTGCTTGACAATGAAGATGTGCTTGTATAGATTGCACTGTGGTAGTTGTCGAAGCCTACTCTTGCAGCCTCTTTCCAAAGAGCCTTGTGGAAAGCAACGATGTCGCTGTTGCCCCAGCTGTTGTCCTCCCAGTTGTAGTTGATACCGTCAGCACCGAAGAACATCAGGATGTTGATAAGTGGCTTCACATATTTGTATGTGCCGTCGCTGTTCTTTCTTGTAATCATTGCGCTGAAGGTCTTGTCGCCGTCACCTGTCCAGCTCTCGAAGAACGCGATACCACTCATAATGTCTGTACCGTTGCGGTGAGCTGCGTCAACCCAAGCACCGGGTGCTGTGAAGAAGCCGTGGTTCCAAGAACCGAAGAGGTTTGTGTACTGCCACATTGAGAATACATCGGCATTGAACTTTGCCTCGGGATAACCTGTGCCGCCATCCTTACCATAATCCATTGGGATGTTAAGGAAGAGGTTACGGTTTTCGTATGTGTTGGGGCGTACGCGGTCGGCGCGGCTCATAATGTTTGCACGGCGAACGTGTGAACGTACAAATGCGATGTCAGAAGCCTGGATACCTGCTGCTGCAAACTCCTCCATAGTAGGGTAGTTGCGGCCCTGCTCTAATGCGCTGTTGAAAAGCTCAAGCATAGCCTCTACACCAAAGCCTGTGAAATCATAGACCTCTTCGCTGTTGCTTTCGCCGGTGTCTCCGCCCTCTTCCTCGTCAGTTACCTCCTCGATGATGTAGCTGTTACCTGCGTCGGTAGTTGACCAATCGTCGATAACAAGACCTGTGGCTGTCTGGCCGGTCTCCTGTGAGTTTAGGTAGAAGTTACCGATCTTAATCTTCCAAGGATAGGCTGAGTTGCCTGTGCTTGTGATTGAAACATTTGAACCTCTGGTACCGTTCCAAGTAACAGTGTTCTTTGAGTTTACCATTACATACTGGCCCTTACCAACGCTGTAGAGAAGATAGTTTGAACCACTCTTCTTGATTTGGAACTGCTGGTTAGGGTCCTGTGGGTCGCGTGTTGCGCTCACTGACTGACCATTGCTTGATGCAAGGGTGCTGTTTGCATACAACAAGAATGCACGCTCCGAACGGATTGTGTACAACTTGTCATCGCTCAACTGTGACAAATCGGTCACTTTGGCTGCCTGTGCCGCAAAAACGGTGCACAAGAGCGTGAAGAGCACTAAGTAAATCTTTTTCATAAAGTTGTTGATTTGGTTAGTTTGTAAATAAAATGTTTATATTATTAAAATCTATTTGTCTGTTTTTAAGTCATTGTAAAATATACCTTTACAATATGTTAGCTATTGGTTTGGGTGTATTGACTTCAGCATAGCAAATATCGTTATTTCCTTGGGAAAAACAAACTTTTTGCTACAATTTTTTGCTGTTGATGGTGTGATTTGTGATGATTTGTAAAAAAATACTCCCGAGATAATTTCCCGGGAGTATTTGGACATTGAAAAAGTTTTTTTAGAAGTTTGGAGCATCAACATCCCACCAAAGGCGTGTTGCCTGCTCATCGGGGCCACCCAATGCAGGGATACCGCTGAACTCAACCATATTGAGTGCAATGGGGTCTGTTGGCACCCAAGGAATACGACGAATCATTTCGCCCTTCTTGATTGAACCGTCACCGTCGTCTGGGTTCAATACCGGGAACATCTTCGGGTATCCGGTGCGGCGCATCTCGGCCCAAGCCTCTGTCGAGAGTGGGAACAGAGCAAAATACTTTTGTGTGATAATCTTTTCGAGCTTTGTCTCGTTGTCATCGGCCTCGTTCCATTTTACGCCAATCTTGGTAACGCTCTCCCACGGCTCGCCGTCGCCCATCGGGTCTTCGTTTGTGTAGGCTACAGGCTCTTCGCGCTGCATATATTCATTAACGTAGTTTGAATAAGGAGTTCCAGAATTTGGGTCTTCGATGAAAGCATTTTGAATACCACGCTCGTAGAATTCTTGTGCTGTTCCACCCATATTCCAACCACGGAGTGCACCCTCGGCACGCAGGAAGTCAACCTCGGACCACTTTACAAAGTATGCCGGGCAACGTCCTACTGCCAAGGCCTCTGTGCTTATAGATGAGTATGCCTGGCGTTTGTTGATAGCATATGTCTGTCCGTCGCCAACAAGTATGCCTGCGCGGATACCGCAAATACGTGTGTTTGCTTTGAGTACATCAACACCGTTCTTGTGTGGTATGTCGTTTGAGTTTGCTTCGAACAGGTACTTTGAGTATGGGTGGTCAAGGCTCATCATAAGGCTCTCGAACGATGCGCACAGACGCAAGTCGCCCCATCCGTTTGAGATGTTTGCAAGCGGGTGTGTGAAGCTGTATATCAATGGGAATATACCGTGCTGGTCGTTTGTATCCTCGATAACGCCACTTGCTACAGCTTCCTCGGCCCATTTTTTAGCTGTTGCAGGTTCTACCTTTACAATGTGCATCGCCATACGGAGTTTCAAAGAGTTTGCAAACTTGATGTATGAGTTGAGGCTCATATCTCCACCCGTCAGGTTATAGCCTGTTGCGAAGTTATCAAAAACGATGTTTTGGATGAGCTCCTTGTACCATTCGGGGCGTGTCTCAAAATGCTTGAGGCAGGCAACGATTGTGTCGATGTTGTTGACTATGCCATAGTAGATGGTCTTTACGTCGTTGTACTCCTCGGGCTCCTCTGAGTTCTTCTTGTCCTCGAGATAGGTGAATGGGCCTGAAAGGTCGGCCTGCTCCTGTGCTGTCAAGCAATAGTAGAGCAGGTTGATGGCCTTGATTTCAGGGATTGAGTCAGCCAATGGGTGGTTCAAGAATGGCATAAACTGGTTCTTTGCCATTGTGTAAGCACCAAGAGGTCCACCATTGAACTCTGCCGAGATGTTGTATGTAGATGTCAGCTTGCCATACATAAAGTCCTTGTGGGGAACAGTGAAGTACTGTGCGTACAAGTCGGGTCCAAGGCTGTACTGGCGCTGGTAGGCGTGGTCGCCTGGCAACTGACCCTCTTTACCACCACGCATCATATAGATACCGCTAAGGCACTGGCTGAAGTATCTGTACTGGTTCTGGAGTGTGTCGATTGCTGCGTATACATTTTTTTCTGTTGGCTGGTAGTTCAAATATGGGATATTGTCTACATCGCCAACGTGATGTGTCGTTTCTGTACCGAAAGAATTTGCGCCGGCCTCTGTTCCGGGGTCATCAAAGTCGAGGCAAGACTGCATTCCTGTTGCGGCGAACAAAAATGCTCCGGCAAGTATTATATGTTTCTTTTTCATAATATCAATGTTAAATGTGTTTATTTATTGTTTTCTGCACTATGTTAGAGGTTCAACTTGATGTTCAAACCGAATGTGCGTGCCGATGGATAGTTGAAAACATCGATACCGCCAAGTCCGTTTGCTGTTGACAATGAGATGTCCGGGTCAACTGGAGCTTTCTTGTATATAAAGAACAAGTTGCGGCATACGAATGAGAGGCTCAGGTTCTTGTTGCTGCCGAACAGGTTGCGGAATGTATAACCAAGTGATAACTCGCGCAAGCGGAAGTTTGTAGCATCATAGATGTAGTCGCCTGCATATTCTGAACCTACGAACTCGTAGTAATCCTTAACAGCCACAAGGTCGCGGCCTTCGTTAAGGTACATACCGTGACGGCCGTCAGCTGTGTAGATGTTGTTGGCTTCGGCATACAAACGAGCCTCGCCTGAGCGCTCCGATGCACCGTAATTGTCAAGGTAGCCCTCGGTGAGTGAAACAACCTTACCGCCAATACGTCCGTTAATGAGGAAGTAGAGCGAGAAGTCTTTGTAAGTGAATGTATTTGACCAAGAGAGCTGGTGCTTGCTGTTTACGTTACCGGCGTAGGTCTGGAATGTCTTGTTCTTGTCGAATTTCTTCAAGTCGCCACCGTCAGTAACATCCCAATAACCTCCAAGCGATGGTTTGCCATTGGTGATGTATATATCGCCGGCTTTGTTCACGAGCTCAGAGATTACATTACCCTCTGCGTCGGTTACCGGAGTCTTGCTGTACTTTGTAACCTCAACCTCTACCGGGATACGGTCGATAACCTCTGTGACTGTTGTTGTGTACTTGTGTACATCGCTTCTGTAGCGTGTGAAGTCGGTAATATAGATGTCACCGTATGAACCACCCTTTCTGTAGAGCAACTGGATTTTACCGTTGGCAAATGATGTTGCCATATCCTTGTGGTTGCCATACTTATCCATATTGGTAGCCTCAATCTCGTTGTTGTTGAATGAGTAGTTGATAGAGGTCTTCCAACGCAAGTCGTTTGTTATGGCCCAGTCGTAGCCGAGTGTAAGCTCTATACCCTGGTTGCGGATGATACCGCTGTTTACAGGCTGTGGCTTACCATTTGTTCCGGCAACCTCAAGATATGAATTGTGCATTGCCGAGTTGTAATAGGTAACGTCAAAGTTCAGACAATCGTCGAAGAACTGCATCTCAAGACCTGTCTCAAACGATTTGGTCTTCTCGGGTATTGGAACGAAACGGTTTCTTGAACTACCCATAGCTGTACCAAGAGTCAAGTTTTCGTTACCGGTGTTGTAGAGAGAGTTGGGAATTGAGTTACCAACCTCTGAATAACTCAAACGGTATTTTGCGTATGTAAACCACTCTGGCATCTTGATGATGTCGCTCAAAATGGCATTTGCACCTACACCAAAGTAACCGTAGCTCTCATCTGTGCCAAGGTATGCAAACTGTTTGAATGGACGATACCAGTCCTGACGGTAAGATGCATCAACAAAGAGTACATCCTTCCAACCAACCTGTGCAGTTGCAAGTGCTGCCTGGTCCCAATTGCTACTCTTTCCCTTTGATGTCACGCCCGGGCCACCATAGTTAGGCTCAAACTTGTTGATAGAGGTTGGGATACCGAAGATATAATTGCCGTTTGACATATAATTGGTAGCTTTATCAATATATGTGTTGCTGCTGTTGCCTTTAATGGTGTGTCCTACGTAACCGGCTGTTGCTGATACTGACCAATCCTTGGCGAACTCCTTATTATAAGAGAGCATATAGTCGACATAAATCTCGTTTGTGCGACTGTTGTTCAAATAGTATGTACCGTAGCGGAACATCTCGGTTTCATACCAGGTTGTTGCATAACGACCGCCTTCGTCCTGATAGCGTGTGTGGTCGAGTGAAACGCGTGCTTGCATGTTCAAGCCCTTGATAATCTCAAGTGTTCCGCTGAACGATGCCGAGAAACGGTCTTCATTGCTCTCACCGGTGTTCATCTTCATAAGCCAATATGGGTTGTTGATTTTTGGAGACTGGAATGCATATTGCTGCATAGGACCACTGAGAAGAGCGTGGTCGCGCATCTCAAAGAGCCAACCGTCGCCCATATCCTCGTAATATGTCTGTGTTCCATCGCCGCTGGCGTTACCGGATGACCACCAATTGCCGTTTGCGCTGTAGTTTTCCTTGTAGTACTCCATATCAACGTCACGTGGAGTAGTGTAAAGGTGATAGATTGGGTTACCCAATGTACCGCCACCTACACGGTTCTGTGTCTTTGCCTGATTGTAGTTTACGCTGGCATTCACAGTGAGACGATCCCACAATTTGTATGTCTGGCGGAATGAGAATGTGTTGCGAGAGTATTTGTTAGACGCAATCATACCGATAGACTGTGTGTTAGAGTAAGATACGTATGTCTGAATCTTCTCTGTACCACCAGACACTGAAATTGAGTTTGTGGTGTTGAAACCGGTTCCGTAGAAGTCTTTCAAATCGTCAATGGCATAGTTGCGAAGGTGCGAACTGAGCATATTGGCAACCTCCTCGGTTGTGCCATCTTCGTGAGTGACGGTTGTTGTCTGTGGGAAGTACTGCTTGTCTGCAGCATACTGGTAGATGTGCTTTCCTTCGCCGCTCAGACGGTCACCCCAGCTGTTGTATTCAAGTGAGCCACCATTTGCAGCGCGGTAACCACCATATGAATTTTGAAAACGTGGTGATGTGAGTGGTCTTTCAAATGATGTGTTTGAGCTGAAAGATACCTCCATCTTGCCCTCCTTACCTTTCTTTGTGGTAATCATAACGACACCGTTGGCTGCGCGCGAACCATAGAGCGCTGCGGCATTTGCACCCTTGAGCACGTTCATTGACTCAATGTCGTCGGGGTTAATCATTGAAAGCGCGTCTCCACCCTCGCTTACACCTCCGTATGTGAGGTTCTCGGCATTTGTCTCCTGTCCACGGATGCTGTTTGTCATTGGTACACCGTCGACAACGATAAGCGGTGCGTTCTCACCCATAATTGACTTGTTACCGCGGAGCACAATCTTTGATGCACCACCGGCGCCACCGGCACTTGGAGTGATGGTGATACCCGAGATTTTACCCTCGAGTGAGTTTGCAATGTTTGCATCAGGTGCTTTCAAAAGTTCGTCGGCCTTGATGAGCTGTGTTGCATAGGTCAATGATTTTTCCTTACGCATAATACCCATCGCTGTCACAACTACCTCGTCAAGGGCTGTAGACTCCTCTTTCATCACGAACTTGAGCGCGCCGCCCTTCCAAACCTGGTCGTCGCACTTGTAACCCATAAGTGTAACGCGAATTGTTGCACCTTTCTCAACATTTCGCAACTCGAAGTTTCCATCGAAATCAATGGGTGATGAATTGGTTGTTCCCACTACAAAGGCAACAGCACCGAACATCGGTTCACCGAACTCGTCGACAACTGTACCTTTTACGGTTCCGTCTTTTTGCTGCATTGTTGCAGCCTTGGCATAACTTTCTGCAGGAGTGAAAGTCAGCGCCATTCCCAGGAATGTTGCCGCAAAAAGCGACTTTCCAACAGTTTTTAGTAGTTTCATATTGTTGTTTTTATGGAGGTTTGAAGTGCATAATTCAGGCATTCTCCCCTCCGGAGTTATAAAATATTTTTATTTTGCAAATTGTTGTTACATTTTGTCATAAAAAGGGCTGTCTCAGCCTGTTAATTCATCTTCAAAAATATATAAATATTTTGTTCTTAGAAACATTTGAAGGCAATTTGTGTAAATAAAAGTAAAAAAAGTTTTCGGGTGTTATGTCACAGAATTTGATAAAACATAGGCAACCCGACGCTTTTGCGTCGGGCTGCCAAAGATGGTTCGGTTCAATTATTTAATTTCCCATATCTCGTTTGTGGCAAGCAGCTCGTCAAACGTGTGGTATGGCTTCGCTGTCTTCACCTCTTCGATTTGTGCGTGAACGGCATCGTTATAGGTCATTGCCTCTACGTCGCGTATCACACCCAGTGCAATGGGGTAGTCCGGGCCTTCCATCAGTGCCAGTTTGAGGTGCAGTGTCGTGTCCTTGCAATGTGCATCGTGGACAAGAATGTCGCTTTCGGTTATGCCGTTTTCGCCAAGTTTGACGACTTTGAGCCCGAAACCCTCCTGCATCAGGCCATACTCCTTGTTCTCGCCAAAGAGCATAGGCTTGCCGTGTTCAAGGTAAATGGCATTCTTTGCACGTCCCTCTTTTGTGTAGACACTCTCGTGTGTGCCATTGTTGAAGATGACGCAGTTCTGCAATACCTCTACAACCGATGCTCCCTTGTGTTGTGCAGCGGCCTTCAGGCAGCCTACGGCGGCCTGCATATCGGTGGCAACGCAACGGGCGAAGAAGTTGCCGCGTGCGCCAAAGCACAACTCGGCTGGGCGGAACGGGTCCTCCACAGTTCCGTAGGGCGAAGACTTGCTCACGAATCCACGTACCGATGTGGGTGAATACTGTCCTTTTGTCAAGCCATATATGCGGTTGTTGAGCAAAATCATATTAAGGTCGATGTTGCGCCTTACCGCGTGTATAAAGTGGTTGCCGCCAATGGCAAGGCCGTCGCCGTCACCCGAAATCTGCCACACCGTCAAGTTGGGGTTTGCCACTTTTGCGCCTGTTGCAATGGCTGCCGAGCGGCCGTGGATGGTGTGGAAACCGTATGTGTTCATATAATAGGGCAGGCGCGAAGAGCAACCGATACCCGAAATTACCGCAATGTCGTGTGGAGCAACGCCCAGTTCGCTCATTGCTTTGTGTAGCGCACCCAGGAATGAGTGGTCGCCGCAACCCGGACACCAACGGGGTTGTCCGAACTTATAGTCCTGTGCTGTGTAGTCGCTCATATTGAGATGTTCTTTTAATTTCTATCAAAAATGTATACTTTGTATGTGAGATGTGCTTGTCTTTTTATGCCCTTTTTTGTCTGTTTTTTTCCTTTTTCGCAGTTACATAGCCCGCTATGCGCCCTTGAAAAATGAAAAAACATCCTAAAAAAGTTCTATAAAAATTTCAAGGACATAAATTTAAACAGCATCTCTTATCCCTCCATAATTTTTGTAAATTCCTTTACAAGGTCGGCTACCACGAATGGCTGTCCCTTGACCTCGTTGTACTGGTGCAGCTCTATGCCGTTGAGCTTTGTTCGCAGGTAGCCTGCAAATTGTCCCATATTCTGCTCGGCTACAACAATCCTGTCGTATCGGCGCAGAACATCGGCTGTGTTTGCCGGTAACGGGTTGATGTAGCGGAAATGGGCCAGGGCAACCTTCTTGCCCTCGGCATTCATCTGCTGCATAGCTTCGCACAGGTGGCCGTATGTGCCGCCAAAGCCAACGATGAGCAGGTCGGCATCTTCGCAGCCTTCAACCTGTAACGGTGGCAGGCTCTCGGCAATCCTTGCAACCTTGCGGGCGCGTGTCTCCACCATACTGTGGTGGTTGGCCGGATCGTTGCTGATGGCACCTGTTGCAGCGCTTTTCTCAAGGCCTCCGATGCGGTGTGTGAAACCAGGTGTGCCCGGAACAGCCCAATAGCGCACGTCATTTTCGGGGTTGCGCTTGTATGGGCTCCATCCCTCTTTCATATTCTCGTTTACGTATGGCGGTGTGATGGATGGGTATTGGCTGATGTCGGGCAATTTCCACGCTGCCGAGCCGTTGGCAATGAAAGCGTCGGTGAGCAGGATGACAGGTGTCATACGCTCTACCGCTATCTTGCAGGCATTGAATGCTGCATCAAAGCAGTCGGTGGGCGATGTTGCTGCAATGACAGGTATGGGGCTCTCGCCGTTGCGGCCGTAGAGTGCTTGCAGCAGGTCGGTCTGTTCACTCTTTGTGGGAAGTCCTGTCGATGGGCCGCCACGCTGTACGTCAATGATGACAAGCGGCAGCTCTGTGATGACTGCAAGGTTGATGGCCTCGCTCTTGAGGCATATACCCGGGCCCGATGTGGATGTGCAGGCAAGTGCTCCGGCATAGGCGGCACCGACGGCCGATGCACAGCCGGCAATCTCGTCCTCGGCCTGCATTGTGATTACGCCCATCGACTTGTGCTTTGCAAGCTCGTGCAGAATATCTGTTGCAGGTGTTATGGGGTATGAGCCGAGGAACAGTCGCATTCCGGCCTTTTCGGCAGCTGCAATAAGGCCGTATGCAGTGGCCTTGTTGCCGTTGATGTCCATATATTTGCCACGCTTCTTCTCGCGGTTGCTCTCAATGCTGTATGTGTGGGATATTGATGTATGGGTGTTGTGTCCCATATCATAGCCTGCGCGGAGTACCTTGATGTTGGCCTCGGCAATCTCGGGCTTCTTGGCGAATTTCGCGCGCAGCATATTCTCGGCAAGCGCAAGGTCACGGTCATATATCCAGCACACCAGTCCAAGGGCAAGCATATTCTTGCAACGCAGTATGCTCTTGTTGTCCATTCCGCTGTCGGCAAGTGTTGCCTGGCACAGCGATGTTATAGGGCAAGGCACTACTTCGCAGGTGATACCAAGCTCTGCAATGGGGTCGGTAGTCTTGAACTCTGCCTTCGCAAGGTCCTTTTCGGTGAAGGAGTCGATGTCTATTATTATGGCTCCGGTGGGCTTGCAGTGCTTGTACTGTGTCTTTAGCGCTGCCGGGTTCATTGCAACAAGTATGTCGCACTCGTCGCCCGGGGTGAATACCTTGTCTGCACCAATGTGTACCTGGAAACCCGAAACGCCTGTGAGCACTCCTTGCGGGGCGCGTATGTCGGCAGGGTAGTCGGGGAATGTGCAGATGTCATTCCCGACAGTGGCTGAGATTGTTGAGAAGATATTACCGGCCAACTGCATACCGTCACCCGAGTCCCCCGAGAAACGCACTACAATCTGGTCGACCTTCTGTGTTTTTGCTGTGTTTGCCATATTATGGTCTTTTGTTTGTAGTAAAACAATTTTATGTTTTTTATCACTGCTGCCAAATTTCGCAAACATTTATGAAACTATGAAATGTTTTTTAAAAAAAAACGGGCAAATGGGAGTTTTTGTCTTTCTCCCATCTGCCCGATATGTTTGTAGGGTGTTTTTACATCTCTCCCATACCGCCCATCTCGTCATATCCTCCGCTGTTCTGCATCTCCTGCATCTGCTTGCGGTTGGGTTTTTTGGCTTTCATATTGCCAAAGCTGTATGTGAGCGTGAAGCCGAAACGGCGGCCACCGTGTGAGTTCTCGGAGTATCGGTGGAAACTGTCGTTGCTTGTGATTGTTTTTCTGCCGCGCGAGTCCAGAATGTCGCGTGCATTGATGCTCAGGCTCCAGTGCTGGTTGAACATCTTGCGCAAACCAAGGTCGAGTGAGTAGCCGGGTTTTCTGTATCCCTGAGCCACAATGCGCTTGGCATCGTAACGGCCGGTAGCCTGCATTGTTATGCCCCAGGGGAGCATAACGTTTGCTGTCATACGGGCATTCCAGGAGAAATTCTCGTCGGCAGTGCCTGTAATCTCCTGGTTGTTGATGATGTATTTGAAGGCGTCGAGCTTGTAGTAGAAGAAGTTTACTGTCGTTGTGAGGTCAAGAGCCTTGAATATTCTGTTCTTGCTCACAATCTCAAGACCGGCCGACTGTGTCTGTGCCACATTCTCGAACGTCGTGTAGATGATTTTTTCATTGTTGTAGCTGATGCGCTCTATGACATCCTCTGTTGTGCGGTAATAGCCCGACAGCGAGAGTGTGTGGTTCTTCCAGTTCTTCAGGTAATTGAGCTCGTATGCATTGGAGTATTCAGGTGTCAGGCCCGGGTTACCGAACGAAATATTTGTCGAGTCGCTGATGTTCTGGAAATTGTTGAGCTGTCCACCCCAGGGACGGCGCAGACGGCGTGTGTAGTTTACCTGTATCTCTTGCCCGTCGCTTATCTCGTAGCTGAGGAATGCACTGGGGAAGAGTTTGAAGAAATCCTTTGTATTGTAGCCGGGTATTTCTCCGCTCTGCTCCTGCTCATAGCCGTATGAACGAGTCTTGACGTTCCAATACTCACCACGCAAGCCCAATTGATAGCCGAACTTGCCGATGCGTCCCGAATAGGTGGCATACAGCGCTTGTGTGTTCTGCTTGTAGCGGAATTGGTTGTATTGCAGCTTGTCGAGCTGGGTGTGTGCTTCGTCGGTATATGTGATTACAGGGCTGATGTCGTCGGAGATATTGCCTTTATAACCGGCCTCGATGCGGTGTTTCTCATTTATCTTGTACTCATAGTCGAGTTTTATTTCAGTGCTGCTGCTTTTGTTCTCTCCGTCCTGGAACTGATAGGAACTTGACGGTTCTGTTCCAATGCGTTCTGTTGTCTGGCGGTAGGTCGAGTTGCGCTGCTGTGACCACTGATGGTGTCCCACAGAGAAATCAATGAAGTGGCTGTCGCTCCAACGGTGTGTGTAGCCCAGTTCTACATTGTACATTCTTGGCTTGCCCTTTTGTGTGGTAGAGCGTGTAAACTTCATCGAGGGGGTTGCGTATGTGCCGTCGTTCTCAACAGCTCCGCTCTCGGCAATAATATCATTGTTGTGTCTGCCACCGCCGAACATTCCCATTACGTTGGCATACAACTCGTCTTTTTCGGTGAAACGCCAAGTGAAGCCTGCCCGTCCAAAGATGTTGTTCGGGTTGTGGCTGCCGCTGTTTGTCTGGCGTTGATATTGTTCCTGTGCTCCGAAATATCTTGTATCGGTGATGCCTTTGTTGTTGAATCTCATATTGCGGTAGTTGAGTCCCACGTATGCGTCGAACTTGCCGCTGCTGTAGTTGATGTTGCCGCCGGCATTGTATCCAAGGTCGGAGTCCATACCGCCTTGTACACTGCCATAATATCCGGCTTTGCGGTCACGCTTGAGAATGATGTTTATGATGCCGGCTGTTCCCTCGGGCGAGTGCTTTGCCGACGGGTTGGTGATAACCTCAATCTTTTCAATTGAGCCGGCGGGCATCTGCTGAAGGATATCGCCCTGGTTGTCACTGGTGAGTCCGCTGGCTTTGCCGTTAATCCACACTGTGACACTCTCACTTCCACGCAGTGACACCGTACCTTCATTGTCGACCTCTACCGATGGAATATCTGCCAGCACATCACTGGCCGAGCCGCCCGTTGTTGCAATGCTCTGGTCGACGGTGAACACACGCTTGTCAATCTCAAAGCTCATCTGGGAGCGTTGTTCGGTAACAACCACCTCCTTTAGCAGCTTGCGGTCACTTCTTAGGCGTATTGTTCCAAGGTCGATATTGTTCTTCCCCGAGGTTATGCTGACCTTCCGGCTGTCATCAAGATAGCCCACGAATGATATTGCAACAGTGTATTTACCGGCTTTGACGTTGGTAAGGCGGAAAGAGCCGTCCTCGTCTGTACTGCACCCCGATGTCGGTGCATTGCTGCCGTCGGGTGTGAGGGCGACGGTGACAAAGGGCAGTGTTTCGCCGCTCTCGTCCTCAATTATTATACCTCTTATTGTTCCTGTCACCTGTGCAAAGAGGCTCAAAGGAAGTATGAACAGTAGTGTCAACAGTATTTTCTTCATTCTCTATTTTCTGTATTTTATTGATTTTGGGCTGCAAAGGTAGTAAAAAATGTCTATTGCTGTTGGTTTATGCGATGTTTTATTCAAGGTAGCTGCCAATCTCGCCACTGATGAGAAGTAGTGAGATTTCGCATATCTTGGTATCGTATTCAACAGAAAGCAGTCGCTCTTCGGCTTCCAAAAGGCTTTGCTGAGCTTCGCGCATCTCAATACCTGAGAGGTCACCAAGCATATAACGCTCTTTGGCAATGTCGTGGTTCTCGCGTGCTGTGATTACATTCAGTTTCTCAAGATTAAGAAGCTGCAGATTGTTGCGGTAGGCTTGCCAAATGTTTCCGAGGTCGGCCTTTAGTGACAGCTCAAGCTGGTCGTGTTGCAGTTTGGCATTTTCTATGGCAATCTTGGCATTGCGTTTTTCGCGTTTCCTGTTTCCGTCCCAGATGTTGAACCCTATTGTCACCGAGGCGTTGCCCCCCCAACCGTTACGGTGTATGTATGAACCTTTATTGTAGCTGTTGAAGGTGTAGTCGTACCCGGCGTTGAGTTTAAGGTAAGGGTAGTTCCTTGAGATTACCTTCTTGTAGTCGAGCTGTGTGATGGTGCTGTTGTGGTTGGCAAGCAACAGTTCGGCATTGTTGGCAAGCATAGTGTTCCACAGGTGTGTGAAGTCGAGGGTGCTGTCAATCTCAATGCTGGTTTCAACTGTTGAGATAGGTGTGTAGACTTGCTCAATAGCCATCATCTCATTGAGCGCAATGCGCGATGTGATTACAACCTCTTGCTGCTTGAGGTATTGGGCACTGTCGGCATTAAAATCCACTTTCGCCTGTTGGTAGTCGAGACGCGAGAAGTTGCCGATATTGTAGCGCTCCTCGACAATGCGCAGGCGCTCCTTGGATAGCAGCACTGCATTATAGTAGTTGGTGAGACGCAGGCGCTGTTGCAGAAAATTGTAGTATTCCGATGCAAGGTCTGCTATGAAATCCTCAAGGGCAAGACGTGTCTCGGTCTCACCAATCTTCTCCATCTCTTTCAACTGCTTGTATGTGGTGCTTGTCTTGAAGCCATCGAAGATTGTCCAGTTTACATCTACTCCGGCATTGACGGTGTTGTCGAATTTGCCACGCGCCTTGTCGGTCTCTCCGGTCTCGCGCATTTTTGTGTCGCTGCCACCGAATGTGCCGTTGTAGCCTGTGCCCAGGTCAATGGTGGGCAGATAGCCTGCGTTGGCAATTGTGGCATTGTTATGGGCAACCTCCTCCTTGTTGCGTGTTATGCGCAACGAGTAGTTGTTCTCCAATCCTTTTTTCAAGCATTGGCTCAGTGTGTATGTCTGGGCATTGCTGCCAATGGCTATGGCTGCAAAGGCGAATATTGTCAATATGCTCTTTTTCATCTGTTTTCCTCCTCTTTATTATCTTCACGCTCCGTTGAAATGTAGCTGTATATGGCCGGAACAATGTACATTGTGAGTATTGTTGATACAATCATACCGCCCACAACTGCTGTTCCCATTGCTATGCGCTGGTTTGCACCCTCGCCGGCTGCGAACATCAGCGGAATGAGTCCTAGTATGGTTGAGAAACTTGTCATCAGGATTGGGCGCAGACGTTGTAGCGATGCACTCTTTATGGCATCCATTTTGCTCTCGCCGGCCTGCTGTTTCTGGTTGGCGAATTCAACGATGAGGATACCGTTCTTCGCAACAAGTCCAATGAGCATAATGATACCGATTTGGCTGAACACATTCATTGTTATGCCATTGCAGTCCATAAAGATGAGTGCACCGGCAATGGCAAGCGGCACGGTGAGCATAATGATGAACGGGTCCTTGAAACTCTCGAACTGTGCTGCGAGTATGAGATATATGAGCACCAATGCGAGTATAAAGGCAAACATAAGGCTCGATGAACTCTCGCGGAACTCCTTTGAGTCGCCGCTGAGCGCGGTGCGGAAGCTGTCGTCAAGCACCTCTTCGGCAATCTTGTCCATCTCGGCAAGTCCGTCGCCAATTGTCTTGCCCTCGGCAAGTCCGGCCGAGATTGTAGCCGACAGGAAACGGTTGTAGTGGTAGAGCTTCGGTGGTGCTGTTGACTCAATGAACTCTACAAAGTTATCCAACTGTATCATCTGCCCGTTCTTGCAGCGTATGTATATTGACTTTACACTGGATGGGGTGTTGCGCTGTCCACGGTTAATCTGTCCTATGATTTCGTACTGCTTTCCGTTCATATAGAAATATCCCATACGCTGTCCGCTGAGGCCATATTGCAGGGTCTCGGCAACATCGCGCACGCTTGCACCGAGCATACCGGCCTTGTCGCGGTTGATGTTCACTCGTGTCTCGGGGCTGTTGAATTTCAGGTCTGCATCGGCCATCTTGAACACCGGGTTCTCGTGCACGCGCTGCAGGAATACCGGCAGCACCTCACGTAGCTTCTCGGAGCTTGTAGCCTGTATGACATACTGTATCGGCATACTGCCGCGGCGCCCACCGAACGATGACTGCTGCTGCACGAATGCTCTGGCCTTTGTCTTGCCTGCAATAGCCTTTGTCAGTTTTTCGGCAACCTCCATCTGTGTGTAGTCGCGCTCGGCAATGTCCTTCAAGGTAATTCTGATGTTTCCGCCGCCGTTGGATACACGTGAGGTAACAGATGTCGCATCGGGGATGATGGAGTCCACAAGCATTGTTATATCCTCTGTGTAGTCGCGCATAAATTCATAGCTGGCTCCCTCTGCACCACGGGTGTTGATGGTTATCTGTGAACGGTCCTCCATCGGTGCCATCTCGGCTGGTATCTTGTTCCAAAGGTAGCCTATAAGCACAAACATCAGCAGCAATACTGGTATTGCAATCCAACGTGCTTTCAAGAAACTGTTGAGTGATTTGTAGTAAATGTTGTTGAGCCCGACAAAGAATGGCTCGGTCTTGCGGTAGAACCACTTCTGCTCTTTGCGTCGCTTGAGCAGTTTGGTGGCAATCATTGGTGTGAATGTGAGCGCTGCAAACGATGATATAACCACCGAACCGGCTACCACAAAACTGAATTCGCGGAACAGGCGGCCACTTGTTCCCTCCATAAACACAATGGGCAGGAACACGGCAAGCAGGGTGATGGTTGTTGAAATTACGGCAAAGAAAATCTCCTTTGAGCCTTCGATGCCGGCCTTCAACGGTCTCATTCCTTGCTCAATGCGTATGTATATGTTCTCTGTCATCACAATGGCATCGTCCACAACAAGTCCCACCGAGAGCACAATGGCAAGCATTGTGAGTACGTTGATTGAGAAACCTGCGATATACATTACAAAGAATGCACCAATGAGCGATACGGGGATGACAATGCAGGGCACAAGTGTCACACGCCAGTCGCGCAGGAAAAGGAATATAATGATGATAACAAGGATGAAGGCCTCGTAAATGGTGCTCTTTACCTCGTCGATTGATGCGCGTATGAACTTGGTGCTGTCAAATCCGTATGTATATTCCACATCGTCGGGAAGGTCTTTCTTCATCTGCTCCATTCGGGCATACACGGCATCGGCAATCTCGATGTGGTTCGCGCCCGGCTGTGGGATGACTGCAACACCCACCATAGGCACGCCGTTCATCTTCATATAGCTCTTTATGTCGGCCGGTCCAAGTTCGGTGTGTCCCACGTCGCTGATGCGTATGATGTTGCCGCCACTCTTCTTCAATATTATGTTGTTGAACTCGCCGGCGGTGTGCATCTGTCCCATTGTGCGCAGTGTGAGCTCCACCGTGTTGCCCTCGATGCTGCCCGACGGCAACTCCACATTCTCGTTTGTGATGGCATTCTTCACGTCTACAGGGGTGAGTCCGTGTGCGGCAAGTTTGGTGGGGTCGAGCCAAATTCTCATCGAATAGCGCTTTTCTCCCCAAATCTGCACGTTGCTGACATCGGGGATTGTCTGCAACTGCTCCTTTACGGTGAGGTCGGCTATCTCGCTGAGTTCAAGCAACGAGCGTTTTCCGCTCTGTATTGCAATCATCAGTATGGGTGTGGCATCGGCATCGGCCTTTGACACAGTCGGGGGGTCGCAGTCACGCGGCAAGAAACGTTGTGCACGTGAAACCTTGTCACGCACGTCGTTGGCTGCGGTCTCAAGGTCTACCGACAACTCAAACTCCACAGTGATGCGGCACTGTCCCTGCTGGCTCACACTGGAGATGGAGCGTATGCCCGGGATACCGTTGATGTTCTGCTCCAGGGGTTCGGTTATCTGGCTCTCAATGACATCGGCGTTTGCACCGGCATAGCTGCACGATACCGAGATGATGGGGTTGTCCACTGATGGATACTCGCGTACACCAAGTGTGTTGTAGCCGATGAAACCGAATATAAGTATTATGATGGTGAGCACCGTTGCAAGAACCGGGCGACGTATGCTCAATTCAGAAATGTTCATATATCTCTACTCTTTGACGTGAGTTATTCAAAACTTTCAATCACTACATCCGAGCCCTTGCGCATCTGCAGAGTGCCCGATGTGAGTATGGTGTCGCCTCTCTGCAGGCCCTCGATAATCTGTATCTCGGCATCGGTGCGCAGGCCGGTAATCACGTCTATGGGTTCGGCCTTGCCGTTGCGGTACACGAATACCTTGTTCTTGCCCATCTCGGGCACGATAGCTTCGGCCGGTACCGAGATTGCGTCGGCAATCTCTTTCTGCTTGAGCCTGATGGCCGTGTACTGGCCGGGCATAAGTTGCTGGTCCTTGTTGTCGTAGATTGCGCGTACGGTCAGGTTGTGTGTCTCGGGGTCGAGGCTCGACTCGGTTGCATACACCTGTGCCTCAAATGGCGTGATGTGCCCGTCAACGTTGAAAGTGAGGTTTGTTCCTTTCTTTACATCCCTTGCATATCGCTCCGAGACAGAGAATTCAATCTTGATTGGGGTTATTGACGTCAGTGTGGCAATGATTGTAGATGGTGATGCGTATGCACCGACGCTCACCTGGCGCAAACCTATTATGCCATTGAACGGAGCACGCAGCTCAGTCATCTTAATCTGTGCTTTCACTTGCTCGATGTCGGCTTTGAGTGTGGCCAGCTCGGTCTTTACAATCTCAAGCGCCTCCTTGCTCACCGCATCGCGCTGCAACAATGCGCTCTGGCGGTACACACGGTCTTCGGCCAGCGGAACCTGCGCCTCAAGACGTGAGAGATGTGCCTGCAACTGTGAGTCGTTGACTTTTGCCAACAGAGTGCCCTTCTCGACAAACGTACCTTCGGTAAAGAATATGTCGGTTATTTTACCCGATGTCTCAAATGTCAGCTGCACCTCCTCGTCGGGTACAAGCTTGCCTACGGTGAGGATTTCATCGGTGAGCAACTTCGGCTCCAGTATCTTTGCCGTTACGTTCAACACTTTCTTGGCATTGTTTTTCACCGGTGTGTTCTCGGTAGTGGCAAGCTCTTCATTCTGTCTTGGTATCAGCTGGTAATAACCGAAAATTGAAACTCCCACAATAATGGCTACGACCATTCCCCATTTGAGATATTTTTTCATTGTATTATGTAATGTTTTATTTGACTGCAAAAAAATAAAAAGGTTTAATCTGTAGATTAACACACTTTTAAATAAGTGCAAAGATAACTCAAAACGTGTAAAATGTAAAGTTTTTGTAAAACTCTTTTTACTCTGCGGATGCTTTTTACAGATGTGCCAGATGTGATAGCCCGGGTTGATGTTTTTTGTAACAGAATATATCGTGAAATAATCAAGTTTAACTTGATATTTTTGATTATACGAAATTCTGCTGCACTCGTTGCGAGTGAAAAAGAATTTTCCCTCACTCGTTTATTGAATTTTGATTATACGAAATTCTGCTGCACTCGTTGCGAGTGAAAATAAATTTCCCCTCACTCGTTTATTGAATTTTCACTCGTTTATTCGTATATTTGAGCTAAAGCTCCAATATAATTGTCACTCGCTTTGAAAAATACTGAAGCAAGCTTCGTGTTTCTCGCTCGTTTTTGCTATATTTGAGCTAAAGCTCCAATATAATTGTCACTCGCTTTGAAAAATACTGAAGCAAGCTTCGTATTTCTCGCTCGTTTTTGCTATATTTGCAAAGTTTTTCAGGAAGATAACAGTTTAATTCAAAAAATAGTAGATTTATGATTAATGCAGAAGACATTAAAAAAGGTACAGCAATCCGTATGGATGGCAAGCTGTATTTCTGTATCGATTTCTTGCACGTAAAGCCGGGTAAGGGTAACACATTTATGCGTACAAAGCTCAAGGACGTTGTTGACGGTTATGTTTTGGATCGCCGTTTCAACATCGGTGAGAAGCTCGAGGATGTACGCGTTGAGCGTCGTCCATACCAGTATCTCTATCAGGAGGGCGAGGAGTATGTATTTATGAACCAGGAGACATTCGAGCAGGTGACAATCGCTTCCGAGCAGATTAACGGTGTTGCTTTTATGAAGGAGGGTATGACACTTGAGGTTGTTACAGATGCTTCAACAGAGACAATCCTTTATGCCGATATGCCTGTGAAGGTTGTTCTTGCAATCACATACACAGAGCCTGGTTTGAAGGGTGATACAGCAACAAACACAACAAAGCCTGCTACAGTGGAGACCGGTGCCGAGATTCGCGTTCCTCTCTTCATCAACGAGGGCGAGCTTGTTGAGATTGACACACGTGACGGCTCATACGTCGGTCGCGTAAAGGCATAAATCTTGACTCATTGAAAAGGCAACAGCCTTTTAATGCGCAAATTTAACTTTAAATAAAAAATAAAGATTTGTTATACTCTATAATTGTCCCGGTTTATAACAGGCCAGGCGAGGTAAAGGAACTGCTCGACAGCCTGTCGGCTCAGACGGTAAAACCATTTGAGTTGCTTATTATAGAGGATGGCTCAAAAGAACGATGTGACCATTTGCTTGGTCACTATCGTTCTTTTTTTACTATCCACTACTACTATAAAGAGAATTCAGGCCGCAGCGAGACACGTAACTACGGTATGCAAAGGGCAAATGGCGACTATCTGCTCTTTTTTGACTCGGATGTGATATTACCCCCTACATATTTTGAGAAACTCGAGGCCGAGATGGCAAGTGACTATGCCGATTGTTTCGGTGGCCCCGATGCTGCCGACAGCTCATTCTCCGATATGCAAAAGGCAGTGAGCCACGCAATGACATCGTTCTGGACCACAGGCGGCATACGTGGCGGCAAGGCTGTGATGGAGAAGTTCTGCCCCCGCACCTTCAATATGGGCTTTTCAAAAAAGGTCTATGACACAGTGGGAGATTTCAAAGATATGATGGGCGAGGATATCGACCTCAGCATACGCATACGCAATGCAGGCTTTAAGACACGTCTTATACGTCCTGTGTTCGTGTACCATAAACGCCGCATCGATATGAGCCGTTTCTATAAGCAGGTGAATAACTTTGGTCAGGCGAGAATATGGTTGCAGATATTGCACCCGGGTTCGTTGAAGATTGTGCATACAGCACCGGCACTGCTGCTTGTTATGGGTGTTGTGCTGCTTGTTGCATCTGTTTTCTTTCCGTGGCTTTTGCTGTTGCCTTTGCTGTATGCAATGCTCATTTTTACCGATTCATTGCTGAAGAACAAGAGTCTTAAGGTGGCAGTGCTCTCTGTGGTGGCAGCGGCCGTGCAGATTGCCGGTTATGGGACAGGTTTCTTGAAAGCTCTTTGGTTCAAGATGATACTCAAGCAACCGCTTGAGACCAAAAAGAACCTTACAAAGATATACAACAGAGGGTGATGGTTGAGAACAGGCAAAAGAAGAGCATAAAGGAGTGGGCGCTCGATGACCGTCCGCGCGAGAAGGCCATAAAGAATGGTATCTCCACGCTCAGCAAGTCGGAGCTGTTGGCTATTCTCGTGGGCTCGGGAAACGATGAGGAGAGTGCCGTCGACCTTATGAAACGGGTGCTTGAGTCCTGCGGTAACAGCATCTCGGAACTTGCGAAGTTGTCGGTCGATGACCTTTGTACTTTCAGGGGAATAGGACCGGCAAAAGCCATAAGCATCGTGGCTGCCTGTGAACTGTGGAAACGCCGCGAAGGTAACGAGACCGAGCAGGTGTGTATAACATCGTCGCACGATTTGTATCGTTATTTTCACCCTATATTGTGCGACTCCCCGGTAGAGCGTTGCTACGTGATGTTGCTCAACCGTATGAACCGTGTCATTGACCACGTTCTCATTGGAACAGGCGGTCTCACGGCAACGGTGGTGGATATACGTCTGGTGATGCGCGAGGCTCTGATGAAACGCGCAACGACAATAGCTCTTTGTCACAACCACCCGTCGGGCAACATAAAACCAAGCCGCGAGGATGACAAGCTCACCGAGAATCTTGCCCAGGCCTGCAAGGTGATGAACATACGTCTGCTCGACCATATTGTGCTCACCGACGGGGCATATTTCAGTTATAACGATGAGGCACGCCTCTGAAATAAAGCGATGATGATATGGAAAAGTTTGAAATAGAAGAGAAAATTGTTGAGATGATAAAGACGGTCTATGACCCGGAGATACCTGTCAATATATATGACCTCGGGCTCATTTACCGCATAGAGGTGAGTGATGATTTTACTGTGGATATAGATATGACTTTGACAGCTCCAACCTGCCCTGCAGCCGATTTTATGATGGAGGATGTGAGAATGAAGGTGGAGTCTATCGAAGGCGTGAAGGCTTTGAATTTGAACCTCGTCTTTGAACCCGAGTGGAGTCAGGAACTGATGACCGAGGAGGCAAAGCTCGAGCTTGGTCTGCTCTAAGACACTGTTTTGGTATGAAAAAGATTTATATTCTCTCCGATGTGCATCTTGGCTCGTGGGCAATAGAGCATCGTCGCACCCACGAACGTCGCATCGTCTCGTTCCTTGACAAGATAAAGAACGAGGCTGCAGCTGTCTATCTGCTTGGCGACGTGTTCGACTTCTGGTACGAGCATCGCTATGTCGTGCCCAAAGGCTTTACGCGTTTCCTTGGAAAAGTATCCGAATTGACGGACAGGGGAGTAGAGGTGCATTTCTTTACCGGTAATCACGACCAGTGGTGTCTCGACTATCTTGAGAAGGAGTGTGGGGTGACAATACATCGCGAACCTTGTCTTGTGGAACTTTATGGGAATGAGGTCTTTCTTGCGCACGGTGATGAATTTTCAAAAGAGAAAGGCTACAAGGTGCTACGTGCAATGTTCCGCAGCCGTTTCTTGCGTTGGATGTTCTCGATGCTGCATCCCCGTTGGAGCATCTGGATGGGGCTGAGTTGGGCGCAGCACAGTATGGTACAGCACAAGGTGAAAGGTGATACGCCTTTTCTTGGTGCAGATAAGGAGGATTGTGTAATCTTTGCCAATGAATACCTAAAGAAACACTCTACGGTCGACTGTTTTATCTTTGGACATCGTCACATTGATGTCGACCTGCCTTTAGGCGATAGTTCGCGTTGCATATTCCTTGGTGACTGGATTTCAACTTTTGCATACGTTGTCCTTGACGGCAAGACAATAGAACGCAAATATTTTATCGAAGGCGAGAGCAAGGAAGTGTAATTGCTTGGTCTGGACTTGTTGGTCTATAGAGGACTGTCCTTGCTTTTTTTTGAATTACTTACCGAACATAACACAATTTAAAATATTGCTATGAAATTTACCCCCCCCCATTGTGGTTTTAAATGGTTTATAATCAATGCGATATCGTTTTTGTCAAAACCTGTAACCTGTCAGCCGGCATTCTTTATTCTGCTGTTTCTGCTTTTAGGTTTTCCGGATATTTACTCAATATTGATAGTATATTCTTTACTACCTCTTTTTAAAACATCCTTTGCTTTTTTATCTTGTTATATATTGGCTTTGCCAGTTGTATTTTTAACAGAACGTCCTAGAAAATTCTACAAGACAGCACTTCTTGTTTTTGCAGGTTTTTTCTTTTTCGTGGACATTTATCTGTTGTTATTATATAATGAAACACTCGCAACTATTACCAAGGATGCCCTTGCTGCTGTATTGGCAACAAATCCGGGCGAAGCGGTTGAGTATATCTATACATATTTTACTATAGATAAGCTCTTGATTATATCGGTGATTTTTTCTGCTGTTTTTGTCCTGTCCAACTATTTAAGGAAAATACGTTTTAAGTGGAACGGTTTTGCCAGATGTACAGTGGTTATACTATTGCTTTTTTCTGTGTCTAAATTGTTATGCGACATCGAAAAGGTAAAAGATTTCAATTTGTGTTATCTTATTACAAAAGAGTGTCCCAATTTACGTGAATATAGGCAGAATCCGTCAATCGTAAATGGCAGTGAACGTGTTGAGAATATTGTGTTGCTTATAGGTGAAAGTTTTTCCAAATTTAATAGTTCCTTGTATGGTTATGAAAAGGAAACAAATCCCCTGCTTGGAAATTTGAAAAGTGATAGTGCGCTGTTTATTTACGAAAATGTTACGTCTGCTTGTGTTACGACTATACCGTCTATAAAATCGATAATGATGGCATATACCGACAATATGAGTGACAGTATTGAATGGTGCAGGTGTCTTACACTTATAGAAGTGATGCAGAAATCCGGTTACAAAATCCATTGGTTTTCAAACCAATCTAAGACCGGATTATTCGATAATGAGGTCGGGCGTTTTGCCGACTTGTGCGATGAACAGTTTTTTGTAGGCAACAAACATAGCGGTATGAACAGGGATAATAAGGATGAGGAACTCATACCACTTTTTGAAGGGTGTTTATCAGATAGTACACAGTCAAAATTTATTGTGGTTCAGATGATGGGGTCTCACACAGCATTTAATATGCGTTATCCTGAAAGTTTTGGAGTCTTTGATAACGAGGACTACAATATAACTCATCCCGAATTATCACGCGAAAATAAGCAATTGCTTGCTGAGTATGACAATTCAGTTCTTTACAATGATTATGTGGTGAATGAACTGTTGCAACGTTTTGTGAATGAAGATGCGATTGTATTCTATTTTTCCGATCACGGAATAGATGTATTCAAGAGTTCCAATGATTATATTGGGCACGCTAAAGCTGATAATACTATTTCTGTAAATGCAGCAATGCAAATCCCTTTTATGGTCTATACATCGCCGCTTTTCCGCGAGAAGCACCCCGAGTTGCAGCAGCGAATAGAGAACGCTGTGAGTCGTCCTTACCGTACCGACAGCATTATGTACACGATTATGGATGTTGCGGGTGTGGAGAGTGTTAACAGTGTCTCCTACAAACAAAAGAGCCTGTTCAAGTAAAGTATATAAACAATAAACGCGGCATTTTTAATACCGCGTTTATTGTTTATATTATTCGTTTGTTGGTTGTGCTCCGAATTTCAGGTCGACGCCCACCGAGCGTTGCAGCTCCACCCAGGCGACGGCCTTGCCGAAGAGGGCGTCGATGTACTCGCCGCGCATCTCGCTCTCGTTGCGTTGCACAATAAGGTAGTCAAGGAATGCAATTTCGCCCATTTCGTATGCTTTCCTCTTGCTGTCTACAACCTGTCGCATATCACCCAGCATCTCGCTCGAGAAGGTCTCGCTCTGCTTTGTGGCGTATTTGAAATTGTTGTATGCCTGCATAACCTCTGCTGTTACAACAAGGCGTGCCTCTTCAATCCCTACGTTTGCCTGTTTTACCAGAAGCTCGTCCATCAGGCGTGCGCCTTTGTTCAGGTTCGAGAACTTCAAAGGCATTGCAACACCGGCCTTTATGGTTGTGAAATTGGGGTCGGCAATGTTGTATGTTGCGCCAAGGGTTACATCCAGTTCGGGGCGGCGCTGTGCCTTGTTGAACTTTTGTGCGGCAACGGCAATCTCTGCCTTGCCCAGTGCAACAACAAGGTCGGCGCGGTGTTCCAGCGCAGCTTGGGTGTATTTTTCAAGTGGCAAGGCCGCTTCTGCTATTTCAAGTGACCCGCTGCCGTCAAGCTGTGCCGCACAGGTGACATCGCCCATATAATATCCCAGTTTTATTGCACTGTTCCTGAGTTCGGCCTCAGCTGCGAGCATTGTGTTTTTTGCCACTCCTTGTGCCATACGGCTCTCCAGCCAATCGCTCTTGGCAATGTCGCCACGCAAGTAACGCAGGCTGTCGTTTGTGCTCACTTCGCACAGGTCGTCGTGAATTTCTGTTGCCTCGGCAAATAGCATCTTTGCACGCAGGTGCTCAAGGTAGGCAATTGTGGCATCTGCGCGGAAATTGCGTATGTACTCCTCCAGTAGTGCTACGGCTTGTGTGCGCTCACTCTCGGCAAGGTCTATGCGGCTGCGTCGTACACCAAAGGTGAACGTGCGGCTGAGTTCAAACTCAATTCCTTGCCCCAGTCCCTTGCTCCAGTCCTCGTTGTTCGTGTATGTCAGCGCAATGCTCGGGTCATTGTACACCTTGCTGTCTGTCACCGCGGCATTGGCAATGTCAATGTCCATTCTTTGGGCAGTGAGGGCTATATTGTCTTTAAAGACCCGCTCCATATATTCACCGTATGATATGTTCTGCGCTGTGGCTTCTGTCAAAGTGAATATGAGAGTGAGCAGAAGAAGAACTTTTTTCATTGTGTCTGTTTTTTCAAGATTAGTTGTTGATAGGCTTCAATCCCATTTTTGCTGCACACTCGATTATATATTGCAGAGCGGCATTGTGTTCGTTGGGGATTACTCCGTCAAGTATTGCATCTTTCACGGCGCTCTTTAGTGCTCCCACCTCGGCACAAGGGCCAAGGTTGAAGATGCTCATTATCTCCTCGCCGTTCACCGGTGGCTGGAAATTGCGTATGCGGTCTTTCTCCTCAATGTCCTTGAGCTTCTGGCGCACAATCTGGAAGTTGTTGAGGAACTGCTTTTTGCGCACCTCGTTCTTTGACGTAATGTCGGCCTCGCAAAGTATCATCAAGTCGTCAATGTCATCCCCTGCGTCAAAGAGCAGGCGACGCACAGCCGAGTCGGTCACCTCGTCATCGGCAATGGCTATGGGGCGCATATGCAGTGAAACAAGTTTTGCCACATAGCGCATCTTCTCGTTCTGTGGCATCTTGTAGTCACGGAACAGTTTAAGCACCATCTTCTCGCCCACGATGTTGTGGTTGTGGAATGTCCATTTCAATACGGGGTCCCAGCGCTTGGTCTTTGGCTTGCCAATGTCGTGCAGCAGTGCAGCCCAACGCAGCCAAAGGTCGTTGGTTTGTTTGGCAATGTTGTCAAGCACCTCCAGGGTGTGGTAGAACATCTCCTTGTGGCTGTAACCGTTTCGTGTCTCGACCCCCTGCATAGCTGCAAGCTGTGGAAATATTATTTCAAGCAATCCGCAACGGTCAAGTTCTATGAAACCTTTTGATGGTACGGGCGAAAGAAGTATTTTGTTGAGCTCGTCGTTTATTCTCTCGCGTGAGATTATCTTTATCCGCTCCTTGTTGTCGCACAATGCCTGGAATGTCTCCTCTTCGATGTGAAAATTAAGCTGTGTGGCAAAGCGTATGCAGCGCATCATTCTCAGTGGGTCGTCGCTGAATGTGATGCCCGGCTCAAGCGGTGTGCTTATTATGCGGTCCTCAAGGTCGAGCATTCCGTCGAAGGGGTCGACAAGCTCGCCAAAGCGTGCGGCATTAAGGCATATTGCCATTGCGTTGATGGTGAAGTCGCGGCGGTTCTGGTCGTCTTCGAGTGTCCCGTCCTCCACTATGGGGTTGCGCGAGTCGTGGCTGTAGCTCTCCTTGCGTGCACCGACGAACTCTATCTCGTGCTCTTTGTATTTTACCTGCGCTGTACCGAAATTTGCATATACGGCAAGGTGTGCGCCTTTGCCAAGCTTCTTGCTGAAAGCGCGCGCCATCTCAATGCCTTTGCCCACAACCACCACGTCAATGTCGGTCGATGGGCGTTCAAGGAATATATCGCGTACATATCCGCCAACGACGTAACACTCTACACCCAGTTCGTCGGCTGTCTCCGAAATCTTGCGGAAAATAGGAGTGTCAAGCAATTTGCAGAGTTCTTCTCTTGTCGGCTTATACATTGTGTCTCTCTTTTTTTGTGTCGTAAAGATACTGATTTTGGAGCTATAAATAAAACGTTGCTTGTTAAAACTGTTCAATAAAATTGTTTCACTGTGCAAAAATGGCTGTGAAATGCTGTAAATAACGATTATTAATGCTACTTTTGTGTACAATAATAAGGTATTATATGGGGATTTCAATTAAAACAGGAAAGGCCGTCCTGCTGGCTTCGGCACTTTCTCTTTTCTCTTGTGTGTCAAAGGTTGAAGAGCCGGCCGAGGATTTGCTTGCCCGTGCTCGTGTCGAGTATGAGAACGGAAAGTACAACAATACACGTGTTCTGCTTGACAGTATAAAGATTGTGTCACCAAAGGCCTACAAGGCTTTGCGTGAGGCCGAGAAACTGCGCCGCGAGGCAATGATAAAGGAGAACGAGAGCAACGTGAAGTTCTTTGAAGATGAATTGAAATCACTCGTTGCCGTGCGCGACTCTATGGCAGCGGCGTTCGACTTCAATTTTGACAAACGTTATCAGAGCAAGGGGTATTATACTGCTCCAACGCAGGCTGTTGCACTGAACGTATACAATAACTTTCTGCGTGCCTGTGTGTACGAGGACGGTACAATGTACCTGACATCCTTTTATCGTGGTAAGAGCATAAAGCACAAATGTGTGAAATTGTCTTCTGGTGATACATACGTGTCGTGCGACAAGCCCTTTCTCGAGAGGAATTTCAAGGATTTGGGCGTGAATAATGAACGCAGGGATTACAAGTATGGCGAGGATGGCGGATTGGTTGATTTTGTTCTTGCGTCACAAGACGATGTGACAGTTGAGCTTTCCGGAGCAAATGGCACTGTAAGCTATACTTTGCGCAGTTCCGATGCTGTTGCTATACGCGATGTCTTTGAGTTGTCGCAGGCTATAAAAGCTGTGAAACGTGTTGAAGAGATGCTTGGACAGGCACGTTATATGTTGGAGTTCCTTAAAAGGAGCGAGGCGCGTTCATCGGCATCTGCAGAATAAACGGCTCAGTAGAAATTTAGTGTGGGTAAGCAAATAAATTGGCAATTCTGAAAGTAAGATATTGAGGAACGGTTGCAAAAAAAAACAGTGTCGGTATCGCTTTCGCTCACCATTATATTTCACGGCAGTCTCCAACCTTAATCATTCACTTGTATTTCCTTCAAGTCGTTCTTTCATGTTCTTTTGGCGGCCAAAAGAACGAAAAGCCCCGGCACACGGAAAGTCCAGTCGGCCTCTTCTTTGTTCAGGAATTGCCAAGGCAATTTCCTTCAGTCGAAGAGTTCTTGCCACTTGAACCTTTCTGTTGATTTTTGGGTGATGCGGACCTTCCTCAGTTAGTCACTCGCCAAGGCGAGCACCTAACTAGCGGGCGAACATTCACTTCCTGCAAATTCTGCTGCACTCGCTGTGCGTGTAAACAAG
>JAFYWV010000087.1 GCA_017546505.1 Bacteroidaceae bacterium
ATTATAGCGAGGGCGTGAGCCCTTCCCCGGAGTCTGACGGGCGCCTATGAAGTATGTGGGCATACCTTGCTTGGTAAGGCGAGTAATCGTGCAGACGCTGCATTTGAGAAACTTTGCGAGCTGGTCTCGTGTCACCAGCTCTGCCGGATTAATAGCGTTTTGTGTGATTTTACGTGTGGCCATATGTCTAATGTGACTTTGTTACACACATTAAATCTCTTTCTACCCCTATTTTCTAGTTGCGATTGCGCATTGAAGTAAATATCTTGCACAAAACGTCCTATACTGGCTCAATTACGAGCACCAAGACACCGTTACCGGGAGTATGAGATCATACACCGGCTAGAAATCACCTTCACAACTTAAGCAGTACGAGGATTTCTTCCTGCTATGTGCTTAGCTGTATCGGCTCAGAATCTTATTCAAGAGGATGTGAAGATTGCATCCTCTTTCCAATGAGCGCAATTCGCCCGGTTTGGATATATAGTCCCACGATTCACCGTATTCGCAGGCAGGCACCGCTGGCGGAACCGTCGTGATGAAGCTGAGGAAGTCTGCCGGTGAGTCATGATATTGATCATCAAATTGATCGGACAACTTCAATTTTTCCCTCGTTGAACAATCCTTCTCTATATCGTACAAAACATGTTCCAAGTTGCGTGAACAGTAATACGCTTCGTAAGGGATTTTCTTATATGTAGCCCCCATGTGAGCAAGGAGAAGCATATTGCTGCTCTTGGTCGCATTACGCTTCTTCACATCTTCTTCGTTTGGTGCAGTAATAGTCGTAGTCGTGTAGACGAATCCGCTTACTGTCGGATCCTCCATAATAGCAGATTCCGGGACAAAAGCCCCATCTGTATCCATCAGGTGTACCACTTGTAGCAAGTCCTGGGCTTGCAAGCGATACGAGGTCATGAACTTTTTGACCAAATCATTTACCAGAGTCTTTACGCTGATGGAACCACGTCTTTCCTTCGTTGTAATGTCTGCGCCAACTACGTGGAAGCGAATCTTCTCGTTGCTGAGCAATTTAGAGAGCACGCCTTCCAGAGCAGCCGCATCCGACTGCCCTTCCACAATGAACAATAAAACCTTTCTTGCGGCCATGGCGATTAATCTCTGGGAATTGTCTTACGGATAGCGCGAGCAATTTCTGTCTTGTTTGTCTCTTCGTACAGCTCCAACTCCTGTCCACCAATAAAGATGGATCGCAGGTATACATCGCGCAGGTTGTTGCTCGTCTTGATGTTCTTCATGCGAATGAAGCGATGATTTGGATCTACCGTGGTAAACACCACGCTACGCTTGTCGAGCATTTCCAGCGGATGCAGGTTGTGAGCAGTGAAGATAAGCTGCCCCTGGGCGTTTTCCTCCCACACCGAAAGCAACTCGCCCAGAAGATATTCAAAGATGCTGGCGTCCAGCTCATCCACAATTAGACAGGAGCCGGGGGTATTGGAGACAATAATCCAATACAACAGGAGCGAGATGATTTTTTTAATACCGTCCGATTCGAACTTCAACGGAATCTCCATCCCTTGTCGGGATGCCAGTAGCTCCATACGCATCAGCTCCTCATTAAGAGAGCTAAGCTCCAATCCCAGTTCCCGGACTTGCAGATTGAACCCGGGTATAATCTTGCACATCACCTGATTCATGTGAGCCAGGGATTGCTTGAATTCCTGATAAATAGGAAGCGGCAGCGTAGAGGGTGCATTCAAGTTGATCAGGCAAGTCCCTACGGCAGAACAATCACAATTGGAATCTGTGTGTGTGATAGGTATAGGCTGCAAGTTGACATTGACCAGACCGGATTTGCTATGGCCAATGACATAGAGATTACGCTCAACATAGCAACGCACTGCGCGAAGCAGATCAACTGCCTCGGTTTCCAACTTAAGGAACAGAGGATACATGCGCTGGTTGAATATATAGGAAGTACGCTCCTGATATGTGAGCACCTTGTTGATGATCAAATCCTGTCTGGAGCTGCTGCTCACAACCTTATTGAAGGAAGCGACAGGCACAAACTCGGCTTCTGAGGGCAATGCCGGCTCTGTGAACTCTGCGACGATGTTGGTGCGAGCCTTGGGTGCATTTGCCTTCATGGTAAAGCTCTCTTGCTTTACCCTTGCCCCGTCGGTGTCCACACCGATAGTGACAGTATATTGAGCAACATGGTTGCATGTTCCTCCCTCGATGCTGAACAGGATGGAAAGAGTGGCCTCTTTTTCTCCACATGTGATCAACGATGCGGTGTCTGCCTCCAATGGCAATCCACAAATAAGGCGTTGGAGCAAGATGATTGCATTGACTACAGATGTCTTGCCGGAGCCATTTTGTCCGTATATGCCCAATAACTCGCCTTTCTCGGGATCGTACCCCGGGAGGCGATTTGGCATCTCTATTTTACCATGCCGAACATTTTTAATGTTGGAGATCTCAAACGAGCATATACGCACCACCGTTTTCATAGCACAGATAGATTACCATAAAATTGCGTTTTGTCAACATTACGCGCAGTAAAAGGTATAAAAAATGCCGTTTTCTGATTTATTTCTTATAAATCTGCAATTTTACCCCCTGTTTTCTATTCTTGCCCCCTAATTGCAGGGCAAATAAACGCACTCTCCAGTCATACGATCTCACATGAATGAAAAACGGTCGTTTTGCAGGTTATATATGCCTGAACGGGATGGTTATCCCGCTCCACACGCATTGAGCGTGTGAGATCACCAACAATTAACCCAAACAACGACCAAACAATGAGTACCAGATCGCATATCGGCATCTGGAACGAAGATGGAACCCTGGATGTCATTTATTGTCACTGGGACGGCTATCCGGCACACAACGGCGCTGTCCTTCTCCATCATTATCAAGACCTGGACAAAATCCGGGAATTGATAGCCCTGGGCGATATCAGTTCGCTGGCTGAAGCAGTAAAGCCGGTGGAAGGCGAACATACCTTCGAATCTCCCCAGGAAGGTGTTGTCGTAGCCTACGGGCGTGATCGCCACGAGGATGGTGTCAGCACCAAGCACTTCGACGAGTTCGATGAATACAGGAAGCTCATGCGTTCGGAAGGCGGGTACATCGAAATTGTGTACCTGTACAAGGTCGCAGACAGGAAGTGGATCTGGTCGCCGGCGATTGATGACACCGGCATCAAGGAGCTTCAGGATTTAACGGAAAGGAGCGTGGCAGAATGAGCGAGGAAGAAGTGAAGAAGCAACTGCTGGAGCTCGACTTCCCTAATCTCTGCCGGCTTACCGTTACTGTGGAGGTACATCCGCGTTGCGTGGCGCTGTGCCACGACGGTAAGGAATACGCCGTAACCATACATGAGATGCTTACCAAGCGTGCCAAGATCTACTACCACGGCTCCAAGGCTGTGTGTGTCGAGGCGTACAAGTCCCTTATCAAAGTATTCACCAACCCCGATTCCGTATCATGCACCCAATCCTGAAAGAACTGCTGTGTGCTGTGGTCATTGCTGTGTTTTCACAGAGCATTGAAACCATCTTCCGTCGGCGTTTCCAAGCTGATTCAACAATGGGTATGCAATAATGTCGCCGGTGCTGGCCATAGGCTCTGGATAGATCAGCACCGGGACACAGAGAGTAACGAACTCACATGTGATTTATGGTGGCAAAAGGATGGCACCTTCCGCACTACCAAGGGCGTGGTCATCCGTTACCAGGAATTGCAACGATGCCTGAAACTCTGGAAAGCTCGCCAGCTTATCGGTGAAACAGTCGATAACCGTTACCACGTTCTCCGCAATGATGAGTCGGTGTTGATCATAGGCTGTCATTGCTTCCTCCAAGAGACCGTGCAGCGCATCTGGGAGCGGTATGCGGAAAAATCCCAGGAATACGAGGATGCTCACCAAGCGTTTCATCGACACTCACTCGCCTATTTTGTCGCGGCAAGCCTACTTCATCCCTAAAAACCGTAAAAATGTCGAATCCTAGTCGATTTTCTCCAAAATCCGGCAATATTGCTCAAGTTCATCAACACTCAAGTTGGCGAGGTTACACTTAGGACTCTATAAAGGTGTGCCGGTGAGGTCATATGCACCGGAAAACGCCTAAGCGTTCCAGTAGTCTTGCAATTCTTCCTGCATGAACACGCGCAACTCCCGGCACTTGGTTCTGTGTTCATGCTCGAACACGGGCAATAGCTTCTTTATGAGCTGGATGGTCTTCTGGGCACAGTGGTCGAAGGAGTTTGCTTCGACTGGATCTGCGCAGTCCAGCCGGGTTTCCATGGCAAACAGAGCACAGTCAGCCATGAAGATCTCCAGTGCGGTTCTGTAAAGGATGTCAAAGGTTATACTATCTACGTACACTTCTTCACCAAAGGCGTTCTTCCACACATCCCGCAGGGCGATACCCTTTACAAGATTGTGTACCTCTGCGAATACGGTCTCGCTGTAGCGTTCAGCAAAGGCATGCAGGTGCTCTAAGTCGCTCTCCGTAGGCATGCGATAAGGATATCAGGTTTTTATCGGTGTGTATAGGATATTTATTGCGCAAAATGCAAAAAAGAGGCAGCCCTACTTGCTGTTACCCGGGGGATGTGCTAGTATTGTGGCAGCGTCCATGACACCAGCTGAAACAGAGACTGCGCTTCGTGCCTTGTTTAAGAAACTCCGTCCACCGGCACGGGCAATCTGTCATTTTCCTAAACCTCCGCAAAAGCACGAGGTATGTGGGTTCTCTATCTATTACAAGGGCGCCCTGGTGCGGGAGTATTACGGTAAGGAACTGCTCAAGGAGTTCAAGAAGACAGCCAAGGAA
>JAFYWV010000088.1 GCA_017546505.1 Bacteroidaceae bacterium
AGCCAGCAGTTGACCGATGCTTGCCAGAAGCACGGCGGTTTCTATCTTGGCTCAATCTGTGGCCCCGCAGCCAACCATGCGCAGAACAACATCAAGAGCATCGAGTGCGTCGAGTATCCCGAGCTCGGTATGGAGGCCATCTGGAAGATTGAGGTTGAGGACTTCCCGGCGTTCATCCTCGTTGATGACAAGGGCAACGACTTCTTCAAGCAGATTAAGCCACGTTGCAGCTGCTGCAAGTGATATCTATTTGACTAAGACTTAAAAAGGCGCTCGATTGAGCGCCTTTTTAAGTCTTAGTCTATTACCCACATCGGGTTGTGTGCTTTTGTGTCTGCCGGGTTGTAACGCAGGGCGTTCTTGTCGGGAATCTGAACCTTGTAGCTTTTGCCTGTCTTGTTGTTGAGCGTAGTGCGTCTAATCCAGTGGTTTGCCTCGCGCAACTGCAAAAAGGTGAGCCCGTGTTTTTTTGCAAAGTCGGCCCAATCTAATGTTAGATCCTTTACCGTAACCTCTTTCTCAATGGGTATTGCCGGGTAGAGGTCGCTGCTGTGCAGGACAAAACCGTACTTTGCGGGGTTTGCAAAGATTGTCTTCACCGCCATCAGACGGAATATGTAGCGTGAGGTCTCGTTCGGCAAAACAAGGTCTATGGCTTTCTTCTCCTTCTGTCGTTCTATTCGCTTGGTTACATTTGCGCGGCCGGTGTTGTAGCTGGCTGCAACGGTGAGCCAATCGCCATATATTTCATAGGAATCCTTCAGGTATTTGCAGGCAGCACGTGTCGCCTTCTCGGTGTGGTAACGCTCATCAATCTCATCTGTTACTTCAAGTCCATATTCACGGCCTGTCTTTTCAAGGAACTGCCACAGACCGCCGGCCTTTGAGGGTGAGAAAGCCTCGGGGTCGCCGTTGCACTCGATTATCATAAGGTATTTGAAGTCATCGGGTACGCCGCACTCCCTCAGAATTGGCTCTACAATCGGGAATAGACGGTTGGCACGCTTAATGATCAGCATTGTGTTTATATGCGAGTATGCAAAGGAGAGCATCTCCTTGTCCATACGTTCTCGTCGTTCCTGCAAGGTGAGGTCAATGGTGTCATCGGCAAAGACGACTCTCGACGGTATCTCGGGTGGAAATACATCCTGCATAGTGCGCTGTGCTTGGTTGTTTTCCGGTTGTTCATACTCTTTGTTGCTCAACAATAGTATGGCTGTGCATATAATACTTGTGAGTATGATGAATGGTGAAATTCGTGTCCTGTTTTTCATTGTTTGTGTATGTTATTTGAATTGGAGTGCAAATGTAGCTCAATAATGTGCAAATATCAACCCCTTTTATTGATTTGCATTGCTTTTTTTTGTTCCTTTGCATAATATTTATAGGGGATTCTCTATTGTTATTTTTTTACATTATGAGTGAATTTGAAATGATAGCAAAGACCTTCCAGGGCTTGGAAGAGGTCTTGGCAAAGGAGTTGGTTGCATTGGGTGCGAATAATGTACAGATTGGCCGTCGTATGGTCTCATTTACCGGTGACAAAGCAATGATGTACAAGGCTAATTTCCACTTGAGAACCGCAGTGCGAATTTTGAAACCTTTCCTTCACTTCAAGGCAACAAATGCCGACGAGGTATATGAAGCTGTAAAGGCTTTCGATTGGGAACAGTATCTCGATACCACATCGACATTCTCGGTGGATGCTGTAGTGTACAGCGAGGTGTTCCGTCATTCCAAATTCGTGGCCTATCGCGTCAAGGATGCCATTGCCGATTACTTTAACGAAAAGTATGGTGAGCGCCCGTCTGTACGTCTGAATAACCCCGACCTCATCTTCCACATACATATTGCCGGCGAGGATTGTACCCTTGCTTTTGACAGTTCAGGCGAGTCGCTACATCGCCGTGGTTACCGTGTTGAGACAGGCCGTGCTCCAATCAACGAGGTGCTTGCTGCCGGAATGATTATGCTCACTCATTGGCACGGAGAGTGTGATTTTATTGACCCTATGTGCGGTTCGGGCACACTGCCCATTGAGGCGGCGCTCATTGCACGCAATATTGCTCCCGGCGTGTTCCGTCAGGGCTATGCTTTTGAAAAATGGAAAGATTATGATAGCGCACTCTTCAAATCAATTTACGAAGATGATTCCGCCGAGCGTGAATTCAAACATAAGATTTACGGCTACGATGTAGATGGTCGTATGGTGGCTTGTGCCCGTCGTAATGTCAAGTCTGCAATGATGGGTGAGTGTATTGAGATTGAGTGCCGAGATATAAAGGATTTTGAAGAGCCGGCAGAGCCTGCAATAATGATAGTAAACCCTCCTTATGGTGAACGTCTGGTTCCTGATAAACTGTTACAGGTGTATAAAGACTTGGGCTCTCGCTTGAAACACGCATTTCAGGGTAATGAGGCTTGGGTCATCAGTAACAACTACGACTGCTTTGACCAGATAGGCCTTAAAGCATCGGCTCGTATTCCGCTTTTCAATGGTGATTTGGATTGCGAGTTTAGAAAATACGAGTTGTTCCAGGGTAAGTACAAGGGCTTCCGCGGCGAGGGTAATGAGTTGCAGAAAGATTTTGCTCCATTAAAACGTCAGTCACGCCTTACCGGTCTTGATGGTGAGACACGCCCCGAGCGTAAGGCAAAGAGCCAGAACAATGATGCGAACTACTCAAGCGAGATTGACGATGAATCAATGCGTCGCCGTCGCGAGCTTGAGGCATACTTCAGCAAAGCCCGTAGAAAACCGGCAAGAAGAGAACGTACAGAGGGAGAAGGTGAGAGAAGGGAGCGTCGCGAAGGGTTTGCACCACGTGGTGAACGTAACGACCGCCGCGACGACCGTCGTGCTACACGCGAAAACCGTCACGACAGCAGTTTTGCTCCACGCGAAGGACGCGGCCAGCGCCGCGACGACCGTCGCACTTCACGCGACAATAGCCGTGATGCCGGAAAACGCGGTGCCAAAGGTGGCTTTGAAGGTCGCAAACCGTTTGACCGCAAGGGTGACGGCAAGCGCCAGTCTCCATACAAGGGAGATTTCAAACCATTGCGTGGTGGCAAAAGAGACAAGAAATGATATATCGTTGACAGAATAAAACCAATTATAACATTATGAATATATTGCTTTTGGGTAGCGGAGGTCGTGAGCACGCTCTCGCTTGGAAAATTGCTCAGAGTCCTAAAGTAGACAAATTGTACATTGCGCCCGGTAATGCCGGAACAAAGCAGGTTGGTGAGAATGTGAACATTGCCGTGTGCGATTTCGATGCCATTGCAGAGTTTGTTCTTGCAAACAATGTATCTATGGTGGTTGTTGGTCCCGAGGATCCATTGGTAAAGGGTGTATATGACTACTTTGCTGCCGATGAAAGATTGCAGAGTGTTGCGGTAATCGGCCCTACAAAGGCTGCAGCTGAACTTGAAGGTAGCAAGAATTTTGCAAAGGAGTTTATGCAACGCCATAATATCCCTACAGCTGCCTACAAGGCCTTTAATGCCGACCAGAAAGAGGAGGCCTATCGTTTCCTTGAGGGGCTGAAGGCTCCGTATGTACTGAAGGCAGACGGCTTGTGTGCAGGAAAGGGTGTACTGATATTGTCAACATTGGAAGAGGCAAAGAAAAGCCTTGATGAGATGCTTGGCGGTATGTTCGGCGATTCGTCGGCAACAGTTGTTATAGAGGAATTCCTTGATGGTATCGAGTGCTCGGTTTTTGTGCTTACCGATGGTAAGGATTATGTAATCCTGCCCGAGGCAAAGGATTACAAACGTATCGGTGAGGGTAATACCGGTTTGAATACCGGTGGTATGGGCTCAATCTCTCCTGTTCCTTTTGCTACAAAGGAGTGGATGCAAAAGGTTGAAGAAAGAATAATCAAGCCTACCGTTGACGGTCTTGTAAAAGATAATCTACTCTATAAGGGATTCATCTTCTTTGGCCTGATAAATGTTGAGGGTGAGCCAATGGTTATTGAGTATAACGTGCGAATGGGCGACCCTGAGACCGAGTCTGTAATGTTGCGTCTGAAAAGTGACATTGTAGAGCTTTTTGAAAAAGTGGCAGCCGGAACTTTGGCCGGAACAGCTGTTGAGTTTGACGAGCGCAATGCTGTGTGCGTGATGCTTGTCTCAGGCGGTTACCCCGAGCACTATGACAAGGGTTTTGAAATGACCGGTTTTGAAGATGTAAAAGACAGCATACTTTTCCACGCAGGTACGACAGAAAAGGATGGTAAGGTTGTGACAGCAGGTGGCCGCGTTATTGCTGCCGTTTCCTATGGAGAAACCCGTGCCGAGGCGCTTGAACGCTCTTTCCGTTCGGCCAATGCCATAAAGTACGAGAAAAAGTATTTCAGAGGTGATATCGGTTTTGACCTGTAAGAAATATGCTACAAAGCACTATTGCTAATGGCAGATATACATCGACGGTGCTTTTTGCACTGTCGATGTTGGTTTTCGTGGCAGCCTATTGGCTACCGGAGTTGTCGCCCATCTCTGTTGTAGAGACGAATGAGTCTTTTCTTGGTGGTGGGTTTATGCCACGCATATTCTCTGTCTTGGTATATGTTATTGCAGCTGTACTGTTGTCGAGACAGACATTCTTTGACCGTGGCGTAAAGTGGATGGGAGCACTCTATCTGTGGTTTGTGGCTGTATCTACCTTTGTCAATTGGAATCCGGTAATTGCACTTTCATCTTTTTTGTTTCTGCTATCTCTCATTCTGTTGCTGTTTTGCCAATATAGTGCGAATCCGGTAGGGGTGCTTTATACCTCTTTTATGTTGTTGGGCGTACTTTTTTTTGTTATCCCCTATTCGCTCTATTTCATACCGCTTTATCTGGTTTTTTGCTTTCAGGCTAACTTGATATCTGTGAGAGGGTTTGCAGCCTTGCTATTGGGGTTGTTGACGCCCTTTTGGTTTGTGATAGGGCTTGCCTATGTTTTTCCTGCAGTTGAGGTCTTTTGCCTCACTTTTATAGATGATTTGTCAACAGTTTTCACTTTTGATTTCGCAAGCTTTACGCTTTTGCACCTTTTGCTGCTTGCGCTTGCACTTTCTGTGCTGTTGCCTGCAACCTTTACTTTTCTTGGTGGAACTTCACCGACAAAGCCGCTATTGCGCAGAAGGCTGTCATTTGTGATTATTGCTGATGTATATATATTATTGCTATTCTGCATTGTAGTTGACGGGGCAGCCTTTTTCTATGTTTGCCAGTTGCCGTGTGTGGCCGTGCTGGCGTCATATCTTTTATCAAAGAAAGAGACAAGGTTTTCTAATATCTATATGATTTTTGTTGTTATAATGATGATTGCACTGGCAACACAGTCGTTATGGTTGATGTTCTTATAGATTTTTTTAAGGATTACGGTTATTGGGGAATGGGGATATTGTCCTTCCTGTCAGGCTCTGTCATTCCCGTGGCAAGTGAGTTCCTCCTGATACTCTTTTTGGGGATGGGGCTGAATGCTATGTGGCTCATTATTGTTGCCACCGTGGGTAATACCATTGGCGGAATATCCTGCTTTATGCTTGGTTACTTGACAAACAAGAATACTGTGCAGAGAGTGTTCCGGATACCGGACAATAGAATGAAACGTGCAGATATTTTGATTCAGAAGTATGGATTTTGGGCGGCATCCCTCTCTTTTGTCCCTTTTATCGGAGAAGCTTTGATTGTGGCGTTGGGTGTGATGCGTGTGAATAAATACAAGGTGACTGCGGTGATGGCTTTGGGCAAGTTCTTAAGATATGCCTTCATTGTGGCATCATATTATGGTGTCATAAGCATTTTGTAGCACTCCCGGGATGGGGTGGCTCAATATGATGCCGTCGCCTTGATGCCCTCCTTTGCAAGCAGTGCCACAATTCTGTCGAGCTCTTCGCGAGAGGCTTTGCACAATCCGTTTACAGGTGTCTCGCGGTCAATTGTGTATATCATAACTTCACGTGGTGCAATCTCTTTTACCGTGGCAATCCAGGGTAGAACATAGCTGTCACCGGTGTTGTCGACACTTTTTCCGTCTACCACTCCTTTCAGGAACATAGTCTGAATTATAGCCTTGCCCTCAAAGGCTTTCATCTGTCCTATTATTTCGTTTATATTGTATTTGGCTGTAGGGCGGTCTACAAAAGAGATATATCCGACATTCGTCGTGTCGAGTTTGAGTATGTTGTTGTCTACCTTTTTCAAAGCTTCGAATACCTTGTTGCGCGTAATTAGCGTGGCGTTGGTGAGCACGCTGACTTTTGCCTCGGGGCAATATTTATTGCGCAGAGATATTGTGTCGTCAATGATTTCATTAAAATGCGGATGTATTGTAGGTTCTCCATTGCCGGCAAATGTCAGAACATCGGGTAGTGTTCCACACTCTTTCATTTCTACCAATTTCCTTTCCAATGCTTTTGACACCTCTTCTCGTGTCGGGATTGCCTGTTTTGCCTTTCTTGTTGCATTAAGGCCACACTCACAGTATATACAGTCGAATGTGCATATTTTACCGTCTGCAGGCAACAGATTTATGCCTAATGATATGCCCAAGCGACGGCTTTTCACAGGCCCGAATATGGGAGATGGGTAGATGATGGTTGACATATTTGATTTCTTTACTGCTTTTAATCTGTTTGTGGGACAAGGCGGTTGTTGACCATTCGTGACATATATTGTTGTATGATAGCTTTCAATTTTAGCTCCATCTGTTCTGTAACAAAAGCCTTGTCAATTATGTTCTTGCTCATTAACGGGTCGTGGTGGATGTCGTATAATCCAATACTTTTCTCTCCGTCGAACAGCAGGACGTAGTTCTCCTTGTAATATTGATACACTTCGTTTGTGTAGTTTACTGCGTAGCTCTCCTCGGCCGGGGTTGATATGAGACTTTTACCAAATGCAATGAATGGCTTGCCGTATCCGGTATATTCGAGAATTGTGGGCATAATGTCAATCTGTTGAGCAATGGTTGTGCTGTCTATGCCGGGGGTAAACGGAGTGTCTGTCGTTGGACTGAAGAAAATTACAGGTACATCAAAGCAACCGGCTGTCGTCTTGTAACGTGGCTCAATGCTGTGGTTTGTGTGGTCGGCTGTTATCACGAACAACGTATTTTCATACCACTTCTGCTTTTTGGCATATTCAAAGAAACGCTTCAAAGCGTGGTCGGTGTATTGTACGCATTTGAAAAACGGGTCCTCACCATCCTTGAAAATTCCGGTGTATTCATCGGGGATTTTGAATGGGTGGTGCGATGATGCCGTGAACACTGATGTTGCAAACGGTTCTTTGAATTCGTTCATACATTCGGCATAATATTGCAGGAATGGTTCGTCCCAAATAGCCCAAGTACCGTCATAGTCATTCATACCATTGTGGTTGGGCGATGCACAATATTCGTCTATGCCATAGTATTTTTCGAAACCGGTTGCGTTTGCAAATGCCTGAAAGCCCATTGAGCCGTTGGGAGCTCCGTGGAAAAATGCTGTGCTATATCCAATCTTCTTTAGTTCTCCGGCAATTCCGCTTACATTGTTCAGTGATGCTGTTGTCAGGAAGAACGGCTCGACAAACATCGGTATCCCCGAGAGCACCGATGGCATTCCGTCTATGCTCTTGCGCCCGTTTCCATAAGAGTATGCATAGCTGTGGCTGACTGTTATCAGCGAATCAAGGAACGGGGTGAGGCTGCCGCCTTTACGTGGGTTATATGCTCCTATGTATTCTTTTCCAAAGCTCTCTACTATGAAGATTACAATGTTCTTGCGGCTCTTGATAGTGTCGCACTCAAAACGTTGCAGTGGAGTGAAGATGTTGTCAAGCTCCTCATTTGTGAAATAGAACTTCTCGGCAAAAGCCTTTTTTCCAATAGTGCGTATGATGCTGAATGGAGTATTCAATATGATGGCTGCATCGCCTGGTGAGCGTACATATTGGTTTGCATTGCTGATGGTTATGGGGCGCACGGCCTTTCCAATGCCACCGCGCATTCCAAATACAAGCAGTGGAGCAAACACAAGCAGTGTGCAGACACGCATCAGGTAGTACTTCCTCACTCTTTTTGTCTTATTTCTTACAGGGGTATATAACTTATATATGAGAAATATGATAAGAATGCCTATCAATACAAGCCACCAGTTGTTCAAAGCTTCCTTGCCGATTATGTTTGCCAGATTACCTTCATTCCCGAATTCGCTGAACACGTTTGAGGTTGTGCGTCGTCCGGTGAACGGTACATATACACAGTCACACAGGTTTGCAACGGTTCCTGCAGCATTGGGGATTATAAAACTCCATTTAGTTAGTGTGTCCATAACTCTTCCCTCTTTGTAGTGCAGTGGAATGAGTGTAAGTGCAATATATAGTATGTTCAGGTAGCATACAGCCGATGTGTCAAATAGCATAGCTCCTTTTAACATAGTCCACAGCGAGTTGTTGTGAAAGGCTGCAGAATATAGTTCGAAGTTTGTTGCCACGAATATGATACGACATACAGCAAGCAAAGAGTATGATAACAAAATGTTTAGCGTGATTGCAACGATAACATTGTCTTTGCTGTGTTTTATGAATGCTGTGACATTTTTCATAAATATGTTGTTCTGTTATTCTCTCTGTTCTCTTTTTTATTCGCCGATAAAATCGTTGTATGTGCTTTGCAATATAGCCTTGGCTTTGTTGAGCCTTGTGTTGGCAGAGTCTTGTGGTTGCTCGTGGAGAATGTTGTGGCTGTCAAGGTCGTACACGGTGTATCCTGTTGAATCCATCAATGATATTCCGTTGTTATAGCTGTGATATGCCGACGGATATTTGTAGTTTGCTCCAAGAACATTGCGGCTGAATGTGAACTCTTCAACGGGCAGGTTCAGCTGTGCAAGAAGTGTCGCCGCCAAATCGGTTTGGTTGCATAGCGTCTCAATGTGTGCCGGTGCTTTGATAGCTCCTCCCAACATCAACAACGGAATGTGATTTCTCTCTCTGTCTGTTTGTTTGATACCTTTGGGGTATCCTGCAACAGTGTGGTCCGATATACAGACAACCAGGGTGTTGTCCCATTTGCCGCTTGTCTTCAATTTTTCAATGAATGTGCCCAGGTGCTCGTCGGTAAAGGCGAAACTGTTGGCTATCTCGTCATTGGGAATACGGTTATATGGGACTGTCCAAGGTTCGTGGCTGCTCAGTGTCAGGTATGTGATGCTCCACGGCTCGTCTGTCTGTTCCATTACAATATCATATAGCTTGTTGAATGTTATGTCATCGCCAACTCCCCAACGGTGTGTGGCCTGTTCCTTTGCGGTGAAATCCTTGTCGGCAATGGTGCGGTGGTATCCGGTCGAGTAGAGATAACCGTTCATATTTGTGAAGTTGATATCGCCACCATAGAGAAATGTGTTCGTGTATCCGGCCTTGCCCAACGATTGGGCTATTGAGGGAAGCTTCTGGCTCTTTATTGTGGATTTCATTACAGATGTCTTTGGGAATGATGGGTAACCGCTGAGGGTGCATATTATGCCTCGGTCGGTGCGGTAGCTGTTGGCATAGCAGTTGGCAAAGAGTATGCCTTCATCTATGAGTTTGTCTATGTTGGGAGTTATATCGCTCATTCCTCCCAATTTTTCTATGAAATGCGCGCTCATTCCTTCCATCAATATGATGATGATGTTGGGACGGGTTGTTGTAAGGAGTGTGTCTGTAATGCTCTGGTCGGCCTGGTAGGTGTTCTTGATGAGTTTCCGGCACTCCTTTTCGTCAAAGAACTTGTACAAACTGCTGTAGTCCTCCATTTTCCCCACTGAATAGAGGAAACTGAAGATTGGATTCAGTGCCGAATGGTTGAGGATTTGTCTGTCACTATAAAATACCGTGCCAATGTTGTTCGTAGACTCTGTGACACCGCCTCTGATACCCAAAAAGAGAACTCCTCCAAGTACAATTGAGGCAAATGAGGTCATTATTGGTCTTGTGCACTTTGTAAACTCTTTTCTGTATGTGGCAGCAAGTAGTTTGTGTATCGCGTAGACAATGATTGCAAAAACAGCGACTAATGCCACCAGATGCCAAGTACTTATGCTGGCAATGGCATTTGCCGGCGAGTCAATGTATATGAGGAACGATGCGTCGAGCTTGAACTCCCAGAAAGGGTAGAGGGTCAAGTCTGAAATGAGTGCTAAGGCTATGGGTATTGAAATAATGGCACAATACCACGATATGACCCTTTTTAGCGGCAGTGGCTTGATTATTGTTGCTATTGTAAGCAGCAGGGGAATGATTGAGAAATATCCGGCAACTGCAAGGTCCAGTGGTAACCCGTATATGGCAACCTCAAAGGCATCTGCTACAGAATATGGCTCATCTCCTGTGTTCAGCACAAGGAATAGAATTCTGTATACAACAAATAGTGCAATTTGTGTAAAATAGAACCTGAAAAGAAAAAGTATGCGTTCTTTCATCTTTATGTGTTGTGACAACCTTTCAAACTGTTATTTTCTTCCGAAATCGGCCGGTATTTCGCCCCATTTGTCTGTTTCCCACTTTAAGAGCGTTGTCGTGTAGCTGTTGGTGTTCAGCCATCTCTCTGCGCGGTCTATATAACCATATAATTCCTCGCTTTTGTCGTCTCGTGGCAATTTGGTCTTGCACTTCTTGCCCTTTATCCATAATAGCGCGTTGTAGCTGTCCGAGTAGATTGGCAAGTCAATCCCTTTTTGCTTGAGCAGCGCAAGCCCGTGTACAATGGCAAGGAATTCACCAATGTTGTTTGTTCCGAACATCGGGCCAAAATGAAAAACCTCTTCGCCTGTGGCAATGTATACTCCGCGATATTCCATCATTCCCGGGTTTCCGCTACAAGCAGCATCCACAGCCAAAGCGTTTTTGATTATGCAAGCCGATGTTGTTGTCGGGCTCTTCTTGGTTGCTCCGTTTCCAATGTATTGCATTGGAGATGATGCATAAGCCCTTTCGGCCTCGGCTAGGGTGTCAAACGCTTTGTAAAGAGCTTGCTTTGCACCCTTTATTTGCGTTTGACACTCTTCCCAGGATGTGTAGATACCCGGCTGTAAACCATTCCACACTACGTAGTATCTTCTTTTGGCCATTGTTCTGTGGCTTTTATTACATTCTTTCGGGAACTTCTATGCCCAAAAGGTTCATTGCTGTCTTGATGACCTTGCCAACATTGTCGGTGAGCAACAGGCGGAAAGCCTTTGTCTCCTCGTTCTCCTCGCGCAGGATGCTGTAATCGTGGTAGAACTGGTTGTACTCCCTTGCCAGCTCGTATGCATAGTTTGCAATGCCCGATGGAGAGTAGTCCGTGCCGGCCTGTCGCACCACTGCCGGGAACTCATTGAGCATTCTGATGATGTTGCACTCCTTCTCGCTGATACTCTCGGGTGCTGTGAAGGTGGTCTTTGCACCGGCCTCGGCAGCCTTGCGGCCGATTGAGCGTGTGCGGGCGTATGTATACTGGATGAAGGGGCCTGTATTGCCGTTGAAATCGATAGATTCCTTAGGGTTGAAAAGCATATTTCTGCGTGCATCAACCTTTAGCATAAAATATTTCAATGCTCCCAAACCGATGATGCGGTTGATTTCGGCCTTCTCCTCGGCTGTCAGGTCATTGAGTTTGCCGCCAAGCTCCTCAGATGTCTCGCGGGCTGTGTTTATCATCTCGTCCATCAGGTCGTCTGCATCAACAACTGTTCCCTCGCGGCTCTTCATCTTACCCTCGGGGAGTTCGACCATTCCGTATGAGAAGTGTACAAGTCCCTTGCCCCAAGAGAAACCTAGTTTGTCAAGCAGCAGTGAAAGTACCTGGAAGTGGTAGTTCTGCTCGTTGCCCACAACGTATACCATCTTGTCGATAGGATAGTCACGGAAACGCAACTGTGCAGTACCGATGTCCTGTGTCATATACACCGATGTGCCGTCGCTACGCAACAGGAGTTTCTCGTCAAGTCCGTCGTTTGTGAGGTCTGCCCATACCGATTCGTCCGGGCGACGGTAGAATATGCCCTTCTCAAGGCCGCCCAACACGGTCTCTTTACCCACGAGGTATGTGTCGCTCTCGTAGTATATCTTGTCAAAGTCAACGCCCAGGCGCTTGTATGTCTCGTCAAAGCCTTCATAAACCCAGCCGTTCATCTGTTCCCAGAGTGCGCGCACCTCTTTGTCGCCGGCTTCCCATTTTACAAGCATCTCACGTGCTTCGGCCATCAATGGTGAAGCCGCCTCGGCCTCCTCCTTGCTCATACCTTTCTCCATAAGCTCTGAAAGTTCTGCCTTGTAGTGCTTGTCAAAGGCTACATAGTAGTCGCCGATAAGGTGGTCACCCTTCTTGCCACTGCTTGCGGGTGTCTCGCCGTTGCCCCACTTTTGCCAAGCAAGCATTGATTTGCAGATGTGGATACCGCGGTCGTTGACAATGTTGGTCTTTACCACCTTGTTTCCATTTGCTGCGATGATGTTTGACAGGGCATATCCCAAGAGATTGTTGCGGATGTGTCCCAAGTGAAGAGGTTTGTTTGTGTTTGGCGAAGAGTATTCAACCATTACAAGCGGTGACTCCTCGGTTACAGGCGTTGTACCCCATTTGTCGGTCGCATCTATGTGTTTCAGCAGCTCAACCCAATAGCTTGGCGCTATGGCAAGGTTCAAGAAACCCTTTACAACGTTGAATGAGCTGATGATGGGAAGGTTGCTCTTCAGCTCTTCGCCAATCTCCAGGGCTGTCTCTTCGGGACGTTTCTTTGAGAGTGCAAGGAAAGGGAATACAACCAGAGTGAAATCTCCTTCAAACTCTTTGCGGGTTTTTTGCAACTGTATCTTCTGAGTGTCGAATTCTGCACCGTACAGCTTTTTTATAGCTTCGGTAACACTTTGTGCTAATGTGGTTTCGAGATTCATTGTTTTTGTGTATTTTTTGTTTAAATTTACTTTTTTATGTTTTGTTAAGCAACAATAGTTTGCAAATATAATAAATACCGGTAATTTTGCGGCGAATTTCAACTGAAAATATGTTTTAATGATAGACAATAAGTCGATTGTGGCAATTCTGCGATCTGTTTTTTTCTGTTTTTATGCTATATTCGCAAGGATGGTTTCTCGAAAGGCTTTTTTGTTCTTTTTGTTTTAAATGTTAGTTCTATGAATAGAATACCCGAAGTTGTAAAAAATCTTTTGGCAATAAATGTGCTGATGTTTCTGGCAACAATCGTGATGGAGAAGCAAGGGATTGATCTTACAGGTTATCTTGGACTCCATTTTTTCAAGGCGTCCGATTTTGCACCTTATCAGCTTGTTACATATATGTTTATGCATAGCGGCATTGCACATTTGTTCTTTAATATGTTTGCGCTTTATATGTTTGGAGCTGTGCTTGAGAGAATATGGGGCGTAAAACGTTTCCTTATATTTTATCTTGTAGCCGGAGTCGGAGCCGGCTTGTTGCAGGAACTGGTGCAGTATATAAGTTTTGTGCAGGAGGGACTGGCCGGTTATGCTACTGTACAGATACCATCGGTGGGTATTATGCCGATGGATGTGTTTCTTAATCGTTGGACAACAGTTGGTGCTTCTGGCGCAGTGTATGCGATATTGCTTGGTTTTGGAATGTCATTTCCCAACGAAAAGATGTTTGTTTTCCCTTTGCCATTTCCCATTAAGGCAAAATATTTTGTAATAGGATATGCTGTCATAGAGTTGCTGTTCGGCGTGTCAAATGCTCAGGATGGTATAGCGCATTTTGCGCACCTCGGTGGAATGTTGTTCGGTCTTGTTCTGATTTTATATTGGCGCAAGAAAAGAAAGATAGGGGGGCCTTATGTTTAAAAAAATTGTTACAGGATTCAAGCAGGCCGATGTAGTGCAGAGATTTATCTATGCGAATGTTGTAGTCTATATAATCTTCGTTTTAATCGGTGTTTTTTCGGTTCTTTTTAATTTGCCGTCGTTTGCTGTCTCTTCAAAATTATGGTTTGAATTACCGGCATCGTTGCCAATGCTTTTGCAAAAGCCTTGGACTGTTTTTACGTATATGTTTGTCCATAGTGGCATAATGCACCTTTTGTGGAATATGTTTGCCTTGTATGTTTTCGGGCGCATTTTTCTCAACTTCTTTTCTGTACGGCATTTTGTTGGAACATATTTGTTGGGTGGGCTGTCCGGTGCGCTTTTCTACGTGTTGGCATATAATCTGTTCCCCTATTTTGCGGGTGTTGTCTGCACTTCGCATCTGGTGGGCGCGTCGGCAGCAGTGCTTGCCATAGTGACTTCGGCAGCAGTGCGTTCACCCGAGTATAGAATAAATCTGCTTTTTGTTGGAACGGTCAAGCTATCGACTTTTGCGATTGTCACAGTCCTTGTGTCAGTGTTGTTGCTCTCCGGCAATAATGCCGGGGGTAATTTTGCGCATCTGGGAGGTGCTGCCGCCGGTTATCTGGTTGCTTTCTTGCTTGGCAAAGGGGTCGATGTGACCGATTTTGTCAACCGTCCGCTCGATTGGGTGAAACCCCTTTTCAATGGTAAGAACTCGAGGAGAAAAAGAAAACCGAAGTTTACATACTCCTCGGGTGGAAAGCGTGTCGATGACTATGAGTACAACGCACGCAAGAAAGCCGATGAAGCCGAGGTGGATATAATTCTTGAAAAGATTAAGAAAGGCGGTTATGCGTCATTGAGCGAACAGGAGAAACGACGCCTTTTTGACTCTTCGTCCAAATAAATTTTCTCTATTTCCCCCTTGTCACCTTGCTGTTCCGGTTGTCTGTCTTTGACAGCCGGAGCTTCTGTTGTTTGTGCCGATTTTTTTCTCCTTCTGTGTCTTAATGTTCCGATTTTGGGTTGTTTTTCAATCTTTTGTATTATAAAATAAAGAAATTGTGGCAAATAATGCTTTTTTTAAAAGAAAAAACGCTATATTTGCGCGTTTTTAAAAGGAACAAAATAAATCACAATAAAATTTAATTAAAATGCAGAACAAAGGATTTGTAAAAGTTTTTGCAGTATTGCTGACACTTGTGTGTTTGTTTTATCTCTCTTTCTCTTACGTTACTAACCGTCAGAAGAACGAGGTTAACAAATGGGCAACAGAGCAGACTGCAAGTTGGATTTCTGAGCTTCAGGACAGTGGTGTGACAGTTACTGAAGCAGAGAAGAGTGCATACTTTGACTTCAAGAAGGAGGAGTATCTTGAGACCAACAAAGAGAAGAAAGTCTGGTTGGGAATCTACACTCTCCAGCAGTGTCGTGAGTTGGAAATTGGCCTTGGCCTTGATTTGAAGGGTGGTCTTAGTGTTACTTTGGAGGTATCTGTTCCCGAGTTCCTCAAGTCGCTTGCAAGCGGCAGTGTTGACCAAGATGTGGAGGCTGCGCTTGCGGCTGCACAGGAGGCGTCTAATACAAACAACGATGCTATTGCCGCTTTCATCGCAAACTTGCCCGCAGACAAGTCTTTGGCTTCAATCTTCGCATCAAGCGCGTTGAAGAATAAGGTTTCACAGAACTCTACAAATGAAGAGGTTGAGGCTGTTCTCCGTGCTGAACTTAACAGCGCAGTTGACAACTCGTTTAATGTGGTACGCTCGCGCGTAGACCGTTTCGGTGTTGCACAGCCAAACATTCAGAAACTTGCAGGTGGCCAGGGCCGTATTATGGTTGAGCTTCCCGGTGTCGAGAACAAGACACGTGTAATTGAACTTTTGACCCGTTCTTCAAACTTGCAGTTCTGGGAGACTTATACAGACCAGGAGATTGCAAAGGTTCTTCCCAAGCTGATGCAGTTGGGTGAGGAGGTTGCAAAGAGCAAGGGCGAGACTGTTAACCCATTGACAGGCCTTGTCGGTAACACCGGCGGTTGTATTATTGCCTATGTTAACCGTGAGGGAAAGGCTAAGATTGACGAGGTTCTTGCTGCCGGTAAGGCAATGGAGAAGGATGCTCTCAATCCACGCAAGATTTTGCCACGTGAATTGAACCTCTGCTGGGGTGCCGATTCTAAGGGCGGTGTTTACACTCTCTATGCAATCAAGGATAAGGATGCGGATGGTATGGCTCCATTGCAGGGCGATGTCATTGCTGAGGCAACAGCTGCATTCCAGAATAACAAGCCTTGCGTAAATATGACAATGAACGGTGCTGTGGCTCACACTTGGGCTAACTTGACCGAGGAGTGCGCAAAGAGCAGACGTCCTATCGCTGTTGTGCTTGATGGTCTTGTATACAGCGCGCCGGTACCAGAGGGCCGTATTGCAGGTGGCCACAGCGTTATCAGCGGCAGCTTCACTATCGAGGAGACTCAGGACCTTGCAACTGTGCTTTGTTCGGGTAAGATGCTCGTTCCTATGCGAGACGTAGAGAGCAACGTCGTTGGTCCTTCTATCGGTGCAGCTTCAATCAACCAGGGCTTGATGTCATTTGTTATTGCATTCATCCTGTTGATGGTGTATATGTGTGCTGTTTACGGCCTTGTTCCCGGTATGATTGCAAACGGTGCATTGTTGCTTAACCTGTTCTTCACATTGGGTATTCTTGCTTCGTTCCAGGCTGCGCTCACAATGTCGGGTATTGCCGGTATTGTGTTGACTCTTGGTGTGGCAGTGGATGCAAACGTGCTTATATATGAGCGTGCGAAAGAGGAGTTGCGTGCAGGCAAGAATGTCCGTGCGGCTCTTTCTGATGGTTACAAGAATGCTTTCTCGGCAATCTTCGACTCTAACCTCACATCTATCATCACCGGTATTATTCTTTACAACTTCGGTACAGGTCCTATCAAGGGCTTTGCAACCACATTGATTATCGGTCTGTTGTGCTCATTCTTTACAGCAGTGTTTGTTACTCGTGTAGTATATGAGCGTTTCCTTGACAAGAACAAGTTGATGAACCTTACCTTTACCACAAAGTTCTCAAGCAAGATGCTCAAGGATACAAAGTATAACTTTATTGCTGCCGCAAAGAAGGTGAACATTGTATTTGTTGTATTGGCTGTTGCTATGGTTGCTTCGTTCGCTTTGCGTGGTATGGCAGAGAGCATCGACTTTACCGGTGGCCGCAACTATGTTGTCAAGTTCGAGCAGAAGGTTTCGGACAGCGAGGTTCGCGACCTGTTGAAGGCTGAGATTAAGGATGCAAATGTTCAGGTAATATCATACGGTACAAGCGGTGATCAGTTGCGTATCTCTACAAACTACCTTGTAGAAGACAATTCAGCTAATTCGGACAAGAAGGTTGAGGAGGTTATCTATGCAACTTTGAAGAAAGCCGGCTTGCTTGCCGACGATGTTACTTTCGAGAGATTCTGCGATACACAGGATGACAAGGGTGGTTCAATCAAGAGCTCACAGAAGGTTGGTGCAAGCATTGCCGACGATATACGTGAGGGTGCTGTGGTTTCAGTGATTTTGGCCTTGATTGCTATCTTCATCTACATTCTTGTACGTTTCCGCAACGTGGCTTACAGCGTTGGTTCAATCTTTGCGCTTGCTGTCGACGTACTTATGATTATGGGTTGCTACTCACTGTTGCACGGTATACTCCCAATGTCACTCGAGCTCGACCAGACATTTATCGGTGCAATCCTGACAGCTATCGGTTACTCAATCAACGATAAGGTGGTTATCTTTGACCGTATCCGTGAGTTCTCACAGTTGTATCCAAAGCACAATAAGCTCGACTTGTTCAACAACTCATTGAATACAACTCTTGCACGTACTTTGAATACATCATTCAGTACATTGGTTGTGTTGTTGTGTATCTTCATCCTTGGTGGTGACAGCATCCGCAGCTTCTCATTTGCGATGATACTTGGTGTTGTGTTCGGTACTTTGTCTTCAATCTTCATTGCCGCTCCTGTTGCCTACGCAATGATTGAGAAGCAGTTGAAGAATGCCAAGAAGTAATTGGAATTTACTATAAAATAAGTCGGGG
>JAFYWV010000089.1 GCA_017546505.1 Bacteroidaceae bacterium
CTGCTTTCTGCTTTCTGCTTTCTGCAGCATCTTCATTGAAACAGGTATTCTGTCCATTGGCGGGAATGTGTCTTGGTTGACGTTGATGCCAATGCCTATTATCGCTTGCTCTACAAATGCACCCGAGTAATCGAGTTCCAGAAGTATTCCTGCCAGTTTGCGTTTGCCTGCATAGATGTCGTTGGGCCATTTTAGTTGCACTTCAATACCGTAATATCCCATAACATCGTGTATGGTCAATGCAACAGCCTGTGACAAAACAAATTGCTTTGAAGCCTCCAACGTTTGCCCTGGGCGCACAAGGATGGAGAGTAGCAGGTTTTTGCCGGGCTGGGAGTGCCAGGTGTTTCCTCTTTGCCCTCGTCCGGATGTCTGATGCCCGGCTGTGACAACGGCAAAATCGTTGTTGCCACGCTCTCTCCACAACGACTCGGCCTCGTCTCGCGCATAGCGGTTGGTGGAGTCTGTTGAGTCGAGTCTTTTTATGTATATGCTATCGGCCATATTTTATGCGTGTCTTTTTGGGAAGTTTCTTCAGTACCTCGTCGTATGAGTGGTCTACAAGCGAATAGAACAACCCGTCGTCCAATGCGGCAATGTCAAGCTGGTTCCAGTACTTCTTGTTCATATGCCAGGCCGGTGTAATCTGCGGATAGCGGTCGCGCAGTTCCACGGCGTAGTCGGCGTCACACTTCACACAGAACCACTTTGTGTTTTCAAGGTCTGTGATTGCAAAAATCCTGTTCTCGACCCTGAATGCCAATGTGGTTTCGTCAAAAGGAAAGTCCTCGATGGCATTCTGTTTGCTCAGGCAATATATGCGTGCGTCTTCAATGTTCATAGGTGTTGCTTACCATTCGGGGTAGAATGCATCTTCAATATGTTCTATTTTATACGGTTCTCCTTCGCCGGTTACGGTGATGATGTCGAAGCGGAACTTGAGGTCTATGCTGTATTTGTTGATATATGCCTGTGCCGCAGATATCAGCAACTTTATCTTCTTGTTGTCGACAGCATCGTAGGCATTCCCGAACTCCTCGCTTGTGCGGCTTTTGACCTCGACAAAGACAAGCGTGTCGCGTTGCTGCGCTATGATGTCAATCTCCTTGTGTCCGCAGCGCCAGTTATGGTGGTGAATGGCATATCCTTTGTCCAGTAGGTATCTCGATGCAAGCATCTCGCCCTTGTTGCCAAGCAGATTGTGTTGTGCCATATTGGGTATGTGAATGTCTTTTTTAACAAATTCTTAGCGAAGATACTATTTACAAAGCTCAAAAGCAAATGAAAAACTTGCATTTGCTGCAAAGATGGAGTATTTTTGCGCAGAGAAAGAAGCCATTTTATATACAATGAGCACAAAGAAAGCGAAAAGTCCCAAAGCCACCACTGCACGCACGCAACCAGTGCGTCATTCGCGTATCGTGTGTCTTGTGAGTGACGAGGAGATGAAAATCATTGACGATTACCTGAAAAAGTACCGCATCAATAACAAGAGCAATTGGATGCGCGAGACTTTGTTGTCGTTCATATACAAGAATTTGGATGAAGATTATCCCACGCTTTTTGGGGAGCACGATATGCGCCGATAGAGGATGATGACAGATGTTGACTATATGAAGATGGCGCTTGTTGAGGCGCAGAGGGCATTTGATGAGGATGAAGTGCCCATTGGGGCTGTGATAGTGTGCAAGGGACATATAATTGCCCGCGCACACAATCTCACCGAGATGCTCAATGATGTAACTGCCCACGCCGAGATGCAGGCTATAACTGCTGCGGCATCGAACATCGGTGGAAAATACCTGAACGACTGTACGCTCTATGTCACCGTTGAGCCTTGTCCTATGTGTGCCGGTGCAATTGCCTGGGCGCAGATGGGTAGGGTGGTATATGGTGCCGAGGATGAGAAACGAGGCTATCATCGCTATGCCCCCGATGTAATGCATCCGAAGACCGAGGTGGTGAGCGGAGTCTGCGCCGATGAGGCTACGGCACTGATGAAGAAGTTCTTTGCAAGCAAGAGATAAATACAAAAAAGCGAGGTGCTGAAAACAACTTTCAGCACCTCGCTTTTTTGTATGTTAAGTTTTTTTTATTCGTAATCCTGTGTCAACAGCCAGCCACCGGTCTGTGTAGCATCGGTGTCGAGTGCCGTGTCGCTTGTGCTGTGTACATTGACTGTTCCACCATTTATTTCTATTGACATCTGTACCGACATTGCGTGGTTATAGGCCTTTGCAATGAGTGTGCCACCGTTGACGATGATGCCGTCTGCTGTGATTGCGCGTGTCTTTTTGTCATTAGCAATGTCGGTGTAATTCTCGGCTGTTGCAAGCAAGGTGACCTTGCCGCTGTTGATGACTACGTCATAGTCGCAGTTGATGGCTTTTGCACCCTTGCCGTTGCATTCTATGCCAACAGTGGCATCTGTTATGGTTAGTGTACCGTAGCTCTTTATGCCGCCGGCCGATGATTCATCGGCAGAGACTGTTCCGTTGGCGATGCCGGTGAGCTTGCCGCCACTGATGGTAGTTGTGCCATCGCTGTTGATGATTTTTGAACCGTTGCCGTTGACAGTGGCCTGTATGATGCCGCCATTTTGAGTGTAATTGCCGGTAGTCTGTATTGCCGAGCTCTTTTCACCGGTTGTGGTAATGTTTATGTAACCGCCATTGATGTAGGCATCGGGGATTACGGCTGGGTCGGTCTCTTCGTACACAACTTTGATGCCTTCGCCACCTGATGTGATGTCGAGCTTGCCGGCCTCTATGGTCAATGTACCCTCGGTGCACTCAATGCCATTGCTTGTGGCATTGATTGTTATATTGGGTGAGCAGGCCTCGGCTCTACCGATTACGAATTTGTCCTTTGTGCGGAAACCATCCTTTGCTGCAGAGAGGATGTTGATGTTGCCACCTCGCACTCTTATGTAGTCGTCGCTGCAAATTGCGTGGCCTCCAAGGCTGGTTACGTTGAGGGTGCCGGCACCGTTGATAATCAACTGTCCCTCGCTGAAGATTGTTCCTTTCTGGTCCTCTTCTTCACCGTTGCTGCCAACAACCGGCGCATTGTATGTCGCACCGTCGCATAGGGTGTTGTTGGAGTTTGTCAAGAGTGTGAAATATACTGTTTTTCCACTCTGTATGTTTATTGCGGGGCCTGTGGGGTTTGTCAGGCTAAGCCCTAGCATCATAATCTGAAATTTCTTGTCGCTGTAAATCTTCAACGAGCCGTTGCTACAGGTTCCTTTTACTCTGTAGCCGATTTTGCTGAGTGTTGAGTTGATGACAATGTGTCCGCCATTGATGGTGGCTGTGATGCCACTGGGCAAGGCGGTTGTCTTTACGCCTGTCTCGCTGAATGTGATTGTTATGATGCGCGAGGTTGAGTAGTTCTCTACAAAATCGCCATACTCGTCGTCAAGTTCATCGGTGGGGATAGCCTGGGTTATTTCGTTGAAATTCTCCTTGTCTGTGGCATCAAAAGCAACGGTCGGGTTAAGGTCGTATGTCAACTCTGTTCCGTTGTTCGAAACAGGAGCTATGTTTGTTATCCCGGTTGTTGAGAATTGGCTTGCTATGCCATTGCCCAATTCAATGCGGATGAGTTGCTGTTCCTCGTTGAAGGTTATGTCGCCGGTTGTCTTGGTGTCAATCTCTTGGTATGTGCCGTTACTGTTGTTTACGTACAATACCTGTGCCTGTGCAAAAGATGCTGCAAGCACCCCGAAAAGAAATAGTGCCTTTTTCATCTTTTTATGATTTTTGTGGTTCTTTCATTAGCTTTTACAATGTATATTCCTTTGGGAAGGTTTGCGATGCTTATTGCACTGCCTTGTGCGTTGATGCGCTTGGTGAGCAGTGATGCGCCAGTAAGGCTGTATATGCTGACTGCTGAACCTGCATCTGCATTTATGGCAATCTCATCGGCCGACAGATATTCTACCAGATTGTCGTCTTGTTGCTGGATGTCGGCAATTGATGACAAGTCGCTGAAATAGATGCGGTTGATGTTGCCCATAGTGGTGCTGTTCTTTGTTCCATCGTTCTGCTCTATGTTCACGGTGATGCCGTCAAATGTTATCTGTTTAAGATTGTCAAGTGTGACAATCTCATTGTCAACCCCGGTCTTTTCCACCACAAGATGCTGTGCTGCAGCTGTGGTTGCAAGGGTGATTAATGATACAATGAGTAATATCTTTTTCATAATATGAGTTTATTAAAGGTCAATAGAGTACTCTAATCCAATTGCGTGTCCACCGGGCTCATCATCGTCATTGACGCTTTGATAGAGGTAGAATAAAGAAATTGAGTTCTTCTTGTTTATCTTGTAGCTTCCGCCTATGCGGTATCGTAATTTGTCATATCCTTTCCACTCGTCGAGACGGGTATATAGTTCCACCGATGCAAATGGGTTGATTTTGCAGTTTGGAATGTCGTATTTGACGTTGAGACGTGAACGAAGGGTCAAGTTGTGTTTTGCTTTTTTTGTTTCGGCATTCTTCTCGACCTCAAGAACAGGTGGTAGGTCGTTGCCTTCGTCGTCTATCTGCTCATACCAGCGGTATTTTGTTTCGTCTGTTGTGGCAGAGCCGGTATGTGTGTATTGCAGTCGTTCGCGCAGGCCAATCTCAAAGCGTCCGATCTTGTATTCTCCGCTGATGGTTGCATATACTCGATTGCGTATTACCCAATAGTCGTGGTCGACGTTTTTATCATAAAGAAGTACGGTTTCTCCATTTTCGTCAAGAATCTCCTTTGTGTCTTTGATGCTTGTCTCCTCGGGCTTATGGGTGTACATAAAACTATAACCGACATTTGCCTTCAGCCATTTGAGTATCTTGTATTCAACCTTTGCGCCGATGGTGGCACGCTCTATGTTCTTTACAAAATCGTATGTGCGCAACTCGGCATCTGCAACGACCTTGAACTCTTTGTTTATTTTTTTGGACGCTTCAAATGTTGCCCAAATTCCAAATTCGTCATTGTTGCCCTGTGCATTGGCATTGCAGGATGGAGCGAGCAAAAACATTGCTAAGAGCAATGTGAGTATGCCTCTGAAATTATTCTTTAAGTTTGTATTCATCTGTAGGGGTTTTAAGTATTGTGTCTACTGAATTGTTTGCCTCGTTGCTTTTGTAATACATCTTTACTATTGCGGCGTCCTTGAGGAAGTCGATTGCACCGACTTCGACCTTGACGACTTTCAGCCCTGTGCGCTTTTCAAGGTCGGCAATCAGTTCCTCTCGCTTCTCGGGGGTGATGAGGCTGATGTTGTCATATTTTATGACTTTGTATGAGTAGTGGCTGATGAGCAGCCTGCTCTCGCAAATGATGATGGCTATGATGAACAGGATGTTTATGATGATTACCTCGCCAAGGCTAAGCTCACTGATTGTGAGTCCGTTGATGGCGCTCAGTGCAATGATGATGAACAGGTATGTCATCTCGCGGATAGCTATCTGCTCGGTGCGGTAACGTATGATGCTGAACATAGCAAAGAGACCAAGTGCAATGCCGGCCTTCAGCTTTACATCGCCAAGCACGTATATGAGCATAAAGGTGCTGATGGCAATGAGTATGTAGGTGAAGAAGAACTCTCCACGTTTGCATTTGGGGTAGTAGAGCCAACGGACAATTATCATAATGGCCACCAGGTTAATCAGGAATGCCAACAGTAGTTTGTAGACGTGGTCTGTGTCTATGAATTTGTCGGTCTGGCGTTTTTGCTTCACCGACACGGACATCTTCTCGTGTTGGTTGAGCTCGTCGTCGTAGTCGATGAAGACATTGACAGCTTCGGCCTTTTTGATTTCAGAAGCTACGGTACTTACTGTCTCTAACGCATTTGTTTCTGTTGCACTTGTGTTCTCGACTTCCTGTGCTTGCACGTACATTGTCGAGAAAATTAAGAGTAGGGTAGTTAAAAGTTTCATTATTATAGCTTTATCGTTTGTTTTCCATTTTCTTTATCATTGTCAGGCGTTCCTTGAAGTTGTTACGCTTGAGTTTGCTGTTTGTAAGTGCACTGCCAATGCAGTATTTGCTGAACCCGGAGCGTTTTATGCGTGTGTCGCGCAAAAGGTCAAGTGCGGGCGACGGGACATTGCCATCGCGTTTCAGTTCAATGATGGCGATATGTTGTAGCCGGTCGTGGTCATCGCTCTTCAGGTGATGGAAACGGAGGTTGAAGTCAATTGTCAGTCTCTCGGTCTTTTCATAGTTTACCAATGTGATGCGGTTGAACCAGTTCTCTATGACGGGGGAAATCTCGTCAATAGTGTACCACGCGTGCTTTGCCATAAAGGGTACAATGCTCTCGTGCTCCTGTTCTACAGTGTCGTGCCCGCTGATAGAGATACGTTTTTTCTTTGTGCGGCCGTGGTTGTTCTTGTTCTTAATTTCAAAGAATGTGTCGTCGCTGTCAAGGTACGTGCGAACGCGTATCTTCTCCCTCACTTGACGTCCGGCGTGGTGTATGCCGTACATCTGGTAGTCGGATGTGTCAAAATAGGTTGTGTGATAACTTGCGATGCGCTTGTCGTTGATTTCCTGGATGTAATACTTGCCGCGGACAGCGGTGAGGAACGAATGCAATTGCTCAATGGTGGCCACAAATTTTGTGTCCGTTCTGTTCATTAGCTTTATTCCCGACATCTCTTCCAAAGTGATTGGTGGGAGCCGGAGCGTTTTTTCGGCTATTTTTTTCATTGTTTTGCTTGGATATAGTCCTCACTTTCGCAAAGATAGTTAAAATTATTAGACAAGCAATGCTTATATTGCTTTTTTATACTTGCGAGTGTATGAACCGGCTTGTTTAATGTATGAAACGTTTTGTCCGATGTGTTAAAAGATTGCTGTTTTTTTGTGGAGTTTGATAAAAATTGTATCTTCGGTAAATATTTGAAACAATATTCTATGGCAGAGATTGATGTAAAGGGGGTAATCAATCTGTATTATCCCGAGGACAATGAATTGAAGAATATTTATAATATCCACGCAGAGAAGGTTGCTTCGTTTGCTTTGGAATTGGCTGCCGGACATCCCGAACTGGACATTGACATACAATTTGTAGAGGAGGCGGCAATGTTGCACGACTTGGGCATATTCCTGACAGATGCTCCACGCATATATTGTTGTGGCAGTGAACCTTATATCTGTCACGGTTATCTAGGCGCCGAGTTGCTCAGAACATTGGGGCTTGAGCGTCACGCCAGGGTGTGTGAACGTCATACCGGGGTTGGCTTGACAAAGGAACAGATTGTGGCAAACGGATGGAGGTTGCCGGTAAAGGATTTTGTCCCTGAGACTATTGAAGAGCAACTGATTTGTTTTGCCGACAAGTTCTATTCTAAGACCAAATTCCTTGAGGTGAGGCGCACTTTTGAGCAGGTGCTGGACAGTATGGCAAAAATTTCGCCCGAGGCAGTGGAGAAGGTCTCTTTGTGGGCAAAAATGTTTATGTAGAGCTTGGGGTCTATCATTGCTTGCGCGTGTTTTTTTATGGCATCTGTGTTTTTTTATCTTAAAAAGTGGAAAAACCTCCTTTTTATTTAGTAATTTTGTCGCTTGTATTGACGATTTGATAAATGAGACGTAAGGCATTGGGGCTTTTGTTGGCAATTATGTTGCAGGTGGTCGCTTCTATTGGGGTGTCCGCCGGTGACTTGTCGTTTTTGTCAGATGCTGTTACATTCTCTCTTTCGGATACTCTGGCGGTTGACACTTCTGTCGTGTCGGTTGATACTTTAGAGGTTAAGGCACCAAAAAAGGATGCCATTGATGCACCGGTCTTTTACGAGAGTGCCGACTCGATGGTGTGGTCTACGGATGGTAATGCCTTTTTGTATGGTAGCGGAAAAGTTGTCTACGACAAGATAGAGTTGACGGCGGATGTCATTTCAATGAATATGGACAGCAGTGTGGTTCACGCATTCGGACGTGCCGATTCGGCCGGCGTGGTGAGCGGGCTTCCGGTGTTTGTCGATGGAGGCACTCCATACGAGTCGGACAAGATGAGCTACAACTTCAAGAGCCGAAAGGGATTTATCAGCAATGTCTACACTCAACAGGGTGATGGTTTCCTGATGGGTGGAAAGGCTAAAAAGGATTCTACTGATGTCTTTTATTCACAAGATGGTATGTACACCACCTGTGATGCCGAGCATCCGCATTTTTATATCAAACTGACTCGTGCCAAGGTGCGCCCCAAGAAGGATGTGGTGTCGGGTCCTTTATATCTGGTGATAGAGGATGTGCCTTTGCCTTTGGCTCTGCCATTCGGTTATTTCCCCTTTACAAGCAAATACTCCTCGGGTATTATTATGCCGACTTATGGCGATGAACTGGAACGCGGCTTTTATCTGCGTGACGGTGGATACTATTTTGCCATCAGTGACAAGTTTGACCTTAAACTCACAGGTGAGATTTATACAAAGGGCTCTTGGGGTGTAGGGGCTGCATCGACGTATGCCAAGCGTTACAGGTTCTCGGGTAGTGTAAACTTCAGCTATCTTGTGACCAAGAGTGGTGAAAGGGGATTGCCCGACTATTCGGTCGGAAAGAACTTCAGGATTGCCTGGAATCATAGGCAGGATGCCAAGGCCCGTCCCAACAGCAGTTTCTCGGCAAGTGTAAACTTCTCTACCGCCAACTATGAGCGTGCAAACCTGACGAGTCTCTATAATCCGGTGCTCAGTTCGCAGAGTATGAGAACTTCGAGTGTAAGCTATTCGTACACATTCCCGTCGATTGGCCTTACATTGTCGTCTACGATGAACCTTTCACAGAATGTAAGGGATTCCATCATTTCGTTGAATTTGCCAAGCCTTAATGTGTCGCTGTCTAAGAAGTATCCCTTTAAACGCAAAAAACGCAAGGGCGACGAACGTTGGTATGAAAAGATTTCTTTGTCGTACAGCGGACAATTCAGTAATAGCATATCTACAAAGGAGTATAAACTCCTGAAGTCTGATTTGTTGAAGGATTGGAATAATGGTGTAAAGCATAATATTCCGATAAGCGCTACATTCCAGTTGTTTGACCATATAAACATAACGCCAAGTTTCAATTACACCGAGCGCTGGTACTTTAAAAAGGTGAACCAGTCGTGGGATGACGTCAGGAACAGCGTGGTGCGTGATACGGTGGGTGGTTTCCATAGGGTGTATAATTATAATTTGTCAATTTCTGCCAATACTACATTGTATGGTTTCTATAAGCCCGCCGCGTTTATGAAGAAGAGCCGCATACACACTGTGCGACACGTGTTCAAGCCCTCTGTGTCGTTCAGCTATGCTCCTGATTTTGGAAGCGACAGGTATGGTTATTACGATACGTACGTATACACTGACGAGAAAGGTGAGGTGCGCACGGTTGAATATTCTCCCTATCAGGGTGCTATGTATGGATTGCCGTCAAAGGGCAAGACCGGCAGCATTTCAATGAGTGTCAGCAATAATCTTGAGATGAAATGGCGCACGAAGAATGATTCTTTGAAAAAAATCAGTCTTATTGATGAGATTGGAGCGTCGCTCTCGTATAATCTTGCTGCAAAGACAAAGCCTTGGAGTAACCTGTCGACACGATTGAGGTTGAAATTGACAAAGAACTATACCTTTAACTTCAATGCGACGTGGGCTACCTATGCCTATACATTCAATGATAATGGTCAGGTGGTCGTAGGCGACAGGACCGAGTGGTCTTATGGACGTTTCGGACGTTTCCAGGGTATGAGTCAGAATTTGTCGTACACCTTCAACAACAGTACTTTTACAAAGATTAAGGAGTGGTTTGAGAAAAGACGCAATGGAAGTGATGGGGGCGAAGGTGATGCTGGTGCTAAAGTGGGTGATGCCCCAAATGGTATTGAGAAAAAGCCCGGTGGCAGTATCCGCAATAAGGAGAAGGCGAAGAGTGCCGATGTCGATGATGACGGATATATGCCTTTCAAGTTCCCATGGAGTTTGTCGCTATCCTACGGTATAACGATGGCCGAGGACAGGAGTGCCGAGATAAATTTGAGAAATATGCGCTACCCATATAAGTTTACACAGAACTTGAATATATCGGGCAATATCGGCATCTCGGACAATTGGCGCATAAACTTTACATCGGGATATAACTTCGAGTACAAGAAGTTGACAACAACAACAATGAATATTTCGCGCGATTTGCACTGTTTTGAGATGTCGTGCGGTATTGTGCTGGCGCCTTACACTTCGTTCAATTTCAGCTTCCGTGCTACTTCGCAGATGCTTGCAGATGCGCTGAAGATTGACAAGCGCAGTAGTCGTAGCTCAAATATCCAATGGTATAACGATTAATCCCGCTCTCACTCTTTGGAGTGGAACGGGATTATTTGTTTTTATTGTTTTTTCTCTTTTACCAGATTATTTCGCTTTTTCCCTGTTCTTTCAGGTATCTGTTTGCCGTGCTGAAGTGGTGATTGCCAAAAAATCCTTGATATGCCGAGAGTGGTGAGGGGTGTGGTGACGACAGGACAAGGTGTCGGTTGCGGTCAATGAATGCTCCTTTCTTCTGCGCATAGCTACCCCATAGGATGAAGACAATGCCGTTGCGTCGTGAGGCCAGTTCACGTATTGCTGCATCGGTGAACTCCTCCCATCCGCGACGTTGGTGTGAACCGGCTTGCGCGGCGCGCACTGTCAATGTCGCATTAAGCAACAACACACCCTGGTCGCTCCAACGGGTGAGGTCACCATCTTGTGGAATGGGTGTTCCAAGGTCGTTCTCAATCTCCTTGAATATGTTTAGCAGTGAAGGCGGAAAGGGAATGCCTTTGTTGACCGAGAAACAGAGTCCGTTGGCCTGTCCGGCACCGTGGTAGGGGTCCTGTCCCAATATTACAACCTTCACTTTCTCAAAAGGACAGTGGTCGAAGGCGTTGAATATGAGTCTTGCAGGAGGGTATATCGGTGTTCCGCTGTTGTACTCCTCTTTCACGAATTGTGTGAGTCTTGTGAAATAATCCTTCTCGAATTCGTTTGCAAGTATCTCTTTCCAACTCTGTTCAATTCTTACGTCCATATAATTATATAATAGGTATATTCATCTCCTTGCATCTTTGACGCATCTCTTCGGGCCAGATGCTGGACTGGATTTCTCCGATATGTGCTTTCTTCAGCAGCAGCATACAGAGACGGGACTGTCCGATACCGCCACCTATGCTCAGTGGAAGTTCGTTGTTCAACATTCTGCGGTGAAAGTAGAGCTCCTTGCGCTCCTCCTTGCCGGACATCTTCAGCTGACGAAGTAGTGCGTCACGGTCTACTCTAATTCCCATTGACGAGAGTTCCATTGCTTTGCCAAGGACATTGCTCCATATCATCAAATCGCCATTTAGTCCGTAAAAGCCATCCTCGTTTGCGGTACTGTAGTCATCGTAGTCAGGTGCTCTGTTGTCGTGTGGTATGCCGTCGCCTAGTTTGTTGCCGATACCAATGATAAATACAGCACCGTGTTTTTTTGTTATTGCCTCTTCGCGCTCTTTGGGTGAGAGTGTGGGGTATTTCAAGCGTAGCTCCTCACTGTGTATGAATGTGATTTTCTCGGGGAGTGATGGCTTTAATTGTGGATAGCTTTCGCTGAGGGCAAATTCCGTGTGCAGGATGGCCGAATAGATGTCGCTGACAATTTTGCGCAGGAATTCAACTGTGCGCTCTTTGTTGCTGATTACTCGCTCCCAGTCCCATTGGTCAACATATAGTGAGTGCAGATTGTCCAATTCCTCGTGTGCCCTGATTGCGTTCATATCGGTGTATATACCATAGCCTTGTGATATATTATACTCGGCAAGTGTCACTCGTTTCCATTTTGCCAATGAGTGTACAACTTCGGCAACTGCACCATTCATATCCTGTATGGGAAAGCTGACAGCGTTCTCATAGCCATTGAGGTCGTCGTTCAATCCGGTTCCTTGTAATACAAACAGTGGGGCTGTTACTCGGCGCAGACGGAGTGACGATGATAGATTGAGCTGAAATGTCTCCTTTATCTGCTTGATTGCCAATTCGGTCTGTTTTAGGTCGAGCAGTGGAGTGTACTCTTGTGGTAAATTGTATAATTTCATTGTTGTTTTTGACAGATTGCTATGATATAGTTTTGTTTTATTGCGTTTTTAATGTGCTAGCTTTTCTTTTGCTGTCTTATTTGTGGCAAAGATATGGATATTGTTCTAAAAATGCTAATATTTTGTGGCGAAACTATCCTGTTCTTTGTTATTTATTGCAGAATTCTTTTTTTTTGTCATTTTTGCAATTGTTTCTTTGTAATTTATTGTTATCTTCGCAGTCGCAATTGAAAATGACTGACTGGCCCTGTAGCTTAGCTGAATAGAGCATTAGATTCCGGTTCTGAAGGTCGTGGGTTTGAATCCCACCGGGGTCACCATTTTTTACATAAACAAAGAGAAATAACGGTCCGTTATTTCTCTTTGTTTGCTCTTATAGCTTTTTCCATCATCTTTGTTACTACAAAAACCTGGTACGTAGCATTCATATATGCCTTTATGAGTCCTCGTCGTCCTTGCAGAATTTCACCTTTTATAAAATAGGTGCGAAAGAAACTCCAGAGTGGACGATAAATAAGTGCCACAATGCCATATTTCTTGTGTGCCTTTCTTACAACTTCATTGTCGCTGTATGTGTTGGCTTTATTGATGAACTGTTGTATGGTTTCATCGGCCAGATGCATTATCTTGAACTGCAAAGGTGCTTTTTCTATAGTGCCGTCAATGCGTGGAACCGCGTGTATGGTCGGTGGCCAATCAACCTTGTCACGTTTCATAAAACGCAACTGGAAATCGGTCGCAAACCTCTCTTTTTCGTGTTGTCCCAAATACATATTCAGCCTTGAAATGAACATTCCTGTAGGGCATTCCGGCTGTTCAATTCTTTTATATAGATAATCGCGCAATTCAGGTGTTATTATTTCGTCTGCGTCAACAACCAGAACCCACTCGTGGCTTGCTTGCTGTATTGCGAAATTACGTGCAGGCTCAACAATGGTGATGTTTCCTTTGGGGAATGTGACAATTTTACAGCCGTATTTTTTTGCAATCCCGATGGTGTTGTCGGTGCTTTCCATATCGCACACGACAATCTCATCGAAATCTTTCAAAGCGTCAAGCACCTGTTCTAAGTGCTTTTCGGCATTGTATGTGTTTACTACTGCTGATATCGGCATAGTTCTTAGTAGATATTAATATGCTCTTGCAAAAAGAACACGGCGTGCCGATGGCTTGCCTGTTACCATACAGGTGCCGGGTGTCTCGTCCCAACCCAAAGGTATGCATCGAATTGTTGCCTTTGTGTCGTTCTTTATTTGCTCCTCTGTCTCGGGTGTACCATCCCAGTGTGCAAAGATGAAACCGCCCTTTTCAATTTCGGTCTTGAACTCATCGTATGTGTCAACAGTGCGTGTGTTGGCTTCGCGCATAGCAAGTGCCTTACGGTGCAGGTTGGTCTGTATGTCATCCAAAAGTTCCTTTACATAGCCTGTAATGCCTTCGATTGAGCGTGTCTCCTTCTCGAGTGTGTCGCGGCGCATAACTTCAATTGTTCCGTTCTCAATGTCGCGTGCACCAAGAACAAGACGCACAGGTACACCCTTTAGTTCGTATTCGGCAAACTTGAAACCGGGACGCTTGTTGTCGGCGTCGTCGAACTTCACGGTGATGCCCATCTTCTTTAGTTCGGCAATCATCGGATCGGTTGTCTCCTTTATCTTTGCAAGCTGCTCCTCGTTCTTGCAGATTGGCACGATGACTACCTGTATCGGTGCAAGTGCCGGTGGCAGAACAAGGCCGTTGTCATCGGAGTGTGTCATAATCAACGCACCCATCAGGCGGGTTGATACGCCCCAAGATGTTGCCCATACGTACTCCAAGTTGTTGTTCTTGTCTACAAATTGCACATTGAATGCCTTTGCGAAATTCTGGCCCAGGAAGTGTGATGTTCCGCATTGCAATGCCTTGCCGTCCTGCATCATACCCTCAATGGTGTATGTGTCCAAAGCTCCGGCGAAACGCTCGTTTGCCGATTTTACACCCATAACGACAGGCAGGGCCATATAGTTGTTGGCAAAGTCGTTATACACGTGCAACATTGTCTGAGCCTCTTTCTCGGCCTCTTCGCGTGTGGCGTGTGCAGTGTGTCCCTCCTGCCACAAGAACTCGGCTGTACGCAGGAAAAGACGTGTGCGCATCTCCCAGCGCATAACATTCGCCCACTGGTTAACCATAATCGGAAGGTCGCGATACGACTGTATCCAGTTCTTATAAGTGCTCCAAATGATAGTTTCAGATGTGGGTCGTATAATCATCTCCTCTTCAAGCTTTGCAGCTGGGTCTACTACGACGCCGCTGCCGTCCTCGGCATTCTTCAGGCGGTAGTGTGTCACAACGGCGCACTCCTTGGCAAAGCCCTCGACGTGCTCGGCTTCGCGGCTGAGGTATGATTTTGGTATCAGCATCGGGAAATATGCATTGACGTGTCCGGTCTCTTTAAACATATCGTCCAGTGTACGCTGTATCTTTTCCCAGATGGCGTAGCCATAAGGCTTGATTACCATACAGCCTCTCACAGGAGATTGTTCTGCAAGGTCTGCTTTAATCACCAAGTCGTTGTACCACTGCGAGTAGCTCTCGCTGCGCTTTGTAAGATTTTTTAATTCTGCCATATATTTGAGTTTTTATTTATGTCTTTTTGCTTCTATCTGCAAAAGTATAAAAATATATTAACATAATAGCGAAAATCGTATGGCTGTTTTTTGTTCATATACTAATTTATGTTCATTTAAAGTTAGAGTGTTGCTTGAAAATATATTTTTAGTTAACTTTGCCAAAGGTTTGAATTTATAAAGATTATAGATATGAAATTTGTAAAAAGTATTTGTATTGTGGTTTGTTCAGCACTCGTTCTTTCAAGTTGTGGTAGCTGGAATAATTTGGCAAAGGGTAGTGTAATCGGTGCTGCCGGCGGTGCTGCGGGTGGCGCGGCTATTGGTGCATTGATTGGCAAGTTGACCGGTAATACAGGCGCCGGCGCAGCTATCGGAGCTGCTGTAGGTACGGCTGTCGGTGCCGGAACCGGTGCTTTGATTGGTAAAAGAATGGATAATGCGGCCGAGGCTGCTGCTATGGTTGAGAATGCCACTGTGCAGACTATTACCGATGCAAATAATCTTACGGCAGTGAAGGTTACTTTTGACTCAGGTGTGCTCTTTGCTACCAACAAACATTCTTTGAACAAGAGTGCAAAGGACAATCTTGCCGAGTTTGCAAAAGTGCTGATGGAGTACAGTGATGCAGATGTCGTGATATATGGTCATACAGACTCTACCGGTAGTGATGCCATCAATGACCCGTTGTCGGTGAAGCGTGCCGTGGCTGTGTCTGAGTATCTTTTGTCAAAGGGCGTGGCTGAGAAACAGATAAAGAGTGTCGAGGGATTCGGCTCAAAGCAACCTGTGGCAGACAATGCTACTGCAGAAGGCCGTGCCGAGAATCGTCGTGTTGAAATTTATATGTATGCAAGCGCAGAGATGATTGATGCGGCAAATAACGGTACATTGGAATAAATGAATGTTTATATATTATGTCAAAGCCCGGATTTGTTCCGGGCTTTGGTGTATAAACCGTTATGCTAGTGTGTCGGGGGTTGTCAATTATAGTGTTCTACTCTTTTTATTTTGAAAAAATATGTATACTTTTGCCACACTTGGAGTTTAACCGTTGTCTGATTATATTTGTCGCTTTGATAAGTTGTTGTGTGTCAGCGATATTTTGAACGGGTAAGCATTTTATGCAGTATGTTGTATATGTTCATCTTATGAAAGGAATTCTGTATTATATCTCATTGTCGTTGCTGTTTGTCCTGAACAAACTGCCTTTTTTTGTTCTATACATTCTCTCGGATATTATATACTTTCTTGTTTATTATCTGGTGCGTTATCGTAGAAAGATTGTGCGGGATAATCTGGTAAAATCCTTTCCCGAGAAGAGTTTGAAGGAGATAAAGAGTATTGAACGTAAATTCTACTCTGTGCTGTGCGACTATTTTGTCGAGACGATAAAGCTGTATGGCTTGAGTGAAAAGCAGATATCCAAGAGGATGGTTTTTACGGGGGTCGAGGATGTTAACCGTATGTTGTCCGAGGGGCGTTCGTGTGTCTGCTATATGGGACATTTTATAAATTGGGAGTATGCCACTTCTATTCCTCTTCATTTCAATCCCGAGAATGTGGTTATTGGAGATATTTACCATCCGCTCGAAAACAAGCGTTTCGATGCTTTGATGAAAAAGATGCGCGAGCAGTATGGGGCTGAAGCTATAACGATGGCTAATACCTTGCGTAGGATAGTGCAGATTTTAAAGGATAAGAAACAATATCTGATAGGTTTCATCGCCGACCAGGTTCCTACGTGGGAGTCTATAAACTATTGGCTTGATTTTCTGCACCGAGAGACACCTGTCTTTACCGGAACAGAGAAGATTGCACAGCGTACACAGGCAGCGCTTTTCTTTTTAAGGTATAAGCGTGTGAAACGTGGTTATTACACAGCACATTTTGAGCTGTTTGCCGAGGATGCGTCCAAGATGCCTGAATACGGGCCTACCAACCGCTATTATGAGTTGCTTGAGAAGGAGATAAAGGAAAATCCGGAGTTGTGGCTATGGACTCACAATAGATGGAAACGCACCCGTGCAGCCTATGAGCAGCACGAACAGTTGCGTGCCGAGGGGCGCAAGCGCCTGTATAAAAATGATGACCCGAGTGCTTGATTTTGCCGGTTGTGATGTCTAGAAAACGGCTCTGAAGACTCTAATGCCGGTGTGGCGTTTGTTTCTGATGATATAGTCACGAAAGGGCTCGGTCTCTTTTGTGACTTTTTCTTTTCCGCTTGATGCGTGAAAGAGGCACAGTGTGCCTTCATTGTAGTAAACAAAGCCTATGTGTGTTACGTCTAGCCCTTGAATGGATGTTGTTATGGCTATAATGTCTCCGTTTTTGATGTTCTCGTCTCCGTTCGTGCCTATACTATCCTTTGGTATATAACTGACCTCTATGTCTCGGTAGGGGTTCTCCAAACTTTCGATCTCCTTTACAAGGTGAGGGTTTTCGGCAAGTATGGGGTAACTGTTTGGGTGGGTGCTCATAAAGTTAAGGGTGAGGGGCTGTTTGTTGCTGCTGATGTGTGATGTCACATCTTCAATAATGCCTTTTTGTGCATTGTCGGCCACCCACCAGCTAATATAATGCAGACGGCTTGTATAGCCGTTGTTCTTGCCGTTGCGGTAACGTATCCTCTCGAGGTTGCGACAGACGTCGTTGAAATGTGTGCTGCCTTCATCGGCTGTCATTGCAATTGCAAGAACCAGTTCTACAAAGGTGGTGCAGTCCAGTTTTGTGCAACTGATGAACAGCGGTTCTTCAATACCTTGCTCCAATGTGCCGGCTATATATTTCTCGCCTATGAGTTTGTCGGCAATGGCTATGAGCAGTTCGCCGGTGTTGTTGCTTTTGTTGTGCTCCACGCTGTGCAGGATATGTTCAATTCTGGTGCTGTCTGCTTTTTCGTAGACTTTTTTCTGTGCCATAGCCACAATTGGTACCAGGGCGTAAAATATTATTGCAAATACTCTTTTCACGTTGCTTTTAGTTACTGTGTATCATAAATTATGTAAATATACAAAAATATTGTTTTTAAATGCTTATCTTCGCTATATAAAAAACGGATATGCTTAGAAGTGTTGTAATTAGCCTTGCTTTGTTTGTGGTGCTGGCTGTCAATGCGCAGTCTTCACGTTCTTTTCTGCCGTCGGTGCGCTCTGCGCAGGTGCTGCTTAACGGTGAGTGGGGAACGTTGCCTGTTATGCGTTTGGGTGGAGATGATATGTTGCATTTTTCGTTTGATGAGTTGTCTCATATATATCACCGTTACACCTATCGTGTCGTTCATTGCAATGCCGATTGGTCTCCTTCTGATTTGTTGGAGATTGATTATATTGAGGGTTTTAACGATGTCCTCATAGAAGAATGGGAGAATTCAGTAAACACAAATCAATTATATACGCACTATGCGTTTACTATCCCCAATGAAAATATGTCGCTTAAACTCTCGGGCAATTATCGTGTGGAAGTATTTGATGATGAGGCCGAAGAAGATGTACCCGTTGCGTCGTTTGACTTTTCGGTTGTTGAGCCTCTTGTCTCATTCGAGGCCGGGGTGAGCGGTGATACTGATATCTCTTTCAACGAGAGGCATCAACAGGTGTCGTTTGCAGTGCATTACCCATCTTTTGTCTCTTCTCCGTCCGCAGAATTGAAAGCTGTTGTCTATCAGAACGGCAGGCGCGACAATGTGGTGCGGGACATTCTTCCAACATATATCACAAATGGGGTGGTTGAATATGTGAATAATGAAAAATTGATATTTGACGCCGGTAATGAGTATAGGCGCTTTGAGATTACTGACCCGAATTCTCCGGGTGAAGGTGTTGAAGAGGTTGTTTATGCAGGTGGCTTGTATAATGTGATTCTGTATATGGACAAGCCTCGTGTTTCTCATTCGAATTATCGTGATGAGAACGGTCGTTTTCTGGTAAATACATTTGAGGGGTTCGGAACGCAAATTGAGGCCGATTATGTCAATGTGCATTTTGCGCTTGATGTTCCCCGTATTGCTGACGGTGAGCTTTATCTGCTTGGTGATTTTTGCGGTAATGGGTTTACACCTGCCAACAAACTCAGTTATGATGATGAGGATGGTTACTATTTCACATCACAGCTTTTGAAGATGGGGGTATACAACTATCGTTATCTATGGCTGTCGTCAGTGAACGGAAAGGTGCTTGATGCTCCGGCCGATGGTAATTTTTATGAAACGGAGAATGAATATTCCATATACATATATTACAGAGGTATTGGTGACAGAGCAGACAGGTTGTTGGGAGTGCACTCTGTTGTGTATGGAGCGAGATGATGTTGGGTAACTACATATATTACCACAGCGGGCAATACTATTTGTATTGCCCGCTGTGGTAATAATGTTACTTATAATTTGTCAATCATTTGTTGAATTGTGTGCCATATTCCTTTCTTTTCAATATGCAATATTTTTGCTATGCTCTTGAATGTTGCAAGTGCTTTTGTATTCTTCTCTATTTGTCGTTTTGCATACCAATAGAAAACGAATGTGAACAGGAAACTTGTTGCCACGACAATATATAACTGCGCATCAACAGATGCTCCTAATTTGTACGAGAGAAACCATATTGCAACTACAATGAAATTGAGTGACAAGATTGAGATGGTTGTGCCTATGTGTGAGAATCCCAAGTCGATAAACATATGGTGCAGGTGTGTCTTGTCCGGGTAAAAGATTGGCTTCTTGTTGATGAAACGGGTTGACATAACTCGCAGTGTGTCCGAAACTGGTATTGACAAGACGGCCAATGCAAACGGTATAAGTCCCAGGCCTTTTGCAACAATCAGGTTGCAACCTGATTTTACATCGAGAATGTTTATGACAAACATTGCCAACATCGTTCCTATTACAAGTGTTCCTCCGTCGCCTATGAACATTTTTGTGCTTTGCCCGAATACATTGTGCAAAAAGAAGGGGATGATGGCTCCGGCTGCGGACAACGCAAATAATGTCATTGGTTGGTTGCCTGTGACGTAGAAGAATATTGCAAAGAGCACTGATGACATAAAACAGTAGCCCGATGACAAGCCATTGACACCGTCTATGAGGTTTATGGCATTTATTATTCCAACTGCTGCAAAAATAGTCAGCGCATACGAAACCCACAGGGGGATTGCTCCTATGCCCCATAGACCCCAGAAACAGTTTATTGATGAATTGTTTGCGTACATAAACCAAGCGACGACGATTATCTCTATCAGAAAACGTATGCTTGGTGACAGACCGATAATATCGTCTGTAGTGCCGATGTACAGCATAATCAGCATTGCTGCTATAAAGATGAATGTGTGGGCGTTGTTTAACATTGCAGGTGAACAGCAAAGCCCAATGATTATTCCAAAGAACACTGCAACACCGCCCAGAACGGGCACGGGATTGCGTTGGAGTTTTCTTGCATCGGGGTTGTCAACAATGTTTTTCAGTATTGCTATATTAAGAACTTTAGGGTGTATCCATAGAGTTCCTGCAAAAGCCAAAAAAGCTGGCAATATGATGTTTACGATATTTTCTGACATAACAAAAATGGATTTTTAAAAATCTCTAATTTTTATTTTTACAAAAATAACCATTTTTTTTCTAAAGAAAAGGGATTTGATTTATTTTTCGGTAAATTCTGTATTTTCTCTGATAAAAAGCTAATAATCTTCTATATTATAATAATTTGTATTTCTAGTTGTGTTGTTTACTGTTTTTATATACCTTTGCATAGGTTTTATTGTTTTTGATAACAAAAGCATAGTGTGCTTTGTTGAAAAAAAATTAATGAGTAGATATGGCAAGTCTTAATCATCTGGTGATTATGGCGGGTGGAGTAGGGAGCCGTTTTTGGCCTATGAGTACCGCTGATTGTCCCAAACAGTTTATTGATGTGTTGGGGTGTGGTAGGTCGTTGTTGCAGCTTACTGTTGACCGTTTTGCCGGAATTTGTCCGGTTGAGAATATATGGGTGCTCACGAATGAAAAGTATGCTCCGATTGTAAAGGAACAACTGCCGATGATATTGGAGGATAATATATTGAAAGAGCCTTGTCGTCGCAACACTGCACCCTGTATCGCTTATGCCGCGTGGAAGATAAAGAAACGCTGTCCTAATGCGAATATGGTTGTTACCCCCAGTGACCACTTTGTTGCTGATGTACCGGAATTTCAACGTGTAATAAAGTCGTCGCTCAATTTTGTTGCCGACTCGGATGCTATTTTGACTTTGGGAGTAAAACCGACACGTCCCGAGACCGGGTATGGTTACATAGAGGCTGTTCTGGGTAGTGCGTCGTTGGCAAACAAAGAAATTTTCCGTGTCGATTCTTTCAAAGAGAAACCATCATTGGAGGTTGCTCAGTCGTATGTTGCCAAGAATAATTTCTATTGGAATTCCGGTATCTTTATCTGGAATGTATCGACAATAGTTAATGCTTTCAGAATATATCAGTCTCCGATTGCTTCAATTTTTGAATCGTTGACGCCTTACTATTATACAGATGAAGAACAGGAAAAATTGAATAGCTGTTTCCCTGATTGTCGTAGTATCTCTGTCGATTATGCGATAATGGAACGTGCTGAAGAGATTTTTGTTTTCCCATCAAACTTTGGCTGGAGTGACCTTGGTACTTGGATGTCATTGTATTGCAATGTCCCCAAGGATGTGAACGGCAATGTAGCTTTGGGTGGTGACGTGAAATTTGCCGATGCACATAACTGCATTGTGAACAGTCGTGGTATGAAGAGTGTGGTGGTGATTGGCATTGATGATTGTATCGTTGCCGAGAAAGAGGGGAATTTGTTGGTGTGTAAAATATCTGATGAAAATCGTATAAAGGAGTTCTCTGAAGAGAAATGATTATAAAATGATAATGTCCAAGGTCGTAGCTTTGGTTCTTATAACAATTTTGGGGTGACTCTTTGGAGTTGCCCCTTTATTGTTCTATTTGGCTTGTGAATGCCTGTGAACTGATGTTGGCGTTGTATGGGACGTCGAATAGCTCGAACAGGGTGTTTGAACGGCCGTCGAGCGCATTTTCTATGTATTGTATTGCTTCGTCTTTTTTGCCTGCTGTCCACAAAATGTGAGCAAGGTAGGCGTCAATGTCGGCTTTGTCGTAGCTTAGGTCGCGGCAGTATTTTAGCACCCTTTTGCCCAATTCAGGGTGGTGGTGGTTGACAAGGTGTACTCCAAGTTTGTAAAGGGTCTCTTCGGTGCTCCACTCTTTGGTTTCTATGATATTCATATCATCGAACGTGAGATTTTCCTTGTCGCGCAGTTCGTATAGGTGATTTCCGGTTAACACCAATTGTTTCATATTGTCTGGGTGCATAAGAAGTGCCATTGACATTGCATCGTCTGCAACCGACTTCTCTCCCGAAATGTCCAGCAGTATTGCTTTGTTTATTCTAGCAAGCATCATTGCAATGGTGCCTTCCTGTGCATTGCTGATGGCTATGTCGAATGCATTTATAGCATCGTTAAGCAATCCCTGACGGTAATGGCATAGCCCGATGTAGAAAATAGGCGTTACGGTGTTCTTGTACTTCTCGGCAAGTGTGGCAAAGATTTTCTTTGCAGAATCGTAGTCGCGCAGATAGTAGTAGCAGTATGCTTGCATCATATACGAGTATTCAATATCTTCGTTTATGGCGCTTTCGTATTCGAAACACTCCAGGCTCTTGCCGAACTTCTTTACCATATAGTATATGTGTCCCAACTGTTCCCAATAGAATGTAGAGTAGGAGTTGTCGTCAAGCAATTCGTTGTATATTTTTACTGCTTCGTTGATGCGTTGGAGTTCTATCAGACACTCAGCCTTGACCTCATACAGGCTTATCTGGTGTGGGGCGGCTTTCAGTGCCGTTTCGCATATTTCCAATGCGTCGAGTGCAAAGCCGCAGTCCAACAGTATCTCAAGGCCTTCGTATATGCTCTCTTGTCCGGGTGTGGATTTTTGCAACAGCTCTATTGCTATGTCGTGGGCTTGCCTGAACTTTCTTAAAGCGACCATTATCTCTGCCTTGATGCTCAATGCTTCCAGTTCGTCAACATACTTCAGTTCACCGAACAGTTCCAGGGCTTTTTCGGGATCGCCGTTGTAGAGCAGTAGCTTGATGCCCATTTTGATATTCTCGGGAGCTGTGGGGTGCAACCGCCTTGCAGCATCGAGTATGTTGGCTGCTTCGTCACTTTTGTCTACGGATAGGTAGTACGACAACAGGTCCACGAACTCATCTATGCCAAAATATGAGTTTATCCCAAGTCTTGTGGAATTCTCATATTTGGCAAGAAGTTCGCGGAATTCAGGAGATTCAAAATATCCTTTGTCGTAATTCATTGCTACCGTTGAGTGTTGACAGACAATTATTTCCCTTTCAATTTGTTCCAGGTGTCTTTCAATGACACGGTGCGGTTGAAGATGAGGTTGCCCGGTGTTGATGCGGGGTCGATGTTGAAATATCCGATACGCTGGAACTGCAGGTAGTCGAGTGGCTTGCCTTGGGCAAGGTATTTCTCGACCTTGCAATTCTTGAGCACCTTGAGCGAGTCGGGATTAATCATCTCTTTCATTGCAGTGAGTGCATCGCAGTTCTTTGCTTCACGTATTGCAGCCATCTCGTCGCGTGGGTTTTCGGCGCTCCACAAACGGTCATAGAGACGCACCTCGGCATCAAGGCAATGGCGACGGCTCACCCAGTGGATTGTGCTCTTAACCTTGCGGTTGGCATCGGCCTCGCCGGTCTTTGTCTGTGGAATGTATTCGCAGAGTACCTCTGTTACGTTGCCGTTCTCGTCCTTGTTGCAGCCTGTGCAAAGGACGATGTAAGCGTTCTTGAGACGTACTTCGCGACCGGGAGTGAGACGGAAATAGTTCTTTGGTGCATCTTCCATAAAGTCATCGCTCTCAATCCATAGTTCGCGGCAGAACTCGATGGTGTGTGTGCCGTCCTCGGGGCGCTCTGGGTTGTTTATGGCTGTCAGTTCCTCGACCATCTCCTCGGGGTAGTTGGTGATTGTGAGCTTTACGGGGTTTATGACAGCCGAAACACGTGTGGCGCGGCTGTTGAGGTCTTCGCGTACGGCACTCTCAAGCAGTGCAAAGTCATTTAGCGCATCGTATGTTGTGTAACCTATCTTATCGACAAAATTTCTTATAGACTCGGGTGAATAGCCGCGACGTCGGAAACCGCAGAGTGTCGGCATACGGGGGTCGTCCCAGCCGTTAACAAGGCCCTCTTTCACAAGTATCAGCAGGTTGCGTTTGCTCATAAGTGTGTAGTTGAGGTTCAGCTTGTTGAACTCATACTGACGCGGGCGGTTGTCATCCAGGTCTTTACCATCCTTTACCCAATCCACGAACAGGTCGTACAACGGGCGATGAGGCACGAATTCCAATGTACACAGTGAGTGTGTAACGCCTTCGAAATAGTCGCTTTGTCCGTGCGCGAAGTCGTACATTGGGTATGCTTTCCACTTTTCGCCTGTGCGGTGGTGTGCCGCCTTTACGACACGGTATATGATAGGGTCGCGGAAGTGCATATTGGGGCTTGCCATATCAATCTTTGCGCGTAGCACCATCTTGCCCTCCTCAATCTCGCCTGTGTTCATCTTCTGGAACAGCTCAAGGCTCTCCTCAATGGGGCGGTTGCGGTAAGGGCTGTCTGTTCCTGGCTGGGTGGGTGTGCCTTTCTGCTCGGCAATCTGCTCGGCGCTCTGCTCGTCGATGTATGCCTTGCCCTCTTTGATGAGCTTGATGGCAAAATCCCAAAGCTGGTCGAAGTAGTCCGATGCATAATATACGTTGGCCCAATCGAAACCAAGCCATTTGATGTCCTCCATAATTGCGTCTACATACTCCACATCCTCCTTTGTCGGGTTGGTGTCGTCGAAGCGTAGGTTGCATATACCATTATACTTCTGTGCCATACCAAAGTCCATACATATTGCCTTTGCGTGGCCAATGTGAAGGTAACCGTTTGGTTCGGGCGGGAAACGTGTCTGTACTTTTGAGCCGTTCTTGCCTTTTTCAAGGTCGTTTACAATAATCTGCTCTATAAAACTGATGCTTTTTTTCTCGTTCTTTTCAGTTTCGTTTGTTGTAGTCATCGTTGTATATCGTTTTTTTGATTCGTATTCTTCCTAATATCTCGCGAATTTAACTAATAAATCCGTAAAATCCATAAAAATGTCGGATTATTCGGATTTTTATAGTTATCTTCGCTTCAGACACATCTTTTTTAGTTGATGAAGGCGGCAATAATAATACTTGGAAATTCGTGGGTATGTCCCTATGTGAACACCTACAGGCGCATTCTTGAAAAGCAGGGATGTGTATATGATGTCATTCTTTGGGATAGGGACGGGAGCGATGCGGCTGCGCCAATAAGGTACTCCTCGGGCAAGGCAAATCTTGCCAATCCGCTTGTAAAGGCATACCACTATCTGAAATATGCCGATTTCATCAAAAGAACGATATTGGAGAATGGCTACGACAGGCTTGTTGTTTCCGGGCCGCATCTTGCAATATTGCTTTCGGGTGTCTTGCGTAAAAAATATAAAGGACGCTATATAATCGATTATCGGGATATATCCGTTGAGCAGCATCTGCTGCTTGGTGGTGTGTATTCAAAGGTACTTGAAAGCAGTTTCTGCAATGTGATTTCATCGCCAGGTTTTAGAAAATATCTGCCTGCCGGGTACGATTATCTCATTTCGCATAATTTCAGTATTGATGTGGCTATGGAGTCTTTAAAGAGTGATTCTTCAAATTTTACGAAATCCTTACCGCTGGAAATCCTTACTGTCGGGTATATCCGTAATTATAATTCAAATGTAAAAGTAATCCAATCGCTTGGCGGTAATGCTGACTACTCTTTGAGCTTTGTGGGGCGTGGCGATGCAGCTGCATCCTTGCAGGAGTTCGCGGCGGCAAAAGGTTATGCGAATGTCGGCTTCAAGGGTTTCTATAAAAAAGAGGATGAGGCTGCCATTGTTTCATCGTGTGATTTTATAAATATCTTTTTCCCTGACGACGTGGAACACTCGCCAATTATGTCGAACCGTTTCTATCTTGCCCTCATTTATAAGAAGCCGATGATTGTGACCGAGGGTTCTGTGCAAGCCGCGTTGGTCAAGGAGTATGGCCTAGGTGTGGTAACGGGGGATTGCAGTACTCTTGATGCTGACATCAGAGAGTTTTGCTCGGCCTATAACCATACTGTCTTTTGTAATAAATGTAAAGATTTGCTTGAACTTTTTGTTGAAGAATATCGTGTTTTTGAACAGTCTGTAATAAATTTTCTGCAGTAGCAATTTGTGTGCCGGTATTCTTTTCATTCTTCTTCTCGCAATTATTGTTCAAAGCGTCTGATTTTTAAATATTTTTTCGTATCTTCGCATTATTATACAGAAGTATTCATTAAAACAAATATCAGACTATGAAGAGTGACATCCAGATTGCTCACGAAACAAAACTTGAGCGCATTGAGAACGTGGCTGCCCAGATTGGCATTGATGCCAACGACCTGGAACACTATGGCAAGTACATTGCCAAGTTGCCCCTAAACCTCATTGGTAAACAGAAGGGTAAACTTATCCTTGTTACCGCGATTACTGCAACAAAGGCCGGTATTGGAAAGACAACTGTTTCAATTGGTCTTGCATTGGGTTTGAACAAGATTGGCAAGAAGGCTGTCGTAGCTCTTCGTGAGCCTTCGCTCGGTCCCTGCTTTGGAATGAAGGGTGGTGCTGCCGGTGGCGGTTATGCACAGGTGTTGCCTATGGAGAAAATTAACCTCCATTTTACAGGTGACTTCCACGCTATCACATCGGCCCACAATATGATTTCGGCGTTGCTCGACAATTATCTCTATCAGCACGCGAAGGATGGCTTTGGCCTCAAGGAAATTCTATGGCGTCGTGTGCTTGATGTGAATGACCGCTCTTTGCGTTCTATAATAACAGGTCTTGGTCCTGCTACAAACGGTATTGTGGAGCAGGCCGGTTTCGACATCACTCCTGCGTCGGAGCTTATGGCAATCCTTTGCCTTGCGAGTGACGAGGAGGATTTGCGCCGCCGCATCGAGAATATTATGCTCGGTTACACATATACGGGTGAGCCTTTTACAGTGAAAGACCTTGGTGTTGCTGGTGCTATTATGGTGTTGCTCAAGGATGCTATCCAGCCAAACCTGGTGCAGACAACCGAGAATACTCCTGCAATTATACACGGTGGTCCGTTCGCAAATATTGCTCACGGTTGTAACTCGCAGTTGGCTACCAAGATGGCTTTGGCGCATAGTGAATACACCATCACCGAGGCTGGTTTCGGTGCTGACCTTGGTGCTGAGAAATTTTACAATATCCTCTGTCGCAAAAGTGGCTTGCAGCCCGATGCAACAGTTATCGTTGCAACAGCTCAGGGCTTGAAGATGCACGGTGGTGTGGAACTTGACAAGATTAAAGAACCGGATATGGAGGGTTTGCGCAATGGTCTTGCCAACCTCGACCGTCACGTCGCAAATCTTCGCTCGTTCGGTCAGTCAGTTATTGTGGTGTTCAACCGTTTTGCTACCGATACCGATGAGGAGATGGCTCTGTTGCGCAACCACTGCGAGCAGGAGCTCGGTTTGCCTTTCGTAATCAACAATGCTTTCGCTCAGGGTGGCGAGGGTGCTGTTGAGATGGCGCAGATTGTTGTTGACACAATTGAGAACAATCCTTCAAAAACTCTGGAGTTTACATACAATGACGAGGATAGTGTGCAGACAAAGATTGAGAAGGTTGCGAAGAAAATCTACGGTGCAGCGTCTGTCACATTTGCAAAACCTGCGCTCGACCGCATAAAGCTTGCCGAGAAATATGGTTTGGCAAAATTCCCCGTATGTATTGCAAAGACGCAGTTCTCGTTCAGTGCTGATGCTACTAAATATGGCGCTGTAAAGGATTTTAACCTACAGATTCGTGATGTTGTCCTTAATGCCGGTGCCGAGATGATTGTTGCCATTGCCGGTGATATTATCCGTATGCCGGGTTTGCCAAAGGTGCCACAGGCGAATTGTATTGATTTTGTTGATGGCGAGATCGTTGGCTTGAGCTAATCAAAAAATAAAAAAATATGACGGCGCGCATTTGTGCGCGCCGTTTTTTATAATTCAAAGTTATGGCACAACCATTGGCGGAGCGCTTGCGCCCCACGTCGTTTGATAATTATGTTGGTCAGCAGCATCTTGTTGGAGATGGTGCTGTTCTACGTCGTATGATAGATTCGGGTAGAATTTTGTCATTTATAATGTGGGGTCCTCCGGGAACTGGCAAGACTACTATTGCCAGAATAATTGCAAACACCTTAAATCGCCCGTTCTATACGTTGAACGCGGTGTCGGCCGGTGTCAAAGAGGTGCGTGAGGTTATTGAAAAGGCGAAGAATTCTCCGCTTTTCTCACGCGGCAGTGCCATATTGTTTATAGATGAAATTCATCGTTTCAGCAAGTCGCAGCAGGACTCGCTGTTGAGTGCCGTGGAGACAGGAACGGTCACTCTCATTGGCGCAACAACGGAGAATCCGTCGTTCGAGGTCATACGTCCGTTGCTTTCGCGTTGCCAGCTATATGTTCTCAAGTCGCTTGAACAGGAGGATTTGATGCGGTTGCTTGAGTATGCGATATGCAATGATAATATATTGAAAGAGCGTGGTGTGGTGTTAAGGGAGACTGCGGCCATTATGCGCTACAGCGGTGGCGATGCGCGCAAACTGCTCAATATTCTTGAGCTTGTTGTCGAGAGCGACCCTGAAACGCCGGTTGTGATTACTGATGAGAAGGTGAAGAGTTCACTGCAGCAGAATCCTGCGGCCTACGACAAGGATGGCGAGATGCACTACGATATCATCTCGGCATTCATAAAGTCGATACGTGGAAGTGACCCCGATGCTGCTCTCTATTGGATGGCGCGTATGATTGAGGGTGGTGAAGACCCGGCTTTCATAGCTCGTCGTATAGTGATTTCGGCGTCGGAGGATGTTGGTCTTGCCAACCCGAACGCTCTGCTGCTTGCCAATGCCGCTTTTGATGCTGTGACAAAGATTGGTTGGCCCGAGGGACGTATTCCTCTTGCACAGGCTGTGGTGTATCTTGCCACGTCGCCTAAGAGTAATTCGGCGTATATGGGTATCAACAGGGCTTTGCAGACGGTGCGTGAGACCGGTAATCTGCCTGTTCCTCTTCATTTGCGCAATGCTCCCACGAAATTGATGGCGGAACTGGGTTATGCCGATGGCTATAAATATTCCCACGATTATCCCGGGCATTTTGTCAAGCAGCAGTTCCTGCCCGATGGAGGTGAGTCTTTCTCGTTTTGGTTGCCACAGGATAATCCTGTCGAAGCGAAAGCAAAGGCGTGGATGCAGCAGTGTTGGGGTGATGATAAACCATTCAGCAAGTAAACGTGCTTCTTTGAGTAGGGTTTGTCTTGGTTGTGTGAAATGGTTGCTTGTTTGCCGGTTTTGCTTGGGTATTGGGTCTTTTTTTTGACACAAACATATACAGAGGATATGCAAATTGCATATCCTCTGTATATGTTTGTTGTCTATCGGTCTAAAACCTATTCTTGATTATTCCTCAACAGGGAATGTTGGTGCTGCAGCGTTGTTGCCCGATGCGTCAGAATACGAAATCTCAGTAGCCTGCTCGCTTGCTTTCTCTGATGACAAAGCGTGAGCCGAGAAGATGCTGAACGCAACCATCAAGACAGCGATAGTCCAAGTAGCCTTCTCAAGGAAATCTGTAGTCTTTCTGACGCCCATAATCTGATTTGAAGATGCAAAACCTGATGCAAGGCCACCGCCTTTTGAATTCTGGATTAGCACGATGAGGCACATCAATATTGAGGCCAAAACAATGAGTAGTACAAAGAATGTAAACATATTATTCTTTTTTTGTATGTTTTATTATAATTTCTAAAAATCTTATTTGGTCTGCAAAGTAACGATTTTTATTCGGAAATTCCAAATATAATCGTTTAATTATTTCAAGAGCTTTGCTATATTTTCCTTGCTTTATATAAATGTTTGCCAAAGTCTCGGTGAAGAATGATGTTTCGGCATTCGTTTCGTCGGGGATTGGTTCCTTTTCCGCTTCGGTCGGAGTGTTCAAGTCTAGTGATATTCTTTCATTCTCTGTGGCGAGAAAATTGTCTATCAGGTGTTGTCCGCGGAGCTCTGGCACATTGCTTGTGTTTGGGCTCTCTTTTAAATAGGTGGATACATAATCCACTGCGGCAGCTCCTTCAGCTTCAAGCGAAAGTGTATCGCCGGGGATTGTCTCAAGGAAAGCGTCTATGAGCGCCATTGTCCTATCAATGGGAATGTCTGCAGGTGCTTCCTCAATCGTGGGGGTGCTGCCGTATCCGGCCATCAGTTCAAAGATTGGCCAGCGACTTTTTAGGTAGATGGCTGCCTTGCGCATCTCTTTTCCGAATTCAATGTCGTGCAGTAGATAGAGGTTCTTGAGCATAAGCAAACGTGCTACATCAAAATGGGGGTATTTGCCCACTATCATACGTAGCTCGTAGAGTGTGTCTCTGTTGAGCCTTTCCGGGTGTGATATGTATGAGGATAGTTTTTCCATATTACCAGTTGGCTACAGCTGCATTGAATATTGCTTCAACTATCTCTTCTATCATTTGGCTTACAAGCTCCTCCTGTACCGAGTCGAGGGATTGTGTGGCGTCGAAGTCACGTGTTGAACTGAACTGGCGTTCGAAGTCCTCGTCGTGGTTTGTGTTGTTTGTGAAGCGCACGTTTACTGTCATCTTCAACTGCACCATAGATGAGTAGCCGTCGGACGAGATTGATTTGTTGTACTGGTCGTATGCGGTGATTTCGCCCGCGAACTGCATATCTCCTCCGCGCGCCACTTGCTGTAGCTTTGTCTGTTGTATGAATTTGTCGTTCAACGCTTCGTTGAACATTGTCGCCATAGGGCCCCATTGGTATGCTGCACGGTTCTGGAATGTTTCGAATGACACTGTCTTGACTTTGGTGTAGTCAATGGATGCTCCCGTGAATTTATAGCTCACCGTGCAGCTTGTGATAATTATTACTGCCAGCAGTGTTGCGGCGTGTGTTATTTTTTGCAAAAGATTATTCAATGCCATATTCCTTGATTTTTCTGTATAGTGTGCGTTCCGAGATATTCAGCTCTTTTGCTGCATATCGGCGTTTGCCATTGTTTCTTTCGAGCGCGAGCTGTATAGTCTTTTTTTCTACATCGTTGAGCGAAAGCGTCTCTTCGATATACTCATCCACGACATTTTCAACTTGCTCGTAGTGTATTTGAGAAGGCTGAATCTGGAATGAGGGTTGTATCGGGTGTTGTACTACCGGCATTTCGTCGGGCTCGGTGTAATATGCCGTTGTGCTTTGTGTGTTTTTTTGTGAAGAGCGCAGGATTTCTATCTGGTTCTTCAAATCGGTAATGTCGCGGCGCATATCGAACAGTACGCTGTACAGTATCTCCCGTTCACTTTCAAAGGTCTTGCCGTTATTCTTGTGTCCGGCGATTGTCGGCAGGTTGTTGCTATGCTCTTTGGGAAGGTAACGCGACACGACCTCACCGTCAATCTCGCGGTTAAGTTCAAGGATTGAAATTTGTTCTGCGATATTTTTAAGTTGACGTATGTTGCCTGGCCAAGAGTATTCGATTATGGCTCTTTGTGCGCTGTCGTTGAGCTGTATCTTTGGAACGTTGTATTTTGTTGCAAAATCCATTGAGAATTTCTTGAAGAGCAGCACTGCATCGTCGCCGCGTTTGCGCAATGGCGGTATGTTGATGGGGACAGTGCTGAGGCGGTAGTATAGGTCTTCTCTGAAACGTCCATCGGCAATAGCCTCGGCAAGATTTACATTCGTGGCGCAGACAATGCGGACATCGGTCTTTTCAACATCGGATGAGCCGACTCTTATGAACTCGCCATTCTCAAGCACGCGCAACAAGCGGGCTTGTGTAGACAATGGCAACTCGGCAACCTCGTCCAGGAATATCGTGCCGCCATCGGCCTCGCTAAAGTAGCCTTTACGTTCGTTGACAGCTCCTGTGAACGCGCCTTTTACGTGTCCGAAAAGTTCTGAGTCAATGGTTCCCTCCGGGATTGCACCGCAGTTCACGGCAATATATTTCCCGTGCTTGCGCACACTGTTGGTGTGTACAATCTTTGGAAAGAACTCCTTGCCGACTCCGCTCTCACCGGTTATGAGCACAGATAAGTCGGTATGTGCCACTTGTATGGCGGTGTCTATTGCTCGCAACAATGCGGAATCGTTGCCTATTATGCCGAACTGTTGTTTTACCTTCTGTACATCAGCTAAATTCATATCGTAGTGTTTTGCTGACAAAATTACTTATTTATCATTATAAATAGGCGATTTTGGCAGTTTTTTCAATTAAAAAGGGAATAACAAGGGCAAGATGAATATCATAATGACTCCCAAAATTATCTGCAACGGTAGTCCAACCTTGATGTAGTCGGAGAATGTGTATTGTCCGGCCGGTTTTACCAATGCGTTGGGCGGTGTTGAGAATGGTGATGCAAAGCATAGACTTGCTCCCAGTGTTACGGCAAAGAGCATCGGTACCGGGTTTACGCCAAGTGACTGGGCACAACTCATAGCCATTGGTGCCATAAGCACAGCTGTTGCAGTGTTGCTTATAAACATTGTGAGCAATGAAGTCGTGAAATATATTGCCGCAAGCAGCACCATCGGATTATAGTCTCCAAGTGTCGTTACAAGTGATTGTGATATGAGTTGTGAAACGCCTGTTTTTTGCAGGGCGGTAGACATTGGCAGCATTGCTGCTATGAGTACAATGCTTTCCCAATTTATGGTCTTGTATGCAGCTTCGACGTTGCGGAAACAGCCTGTGAGTACCATAAGCAAGCCTGCGAGTATTACGGCTGTTACCGGTGCTATGGGTATGAAATCGAATACCATCACTGCAATCATTGCCAGCATAATCACTGCTGCGACCGGTGCTTTGTAGTCGAGAGTTACCTTGGCAGCTTCCTCGAGCGGACGTCCGACAACAATCCATTCGTTGGTCTCCTTTTCCAGGTTGGCAATATTGCTCCAGGTGCCTTGTACCAGCAAAACGTCGCCGGTGTGTATTGTTTCATCGGCAAGCCCTTGTAGTATATAATTGTTCTTTCTGCATATACCAAGTATGCTTACATTGTATTTTGTACGGAATTCGACCTCTTTGATGGTTTTGTTCAGTACCGATGAAGATGGCATCAACACAATCTCGGCAACGCCTATGTCGTAGAAATCAAGGTTTTTGGATTCGTTATCCGTGATGAGTTCAAGATTGTAGTCACCCACGAACTTCTTGACAAGTTCCTCGGCACCCGAGATGTATAGAATATCGTCTGCACGTAGCATCGTGTCGGAGTCGGCAGCCTGCTGCACAATGGTCTTTGTGAGAAGGTTACGCTGTCCTCTTTCAATGTGTCGCACCTCGATAATGTTCAGGCTATACTCCTTTCTTATGTTCAGTTCGCCAATCATCTTTCCGGCAGCAAGTGAATTCTGGTTGACTTGTACCTTGTGCAGGTTGTTGGCTATTCCATACTCTTTTACTAAAGTCTTGAGCGATTTTGCGCTACTTGCGCTTTTACTGCTGAGTGAACCGGGTTTGGAGAGATATTTTTTGCTCAGTGGGAGCAGGATGATGGTTCCTGCAAAGGCGCATATTAAGCCGACGGGCAGGAATGTGAAGAAGCCGAGTCCTTCGTATCCGTTTTTGATGAGCTCTTCGTTTATGACGAGGTTGGGCGGAGTACCGATCAGTGTCATCATACCACTCATACTGCTGGCAAAGGCGAGTGGCATCAACAAAAGGCTGGGGTTCATCTTCACGCTCATTGCCATACTGACCACTATAGGTATCATAATGGCAACCGTTCCTGTGTTGCTCACAAAAGCACCCATCAGTGAGGTTACGGCCATAACCAATATGAACAGACGTGTCTCGCTGTTGCCGGCGAGACGCATCAGTTTTGAACTTATCATCTTTGCCAGTCCTGTCTGAAATATAGCCCCACCTACTACAAAAAGTCCTATCATCATAATTACTACCGTGTTGGAGAAACCGGCAAGAGCCTCCTCGGGGGTCAGTATTCCCAATACTATAAGTGTCGCAAGTGCGCACAAGGCAACAATGTCCGAACGTATTTTGCCGGTGATGAAAAAGACCATTGTCAAAAACAGAATGACTAACGTTTCTATCATACTAAAATAACAGTTATTTGTTTTTTTGATAAATAATTGCAAAGTTAGTGAATTTGCTTGGGTTTTTAAAATAAAAAGCTTGCCGTGAAGGTGAAAATTGTTCTTTGTTGCTTTTTTTTTTAAACTTTTGGCTTTTTGGATAATCTTTATGTCAAACGTTGCGGTGCTTTTGCTTTTTTTGTGGAAAAAGAGCGTTTTTGTCGTGTAAAAAGAGTATATTCGCGTCAATTTTCGTGTGATGCGATATTGTAAATCGGTGATAGAATAAAAAACGACAGCCTATTAAGTTCTTTAAATACATATTCGGAACGGTTGCGGTGATGACAATATTATTGTTGTTGCTGTTTTTCTCAATGAGGTTCGACGAGGTGAAGCATCGTCTGGCTTCATACGTCTCTGTTGAATTGACCGACAATTATGGTATACCCCTTGATGTGAAGTCGGTTGAAGTGCGCAGTCTTAATGATTTGCGTCTCAAGGATGTCGTGCTTTTTGACCTTGCCGGTGATACGGTGTTGTATGCCGATGAGGCTCGCGTCTACTTACAGACAAAAATGTTGCTTGAGAATGTGGTGAGGGTGAATACTTTGGTGTTTGCTGCACCTGATATAAGGTTGAGACGTGAAACGCCGGACAGCGACTTGAATATACAATTTATTATTGATATTATAAACGGCAATAAAAAAGAAGATACCAATATCGATTTGAGCATAAATCAACTTCTGGTGTATGATGGACGTTTTACCTATGATGTCTTGAGTGAGAAACAGTGTGTTGGTGCTTTTGACCCAAACCACATATCTGTGTCTGATTTTGCTTGTAATCTGTCGTTGAATAAATTTAGAGACAACGAACTCGATCTCTTTATCCGCTCCATAAGCGGAAAGGAGCGTTGTGGCTTGAGCGTGGAGAGGTTGAGAAGTCACGTAAAAGGCGTTGGACGTGACTACTGTTTTGAAAATCTGGATTTGAGACTGCCTGTGAGCCGTGTCGTTGCCGATAAGGTAGAGATTAGTGCTGATAGTGCTTGGAGTGACATCACTTTCAGAGGTGGTATACGAAGTGACCTCTTTGCTATTGATGATGTTGCGCCGTTTGTAAAATTTCCTTATGAGGGTTGCCCGGCTGTGGCATTCAGTGTAGATGGTTTCTGCAGCAGGGACAGTGTCAGTGCCGATGTGTCGGCATTTGCCGTTGATAATAGCTTTGGACTAAAGAGCAATATTCTTGTCTCGGCACCTTTTACCGATAAAAGAAAGGGATGTGTTGTCATTGATGAGTGTTTTGCTATGAGCAATATAACAGAAGCACTGATAGCTCATTCAAAGCTCGATACACTAAAGTATGATGTCGCCGACAAGTTAGGTGATTTGTATCTCAAAGGCAGTGCCTCTTTCGGCAAGGGCAAGATACAGGGCAAGGCTATGGTCGATTGTAGGAACGGAAGTCTGGCGCTGGGTGGCTCGATGGCCTCGGACGGACACTATAGTTTGACTATGCAAGGAATTGATTTGCAGTTGAAGGCTCTTACCGGTGTTGATAGACTATCAAGTGGTGAGATAAATCTGGTGGCTACGGGTAACATTAAGGATAAATCCAATTTGTTGAATGTCAACGGCGATGTCAGGAATCTTGTTTACAACGACTATGAGTATGCTCCGCTTGCTTTTAATGGAGAATATAATGCCGAGGCTGTTGCTGCAAAGATTGTGGCTGATGACCCTAATGTACAAATGCAATTGACGGCGAGATATAATATCAAGAAGGATAAATCGCTGAAACTGTATTTGAAGTCTGATAGATTTGTTCCGGCAAATCTGAATCTTTACAAGTCTGAGAAAACTCAGGTCTTTGCATTTGACCTTAATGGGGATTACATCGATTATGGTGACGGGAAAAGCATCGTAAATGCCAAAATTGACAATTTATCTTTAATAGATGATAGTGACACGACTTTTGTACGCAATTTCTATGTCAGCGACAATAGTGCAGGTGATGAGAGGTTGCTTATGGTGACATCTGATTTTGCCAATGTAAGTATCACAGGAGAGTTTGATTTCAAGAGTATTATAGGTGGTTTGACAGATGCTCTGATGTCTCATTTGCCTGTGCTGGAAATTGCATCGGGTAAAAGCGAGCCTCCATTGTCTGTCAATGATTTTTATTACGATGTTTCCATAAGGAACACAATTCCATTGACAAAAATCCTCAATTTGCCGGTGACTGTGCTTGAGCCATCAAGCATCAGTGGCGCTTTCAGTGAGAGTAAAAATATCTTTACGGTAGATGCAAATATAAATAAAATAGATTTTGATGGCGGGTTGGTGCGTTCTGTTAGAGTGAATGGTATGTCGCACAATAGTGGTCTTAAGTTGGAAGTGCAATCAAATGTGCCCATAGTGAAGGGGATTGATAACTTTGACTACAATAGTTTTGAAGAAGATATTGTTGTGAGGGCCAGTGCCAATGTCGCATCTGACAATATTAATGGTGTTGTCGCTTGGAATAATTATAAGGCCGATGATGTGATGACCGGTACGGTGCGTATGAATGTTGATTTCAGCAGAAATCTTGAACACGAATTGGAATTGGCTGCGAGGATTAGTAAGGACAACATTGTGCACAAGAACAAAGTATGGCACATCAATGAGGGTATAATATATGGCGAAATTGACAAACTTTTTGTTGAGAACGTAGGCCTCTCAAGTGATATGCAGGAATTGAAGGTTGATGGAGTTATCGGCAGGGAGCAGAGTGATAGTTTGAACGCCTATCTGAAGAATGTCGATGTGGCCACAGTCTTTGATTTTATTAAACTTCGTGTTTTGGAATTTGGTGGTAAGGCTACCGGTACGGCACACCTGACTGGATTGTTGTCGTCGCCTAATGCCGGTGGTCGTCTCAGCGTCAGCAATTTCAGTATCGACGGTGCAGTTCTGGGTCTGGGCGATATATATGTCGGTTGGGAGGATGCAAGCAAAAGTATAGTGCTTGATGCCGGTATATATAACAAAAAAAATGAAGTAACTACGGTAAAAGGTTTCTTGTCACAGCCTAACGATACGATAACCTTGATGATTGATGCCAATAATCTGAATGTTGCATTCCTTGACAAGAAACTGCGCAAATTCTTGTCTGACTTGGATGGAACGGGTAGTGGCCGGGTGCACCTCAGTGGAGGTTGGCGTGCTGTGGACTTGGAGGGTGCTGTTGCATTGCATTGTTCGGCAAAGGTGAATGCCAATAATACCAGATACTATTTTAACGGCGATTCGCTGAGGTTTGCAAAGGGAGTAATGACCTTTGGGAATACAAGATTATTTGATAAATTTGGCAATAAAGGCAGTATATCCGGTGCATTGAAACATCAAAATCTAGGGAACTGGGCTTGTGACTTCAATATTTATGCAGATAGAATGTTGGTGTATGACACCAATGATTTCGGTCAGTTGCCATTTTACGGTACAGTGTTTGCTACCGGCAATGCCCTGATAAAGAGCGATGCCTCGGGCTTTTTGTTGAAGACAAATAATATGAGGACAATGCCGGGCTCGCGTTTTGTCTATGACTCGAACGAGGCGAGCGGTGCGCGTGATAACAGCTTTGTGACATTTACCGATAACAGCAAGGGTAGGAAGTTGGATGTAAAGTCGTATGGCGAGCCGCTTGTCAAGGAGCCTGTAAAGACTTCATCGGGCAATATGACGCTTGACTTTATGTTTGACATAAACGAATCGCTTGAATTGAAGGTCTACACAAATCGGCAAAATGACGATTACATAAGCCTTTATGGCAATGGTCCTATTAATGCAGTATACAACAACAAGACCGGATTTAGTATGAAGGGTAATCTGAATTTGGCGCGTGGTTCTTACAAATTCACTATCCAGGATATATTCCCTAAAGTCTTTGAAATTTCCAAGGGTAGTACACTGTCATTCAATGGTGACCCATATAAAGCCGAACTGAATTTGAAGACAAAGTATCTTGTTCCTTCGGCATCTCTAAGCGACCTTACAACAGAAATTGCCAAGCGCAAGACTGTTAAAGTAAATTGCTTGATGAATATTACAGGTAGTCTCGAATCACCCGACCTGGAGTTTGACCTTGAACTTCCTGAGGGCAGTGAAGAAGAACGTGAACTGCTTGCCAGTGTGGCAAGTACTCCCGACCAAAAGAATATGCAATTTGTATATCTGTTGGGTGTAGGTAAGTTCTATACTTTCGATGCCAACAATGCTCAGACTGATGAATCAAGCCATTCATCTACAGCAATGGAGTCATTAATCTCAAATACAATATCCGGCCAGTTGAATAATATGTTGGGAAAGATTATAAACAGCGCAAACTGGAATATCTCAGGTAATATAGCTACCAGTGAACGCGGATGGAACAGTATGGAGGTTGAGGGTATGCTTCGCGGTCGTCTGCTTAATAATCGTCTGCAGATAAACGGAAATCTCGGTTATCGTGAAAATCCGATAGCCAACAGAAACTTTATCGGAGATTTTGAATTGCTTTGGCTGCTGAGCCCTAAATATAATTGGAATATAAAGGCTTACAGCAAGACAAACGACCGTTATTTTTCAAAGACCGACCTGACAACACAGGGTGTGGGAACATCTATCCTGTTTGAATTCGACCGTTGGAAGTGGTGGGGCGACAAGAAGAATAAAAAGAAGGATAAAAAGAAAAAGAACAAGTTGTCTGGCGGCGTTGATAATGGCTCGTTAGAGGAGAATGCAGTTGTGAATGTGGATAACGAATAACATACACCTAATTAATATATGAGAAACTTTGTTTCAGTGAATGATATATGTGACCTGGGGAAGGCACTTGATGAGGCTTTTGAGATAAAGGCCGATCGTTTCAAATATTGCAATCTTGGCAGGAACAAGACATTGATGATGGTTTTCTTTAATTCAAGCTTGCGTACCAGGCTGAGCACACAAAAGGCTGCCTTGAACCTTGGGATGAATGTCATTGTTCTTGACATTAACCAGGGTGCCTGGAAACTTGAGACTGAGCGCGGAGTGATTATGGATGGTGATAAACCTGAACATATTCTTGAAGCTATTCCCGTTATGGGAAGCTATTGCGATGTGATAGGTGTACGTTCGTTTGCGCGTTTCGAGAATAAGAGCGATGATTACAACGAGGTTATACTCAATCAGTTTATCAAATATTCGGGACGTCCTGTGTTTTCAATGGAGGCTGCAACCCGTCATCCTTTGCAGAGTTTTGCCGACCTTATAACTATTGAAGAGTACAAGACAAAACCTCGTCCAAAAGTCGTTCTTACTTGGGCACCACATCCAAAAGCGCTGCCACAGGCTGTTCCCAACTCTTTCGCCGAGTGGATGAACGCGGCCGATTATGATTTTGTAATCACCCACCCTAAAGGCTATGAACTTGACCCTGCTTTTGTCGGTAATGCTCGTGTAGAGTATGACCAGATGAAGGCTTTTGAGGGAGCAGACTTTGTTTATGCCAAGAACTGGGCTGCATATAGCGGTGACAACTATGGCAAGGTGCTTTCAACCGACCGCGACTGGACCGTGAGTGACCGCCAGATGGCTGTGACAGACAATGCCTATTTTATGCACTGCCTGCCCGTAAGGCGCAATATGATTGTTACGGATGATGTGATTGAGAGTGAACGTTCCTTGGTTATTCCTCAGGCTGCCAATCGTGAGATTTCGGCAACGGTGGTGCTGAAGAAGATACTTGAAGGATTGAAATAAGTTCGGGAGCTACCTTTCCGGGGCAGCTCCGCTTTTTGTATGGGCTCATAAAAATCTCTTTAGAAAACCATCGACAGAGTATCGTCCCGGGCCGGTGATGTACAGGAGAACGAAGACAGTAAGGTATATGAATGAAAGCTCCTTTGTCGCCAAAGGGTCTCCCGCGTGTATCACAAAGAATGCAATGCACATTGTGAATATCATTGGTATAAGGCAAAGACGGAACAGACTGCCTAGTATGAAGCCGAACGAACATATAATCTCGGCAAACAGCACAAGCCATAAAGACAATCTACTTCCAATCCCTATCGGGTTTGGAAATGTTTCGGGGTATTCACTGTAGATGTGTAGCTTGGCTATACCGTGGCTGAGGAATAGAAAACCAAAAATTAAACGTGCCAGTAGGAGTATCATTGATTTTGTAGATGACGATACCGGCTCGCTGAACAGTGATTTCAGTAATTTCTTTCTAAACATAATATGCGGTGTTTTTTGTGTGAAACACCGCATATCGTAATATTGTTCGTGCTGTTAAAGGCTTTATTTGAGCTCAAAACGGACATTTACTGTAAAGCGATAGGCTGTCTTCCCGATGCTTATTACAGGGGCACCTGCTGAATTTTCAATGATTGCTTCATCGCTGACATTTTGTGCGCGTGCTTTGTACATTCTCGGTTGTGACTGATTGCTGTTCATCCAGTAGCTTATTGTTATAGCCTTGCCTGCTGTCTGCCCGATTGCGCCTGCCAAAGTCTCGGCTTCTGCTTTTGCCTGTTTCATTGCCTCTATGCTCATCTCTGCTTTAAGCTCTTTCTCGGCAGTGTATCTTGTACGCACCAATTCAATGTCTGATATTTGTCTCTCCTCCAATGAAGCTATTACATTCTGCATTGTCGCCGCATCGTGAAGTTTCAGCATATATGTGGCTTCAGTCCGGGTCTTTATGTTTTTTGATAAGGCCTTGTAGCCTATTTCACTGCCCATATAGTTGAGTGTAAGGCACTCGGAGACGTCAATACGGTTTGCTTTTAGTGCTCCTATCATTGCCGCCTGCATCTCTTCGAGAGTTTTTTTGCACTTGTAGTCATTCTCATTTATGGTTATCATAAGATATAACTCATTGGGCGTAACTTCTCGCTCGACAGTGGTGTTTATGTCAATATAAGACTCGGCTGTATTCTGCGCCGTGCTCTTTGATGGCAATGCAAAAAGTATTATTGTGGCTATAATACTTGCTGTGAGGATTTTTCTTTTCATATAGCTTCAAAAATATGGTTATACAATATGTGCTTTATGTGAAACATCACGCAAGTTGGCAAATATTATTGTGAGAAACAAGTCGGCAACTTTAGAATTATGGATTTTTTGATTGAATTAATCTTTTTTAAAGCTTTGCTTGCGGAATTCAAGTGGGGAAGTGCCACATCTCTTTTTGAAAAATGTCGAAAACTGTCCAATACACTCAAAATGCAGTTTTGATGATATTTCTGCAATACTCATATTTGTGGTAAGGAGCATCTCCTTGGCTTTTGTAAACTTCAGTTCCATACGGTACTGCCCCGGGGATATACCGCACTTTTTTTTGAATTCACGGCGGAACAGGGAGTAACTTATGTCAAGCGACTGTGCTATCTCCTCCAACGGGACATTGTTTGCCAAATCCTCCTTCATTACTGCTTTTGCCTGATTTATGATACGCTGAATATATGTGTCGCCGTATGTGTGATTGATGTCTTCGTAATGTATGCGTCCAATCAGTGATATGGCAAGGCTTGCAATGACTTGCTGATAGCCTCTCTTTTCCTCTGTGGCAATGTCTATGATTTCGTGGAATGTGTCTATTATTCTTGTGTCTATTCCAACTTTGAACACGCAGTTCTTGAATGTGAAAAAACCGCCTCTGATTTTGTCGTCCATAAAACTGCCGTTAAAGCCAATCCAATGGTCGTCCCAGCCTGTCTCGGGGTTAGGGGCAAAGGTGTGCCATTCGCCGGGGAAGAGTATGAACATCATTCCTGCCTCAATTTTTGTTCGGGAGCAGGATGCACTTTCAAAGTATCCCGAACCTCGGGTTATGTAGAAAAGTTGGTATTCATTCAGGGTTCGTCGGCCGTTCTCGGAGAACTTGTAACCGTCTGGATAGGGAGAGAGTGGGTAGCTGTCGCCCGGGTGAATGTGCTGATAGCCGGCAGTTGTGATTGCCAGGCCCCACGATTTGTCTCGTGGTGATATCTGCAGATATTTCAGATGTTCAACTTTTTCCTTTACTGTCGTGCTTTCTGTCATAATCAACACTGTTGTCGGGTTTTTTATGCTTGGCGGTTACATTGGTTATGCAAAGGAAACAATAAGTTTTGAATATGTATTCTTTTCTCTAAATAAAAATAGGTGGAGTGTGACTTTTTTTGTTTGGCTGCTATAGTTTAAACAAAATTCCACTTCGGGTGTTTAAATTGCTGTATTCATATAAAATGTTACAAGTTATGAAAAAGATTTCAAAATTTATTTTGTTGCCGGCTTTTGGCATTTTTACAGCAGTACCGGCCAATGCGCAGAGTTGGGTAGAGGTTGCTGATGATGCAACACCTGTAATTTGTATCAGTGAGACGATCAATGAGGCACCCGATGTGGTGGAGATTTTCCAGACAACGCAGAGCCCCTATCACAACGATCCTCGTGCTCCTCGCTTTGTCCTTGTTGACCAGAAAGGTAAATGGGGATTGGGCATCGGTGGTTATCTGCAGACAAAAATTGAGTATGACTTTGACAGGGCTGTCGACAATGTCGACTTCTTGCCCTCTGCCATACAGCGTGGCGGAGCACCTTCGAGCCAGTTCAGGATGGATATGACAAACTCTGTCATTTTTATGAAGCTTGTCGGAACAAGCCGCTTCTTGGGCGATTTCGAGGTGTACACGTCGGCAAACTGGAGGGGTAGTGGCCTTGGTCTGCAGTTGCAGAATGCTTATATGAGCAACAAGTATCTGAAGATTGGTTACACAGTGGGTTCATTTATGGACATTGCTGCAATTCCCATTACGATTGACTACGGTGGTCCTTGTGGTATGACCTTCTACCGTGCAACACAGGTTATGCTGCGTTATGCTTTTGATTTTGGTCTCTCAATGGGTATAAGTCTCGAAGCACCTGATGTCAATGCCACAGAGAACGAGTCTTTTACAATCGATGCACAGCGTGTTCCTAATATACCGGTTTATGTACAATATAATCTTATGGGAAATCCTCTCAATCACATTCGCTTGGGCGCTGTGATGCGTGATATTTCTTATGTTGACAAAGTGAGCGGTAAGGATAATGACAAAGTCGGTTGGGGTACTCAGGCGAGTATGCTTGCTACAATGGGACCGGTGCAGTTGCGTGGCCAATACACAGTGGGTGAGGGTATAGGCTCACTTGTGAATAATATTTCCAATGTAGGGGTAGATGTTGTCCCCGACCCGACTACGCCGGGAAAGGCAATGATGCTCACCAGTGAGACGTGGTATGCCGGCGTGCAGTATAACTTCAGCAAACGTTTCTTTGCTTCGGCTACGTATAGTCAGACAGTGCTCCATTCCCGTAAAGGGTACGCCGAGGCAAATCCCGGTAGTTACCGTAAGGGACAATACCTTGCTGCGAACTTCTTCTATAATGCAACGGATAATTTGCAGTTCGGTATAGAGTATCTGCACGGTTGGCGAATGGATTTCGATGAAAAGACCTATAATGCAAACAGAATAAACCTCTCGGCAAGGTATGATTTCTGAAAACTGGCTTGAAGTAGAGTGCAACTCCGGATTACAATTGTAATTCGGAGTTTTTCGTTGCTTGAGACTTCGTTTTGTTTTTTTTAAATATATAGTGATAGTGTATTGCCATTTTTTTGGAAATATTATTTTGTTTTTTGAATTTTATGAATATTTTTGTGACATATTTGCGGCAATGCGGTAATGGGGGTATGCCTTTTATCTGAATATGTCGTGTTGGCTTGAAAAACATTATTCAATAATATATGGATTTCTTTAACAACATTATCTCTTACCTATCGGGGCTAGGCTCTTTAGAGCTCTCGTATATGTTTGTGATAGCTTTTATGTTTGTCCTTGCCATTATTGACCTCACTGTAGGTGTGAGCAATGACGCTGTTAATTTCTTGAGTTCGGCAGTCGGTTCAAGGGCTGCAAAAATCAAACACGTGCTTATTGTGGCTGCTGTGGGTGTCTTTGTGGGTGCTTCATTCAGCAGTGGTATGATGGATGTTGCGCGTCACGGTATTTTTGACCCGAGTTTTTTCACTTTTGAAAATGTGATGTGCATCTATCTTGCTGTAGTCATTAGCGACGTGTTCCTGCTTGACTTGTTCAATTCGCTCGGTCTGCCAACGTCTACAACTGTGTCGATGGTGTTTGAGTTGCTGGGAGCTTCGTTCATAACAGCCTTGCTTGCTTCATCGGGTGAGGGATTGGGAATGCTCAATACCGACAGGGCAATGACAATTATCATTTCAATATTCCTTTCTGTTGCCATAGCGTTTATCTTCGGTCTTATTGTCCAGTGGATTTCTCGTGTGATATTTACATTCCACTACCGTAAGAATCTTGGGCGCAAGATTGGACTTTATGGTGGTTTTGCTTCTACGGCAATCCTCTATTTTATGATTGTAAAGGGATTGAAAGGCAGTTCGCTGAAAGCTATGCTTCCCGTTGTTGTGCAGGATTTTGTCTTTGAAGATACAGTAAAGTTCATTCTTTGTGCTTTTGTCGTTATGACTGTTCTGATGCAGCTTCTGCATTTCTGCAAGGTTAATGTATTGAAGATTGTCGTGCTTATGGGAACATTCTCGCTGGCTATGGCATTTGCGGGAAATGACCTTGTGAACTTCATTGGTGTTACACTTGCCGGTCTTGAGTCTTTCCAGACATTCGTTTCTCAGGGTGGAAATGTCGGTATGACTATGGAGTCGCTTAATTTGCCGGCGACAACAAATATCCTTTTCCTCATTGGTGCCGGTGCCGTTATGGTATATGCCCTTTTTACAAGCAAGAAGGCCCGCAAGGTTTTGCAGACTTCAATCGACCTCTCAAGCCAGCAGAACGAGGAGAATGAGATGTTCGGTACATCATCTGTTGCACGCAACATTGTACGTGCGGTGACAAAGATGTCCGATGCAGTGATACGTAATACCCCGGAAGTCGTGAAAACGTGGGTTGGTAGGCGTTTTATCCCACTCGAAGAGCGTGAGGATGTTGCATTTGACCTTGTGCGTGCATCGGTGAACCTGGTGCTTGCCGGTCTGCTCATTGCTGTCGGAACGTCTCTCAAGTTACCGCTTTCAACTACTTATGTGACATTTATGGTAGGTATGGGTTCTTCGCTTGCCGACCGTGCTTGGGGTAGGGAGAGTGCTGTATACCGTGTCACCGGTGTTGTTTCGGTAATCGGTGGTTGGTTCATCACTGCCGGTGCTGCATTTATCATTGCAGCACTTGTTGCAACAGTTATGAATTATGGTGGTATTGTTGCAATGTACATAATGATTGCTGTTGTCATTTACCTGCTTGTCCGTAGCCACATCAATTACAACAAGAAGAAATCGGCCGAGAAGGTAGATGAAAAGATGAATGTCATCCTGAAGTCCGAGAACCAGACAGAGGTGTGGGATAATCTCAAAGCTCATACGTCCGAGACTCTCGCCCATACACTGGAATTTTCGGCTGAGGCCTACAAGAAGATGTTCGAGTCTTTCTCTAAGGATGCTTTACGCCCCTTGAAGAGTACTCTCATAAAGATTGTAGAGGAGAAAGCCTTGATGAAAAAACAGCGCCGTGCCGAGACACGTGGCTTGCAACGTATTGACCAGCAGATGGCGTTTGAGCGTAGTACCTGGTATCATCTGTGTACAAACAGTTGTCAGCAGATGCTCAATACACTTACACGTATTGGTGAACCGATGAGGGAACACGCTGACAATAGTTTCAACCCATTGTCAAAGAGCTATGTCGAGGAGTTTGCTCCATATTGCAGTGATGTCTATAAAGTGTTGAAGGATATTAATGACATTATTGCAACGGGTGACTACACCAATGCCGAGGAGGTTTCTGCAAGAGCCAAGAATTTGAAGCATAAGCTTGCAAATCTGCGCAAGGAGCAGACTATGCGCCTGCACCAAAGCAATGGCAGCTTGCGAATGGACTTTGTATATCTGAACCTTATACAAGAGAGTCACGAGCTTCTCAGTGAGGTGCGTAACCTGTTGCGTGGCGGTAACAAATTCTTTGCTCTGCAGGTGACTGCTGCCGAAGAACCAAAACTTTGAAAAACTTTAGATGATTTATAATGCCGGCAGGGTTAAATTCTGATAAATTGGCCTCTGCCGGCATATTTTTTACTATTTTAGCAAAAACGAAGAATTTATATGAAATTTATAGGACCTCACGTATCGGCAAGTGGCGGTGTAGAGAATGCTCCGCTCAATGCTACGGCAGTAGGCGCAAATGCCTTTGCCCTATTTACCAAGAACCAACGTCAGTGGGTGGCGCCTCCACTCACTGCAAAGAGTATAGAACTTTTCAAGGAGAACTGCGCTAAGGGGGGCTTTGCCCCGCAATATATTTTGCCTCACGACAGTTACCTGATAAATTTGGGTAACCCCGATGAAGAGGCTATTCAGAAATCGCGTGCGGCATTCCTCGATGAGATGCAGCGTTGCGAGCAGCTTGGGCTCACGATGCTCAACTTCCACCCCGGCAGCCATTTGAACAAGATTTCTGTTGAGCAGTGCCTTGATGAGATTGCGGCGAACATAAATTTGGCACTTTCAAAGACTAAGGGAGTGACCGCTGTAATTGAGAATACTGCAGGGCAGGGTAGCAATGTGGGCAATAAATTGGAGGAAATCCGCTATATCATAGACCGCGTGGATGACAAGAGCCGCGTGGGTGTGTGCATCGATACCTGTCACTTCTATTCTGCCGGCTATGACATTGTAGGCGATTACGACGGCGCTTTCGGTGAGCTGGAGAGAGTGATAGGTTTGGAATATTTGAAGGCGATACACCTCAATGATACCAAGAAACCGCTTGGCTCACGTGTTGACAGACACGACAGCGTAGGCATAGGTCTGCTTGGCATCGACTTTTTCAAGCGTTTTATGAAAGACCCCCGTTTCGACAATATGCCCATTATTCTTGAGACTCCCGATGAGGCTCGTTGGGCCGAGGAAATAGCACTTTTGCGCTCGTTCGAGTAATAGCTAGAGCTTAGAGTTTAACCACGGCTTCTGATATATAATTTGCCCCGCTGACATTGTGATGTCTGCGGGGCAAATTTATGTGGTTTGGCTTATTCTTTTTTTTACATATCATCAATAAGAAGGACTATTGTTTTGCACTCCAAACCTTTCTTGCATTTGTCGCAACGGAACGGCAAATAGCAGCAGTATGTCATACAGTCGAGTTTGTTGGCCAATTCAATAGGTACGTATACCATTGAGTAGCCGCCGGGCTCCTCTTCGTAGTAGAGACCAATGTTGCCGTCGGGCAGTATGCACATCGATGAGTAGGCCGACTCGCGGTCGGTTATCTGAATCTTTCTCCACCCATTTGACAGTTCTGTCGGTGTATATGTGGCAGGGTCATCAGAAAGTGTCTTGTAGAAGATTGACACGCCACTGCGGTTGTTGCCAGTGGGTACAGATTGGAACAGTACGTTGCCAATGCGCAAAGGCTCGCCGTTGGTGTCGTTGCTGCCGAATTTCAGGTTGCCCACCTGGTCGGTTGCCACAGCGCCGTCCCAATAGCCTTCGGCTTTCTCAAAGTTGGTGTAGTGGAACACATTGAAGTAGCGGCCATATCCCTTGCGGCTGCTCAAGAGCACACTGCCGTCGGGTAGCTCCTCGCATTTGGGCTCGTTGCCGTAGGGTGCCGGGCTGTCGTTGAAATCGTTGCCAAGCTCGCCAAGCAGGTTCCAGGTCTTGCCAAAGTCGTCGGAGTAGAGCGCGTAGTTATGGTGGCGGTAGCTTCCTGTCTCAACAGCCCACACTGCGCAGTATATGCGGTAGTAGTCGCCGACCTTTATCATACTGCTCTGTGCTATGCGGCCGGCGCCAATGAACATTGAGCCCACGTGTGACTTGCCGTCCTTGTCTTTGAAAAGTGGATAGATGTCGTATGTAACCTCTTCGGGTTCTGTTGCTTCCCACTTGCCGCTCTCCTCATTATATATTATGCGCAGGCGTGCCATACGGTTGGGGTTCTCGGGGTTCTCCTCTGTTCCGGCACCGTAGTTGCCGTGCCAGCACAGGCGGTTTCCGCACACGCTCATTACTAGGATTTCGTTACGTTCGCGGTCGGCTACTATTGCCGGGTCACCAAATCCTGTAAGCCAGGTCTCGGCAGCCTCCTTGCCAACGCCGTCGGCAATCTTCACGGGTGCGGTCCACGATGTGCCGTCCCACTCCTCACCGGCCTTTGTGCTGTGGCGCATAACAAGGTCCACCTCGCCAAAGCCTATGTCATTGCCACAAGGACGGTAGTCGTTGATGGCGAATACATAACCGTTTGCTGTTGTTGTGATGGCGGGGATGCGGTAGGGTACTCCCTTTTCGTCGGGCGAGTAGTAGAGATACTGGTAACGGTTCTCCTTGTCGGCTGTGATGTTGATTGCCACTTGCAAGCCCTTCTCGGGCAGTGTCTGCTCGGCAATCTCTTCATTGCCGTTAATCTCCATCTTCCAACCGTGATATGCTTTCTTGCAGGATATGCCCACCTTTGCATCCTTGGGCAGGTAACATACTGTTTTCTTGGGGATATTGTTGCGGTCAAGTGTTATTGCTCCGCTCTGTCCGTCTATTGAGATTGAAATTTCTCCTATCTTATAATTTGTTTCAAGTGCGCCTTCACAGTTTGCATTGTATTCAATTTCAAGTGCACGGCTCATATCAACGGGCTTGAAATTCCAATGTCCACCTTTGTCGCTGCTGGAGTAGAGCTTGATGTCCTTGCCTGCACCACCAAACATATTGAAACTTTGCTCGGGCGCATCCTTGGGCGAAATTGCATAGCTGCCATCATCCTGTGCGGTGATTGTGAGCAGCGTCGCTTCATTCTCGCTTGTCATTATTACTGCAGCGCCGCTTTCGTTGCTTTCCAGTTTCAATGCATATTTTTTACCTGACGCCTGATTGTAGAGTTTGAAACACTCTTGGTTGCCTACAAGATACCATATCTCGTCGGTGGTGTATGACGATTTTCCGCTCTTGATATTCTGGCCGGGCTTGCCGGCCTTTATGGCAAACGCCTTGTCGCGGTTGTTTGATATGTGCACGGGAGTGCCCTCTTTAAATGTCTTCGAGAAAATCTCCTGTGCATTTGTTGATGATATGCCTGCGATGAAGAGCAGTGCATAGAATAAAACTTTTTTCATATATTATCACTGTTTGTTTATGCTTGCATCTATCTGCAAAATAAATAAAAAAATGGCATAAAACCAATACTCAATCTAGGGTGATGGCTATTTTGCCCCTCTTTACTTTTGTTTTTCCACTACCTTTGTACTATCTTCGCATCAGAAATAAAAAATAATATGGCACAGATAGTTTCACCATCGCTGTTGTCGGCGAATTTCGGCAACTTGCAAGAGGATTTGAAAATGATTAACAGCAGCACTTGCGAGTGGCTGCACATTGATATTATGGATGGCGTATTCGTCCCGAATTTGTCTTTTGGCCCTCCGGTGCTCAAATATGTTGCCGAGTTGTGCGAGAAACCGCTCGATGTGCACCTGATGGTTGTTGAACCAATGAATTATCTGCCTGCAGTGAAAGAATTGGGTGCAAAGATTATGAATATACACTATGAGGCTTGCACTCACCTGCATCGTGCAGTTACACAGATAAAGGATGCCGGTATGATGGCCGGTGTTACCTTGAACCCATCAACACCTGTACACTTGTTAAAGGATATAATCCACGAACTCGACCTGGTTCTTTTGATGAGCGTAAACCCCGGTTTCGGTGGTCAGAAGTTCATTCCTCACACTGTAAACAAGGTGCGCGAGCTTCGCGAACTCATTGACTCGACAGGTTCGAAGGCTCTCATTGAGGTTGATGGCGGAGTGAATGTCGAGACAGGCAAACTGCTTGCCGGTGCCGGTTCGGATGCTCTTGTTGCCGGCAATGCTGTGTTCAAGGATGCCGACCCACACGCTGTTATATCGGCATTACGTGCCCTATAAATAAAACGTTCAATACATAGTGGCCGGAAATCAACTGCTCAGTGGTAACCCCTTGCTGAAATTGTCAATGCCGATGGTAATTGGTATTGTCATTTCTTGGTATTGCGGCTTGGGGGCGGTCGAGCTTTTGCCCTTATCGGCTGTCTCTTTGTTTATTTTGCTGTTCGGGCTGTCGAAGAAATCTCCTCGGTGGCTATTCGGTGTAGGCGCGCTCATCTTTATGTTTGCGGCAGGAGCTTTTGTCGAGTATAAGCAACGTTTGACGATGGAGCCGCAGTGGCCCGACGGTACTCGTATCTATGAAGCGCAATTGCTTGAGGTTCCGCAGCACAAGGGGGCTTCTACTAAAGTTCTTTCAGATGTCGTTGATGTTGACAGCTCAACTGTTACGGGTGCTCGCACACGTGGTGAAGTGTATATCTATCTGCCGCGTTCGGTTGAAGCTGACGCGCTTGAGGTGGGTGATGTCTTGCGTTTTAAATCTGAGGTTCGTTCGCCTGAAAATGCCGGTAATCCGGCCGAATTTGATGTCGAAGGATACTATTATGTAAAAGGGATAACGGGTTCAACATATCTTTGGGGTGACAGTTGGAGTTTGCTCCGAAAAGGAGAAAAGACACTTGTTATGCGTGCCTTGTCGGCTCGTGAGAGGATTGTGAACCTGTATCGTGAATTTGGCTTTGAGGGTGACAGACTGTCTCTTTTGTCTGCATTGACTGTTGGCGAGAAACGTGATTTCTCGCGCGAACTTAAGGAGGAGTATGCCGTGGCCGGTGCAAGTCACATCCTTGCCCTTTCCGGTTTGCATTTGGGTATTTTTTATCTAATTCTTACAGTTTTGCTCCCTTTTAAAGGGCGCAGTCGCAGGGTTGTAGTCCCGCGCGAAATGATTATTGTAGCTGTGCTTTGGGCTTTTGTTTACATTGCAGGCTTCTCGGCGTCGGTGGTGCGTTCTGCAATTCTCTTTACATTGATGTCGCTGGGCCGTTGTCTGCGTCAGGATGCGTCGTCTGTAAGTTCGCTTGCTTTTGCTGCAATCGTTATGCTGTTGTTCTCTCCGCACTCGCTGTTTGATGTCAGCTTTCAACTGTCGTTCTCGGCCGTGTTTGCCATATTAATGCTGGCTCCTCACTTGCAACGTCTCTTCAAGGTCGCCGAGCGTGGGGTGGTTTACCGATATGTTGTCAATCTGCTCATTATGTCGTTTGCGGCGCAGTTGGGTACTATGCCTTTTGTCTGGTATCACTTTGGGGTTTTGCCACTCAATTCACTGTTGACAAATATTTTTGTCGTGCCACTGGCTTTTGTCCTGATTGCCCTGGCGCTTATGCTGCTTGCCACCCATTTTTTTCTTCCTTTCAGGGTGTTGTTTACTTGCTTGCTGCAATATGTTGTTGATATGTTGAATACAGGTGTCTCCTTCATTGCATCATTGCCCGGTGTGTCATTGGCTTTGCCGCCGATAGGGGTGCTTGGGGGGTGCTGTGTGATGTTGCTGCTTGTATTGCTTTCTTATTTTTTGATAAACCGCAAATGGCTGTTTGCATTGTTTGTCGTGTGCTGTTCTGTGTTGCTTGGGGGTGTTGCAATTGCTGTATGTGATGGAAAAGAGGCCTCGCCGGGTTTGATTGTGTATAACAATAATAAAAATCCATTGTTGCACATTGTTGCTTCCGGTGGTGAAAATTGGCTTTTGTCGACAGTGCCGCAAATGGATGCTGAATATGAATATGTGTCGACGCCTTATATAAAGCGCGAGGGGCTTTGCGAGCCTTTGTGGATTAACGGGGATTATGAATGTGATGAGTTTGTTCATAAAAGAGGGGTGCTTGAATATGGTGGGTTGAAGATAAAATTGCTTGCTGATGACCTATGGCGCAAAAATATATTTACAGAGCCGGTGGATATCGTCTTGCTTTGTAGGGGATTTCTTGGTCCGATAAAGGAGCTGCAAGAGGTCTATCCGGCCGGGTGTGTGCTGCTGGATGCTTCGCTCTACAAACGTAGCAGGGAAAGGATTTTGCGCGAAAGTGTTGTGACGGGTGTTGAAGTAGTTGATATTTCAAGGAGTGGAGGGGTGGCAATAGTGCCGCATAGTGATAGCTTTGAGATTGTCCCTTTGCGTGAGAAATAATTGTGTCGGGGTTGAAAATATTTAGCCTAAAATATGTTTTTTTGCTTCTGATGTAATATCTTCGTGCGTGAATTAAAAGAATGACGAATGATTGAAAATTTGATATCTGAACAAAATGTGGATGCTGTCGGTAAGATTATGAAAAATGCCGACAGATTTGTTGTGGTTGCTCATAAGAACCCCGATGGCGATGCTGTTGGCTCGTCGCTGGCAATGTACCGCTATTTGCGTAACATTGGCAAGGATGTCAAAGTTGTGTTGCCTAATGCGTTTCCGGCTTTTTTGAATTGGATGCCGGGTGCTGATGAAATCTTGTTCTATGATGCAGACAAGGATACTTGTGATAATGTAATAGCATCTGCCGATGTGCTTGTCTGTCTTGACTTCAATGTCTTTTCGCGTACCGGAGATATGGCATCACAGCTGCTGGCATCCACGGCTACAAAGGTGTTGGTTGACCATCATCTTCAACCGTCGGCGGAGTTCGATATTCTAATCTCGCACCCCGAGGCTTGCTCTACTTGTGAATTGGTGTTCAGGGTTGTGAATGCTCTGGGTGCTTGTGATGCTATGGATTTTGAATTTGCGCAGTGTGTCTACACGGGAATGATGACCGATACCGGTGCTTTTGCCTATGCCTCTACCCGCAAGGATGTGTATCTGATAATAGCAGAACTGTTAGATAAGGGTATTGACAAAGATTGGATATATCGAAAGGTGTTCTATAACTTCTCAGTCACAAAAATGCGTTTGTGGGGCTATGCAATGTATGACAAACTTAAAGTCTATAACAAATATAATGCGGCGTTGATTACACTGTCCCACGGTGAATTGATGCGCTTCTACGCTTCAAAGGGTGATACGGAAGGGCTAGTGAACCAACCGCTTCAAATAAAGGGGTTGCGCTTCTCTTGTTTCTTGCGTGAGGAGTCGCCCGGCAAGGTGAACGTGTCGTTGCGCAGTGTCGATGATTTCCCGTGCAACAGTGTGGCTGCTGAGTTCTTTAACGGTGGCGGTCACAAGAATGCCTCGGGTGGTGAAATCTACGGTACGATGGAGATGGCTGTTGAACGTTTTAGACAGGCGCTGCAGAAGTACAAGGCCGAGTTGACTGAATGAGCCCCGTTGTTTTGATACATTTGATTGTTTTTTATCCGATAATTTTTTTAACTATGAAAAAGATACTATTGCTTGTAACCTCTCTATTTTTGTTCTCTGCCTGTGGTGAAAATGTCTATGATAAGACTATCTCTGTTTTTGATGATGCAACAGAGCAGATTGTTGCAGTAAAGGACAAGGAAGAACTCCGTCAAGTCAATCGTAAGCTCAATGCCGAGTATTCAGCCCTGTTGCGTGAACACTCTGAAGAGTTTGCAGAACTGAGGCGGAAAGCTATGGATGGGGACAAGAAAGTTGAGCGTCAGTTTGAAAAGGTTAAAGAAGCCAAACGTCTCTATAGGAGGGCTAAAAAGAACAAACTTGATGAGTTGAGAGATTGATAGAAACCTTTTTATGTAGAGTGCGGCTTTGGATGATGTGCTTTATAATCTGCATTCTTTTTACTTTTTGTGTAAAAAACGTTATTTTGTGATTATTTGCTGAATAAGTTCGGATTTTTTGCTTTTGTTTTTGTATCTTCGCAAAAAGTTGTATTATTGATGAATTTTATATCACAAGTTTTGAATATCGGTATGTTGAAAGATAAGTTGAACGGTTTTTTATTTCTTTTGCTTTTTGCGCTCACTTTTGCATCGTGCGACAAATCCGTTACCTACTCCGAGATGAAGGAGAAGGAGCGCGAGGCTGTAAGTGATTACATCAACGAGATGAAGATTAACGTTATTCCGTATGAGACGTTTGTTGAGAATGACTATACTACGGACGTTGATAACAATGAGTTTGTATTGGTTGACGATGTGTATATGCAGATTATCAACAATCCGATAAAGACGGATTCTACGGCATATAGCATAAAAGATGGGGATAATATTGATTTGTTGGTCGAGTTCTATGAGTATAATATCCAGGAGGGTGATACAATATCCGGTAATCTGTATGCAGCCGATGATGATGAGATGCGTGTGACGAACAATAGTGGTTCTTATACGGCGACATTCACTTATGGTGTGATGAAGGAGTATTACGGCAGTTCTGTGCCGACCGGTTGGCTTGTGCCGCTTAGATTTCTCACTTTTACACGCAAACAGAGCAATTTGGCAAAAGTTAAAATAATTGTGCCGCACACCAAGGGAACTTCTACTGCGGCAACTTATGTCTACCCTTGCCTTTACCAGATAAGATTGCAACCGGCAAATCAGGTGCTGATGGATGAATAACCTTAAATTAACTATAAATGACACTAATTAAATCTATTTCGGGTATCAGAGGTACCATCGGCGGTAGAGCCGATGAAGGTTTGACTCCTCTTGATGTTGTGAAGTTGACATCGGCGTACGCAGCGCTGATACGTAAGACAACCACAAAGACAACAAACAAGATTGTTGTGGGCCGTGATGCCCGTCTCTCGGGTGAGATGGTCAACAAGATTGTCTGCGGTACACTTATGGGTATGGGCTTTGATGTTGTTGACATAGGCTTGGCTTCTACTCCTACAACGGAGGTCGCTGTTACAATGGAGGATGCTTGTGGTGGTATAATCCTCACAGCCAGCCACAACCCACGCCAGTGGAACGCGCTCAAGCTTCTGAATGAGAAGGGTGAGTTCCTGAATGCTGCAGAGGGTCAGGAGGTTCTCCGCATTGCAGCTGCCGAGGAATTTGACTATGCCGATGTAGAGACTCTTGGTAAATACCGTCTTGACGAGTCGTATGACGACAAGCATATTGAGGCTGTCCTTGCTTTGCCTTTGGTTGATGTTGAGGCTATCAAGGCTGCCGGTTTCAAGGTTGCCATTGACTGTGTGAACTCGGTAGGTGGTGTGATACTGCCAAAACTTTTCGAGAAGTTGGGCATTACAAAGGTAGACAAGCTCTATTGCGAGCCAACAGGTGACTTCCAGCACAACCCCGAGCCGCTTGCAAAGAACCTCGGCGACATTATGGGCCTGATGGCAAAGGGTGGCAACGATGTTGCTTTTGTTGTTGACCCCGACGTTGACCGTCTGGCTATCATCTGTGAGAATGGTGAGATGTATGGCGAGGAGTATACACTCGTTACTGTTGCCGATTATGTTTTGAAGCACACTCCCGGCAACACCGTTTCAAACCTCAGTTCAACACGTGCGCTCCGCGACGTTACAAATGCTCACGGTTGCACATACACAGCATCGGCTGTGGGTGAGGTGAATGTGGTTACCAAGATGCGCGAGACAAATGCCATCATCGGCGGCGAAGGTAACGGTGGCGTCATCTATCCTGCTTGCCACGCCGGCCGAGATGCTTTGGTAGGTATCTGCTTGTTCTTAAGCCATCTTGCCCACGAGAAGAAGACCGTAAGCGAACTTCGTGCAACATACCCTGCTTACTTTATGGGCAAGAACCGCATTGATTTGAAACCTGGTTGTGATGTAGATGCTATCCTTGAGAAAATCAAGGCCACATACGCAGGCAAGGCCGAAATCAATACGGTCGATGGTGTGAAGCTCGATTTCCCCGAGACTTGGGTCCACTTGCGCAAGAGCAACACCGAGCCAATCATCCGCATCTATTCCGAGGGTCCCACACAGGAGGCAGCCGATGCAATCGGTGAGGAGATTCTCGCACTTGCAAACAGCTTGATGTAATTGAAGCTATAAATTAGAATGTCGGAGTGTCCGTTTGGATACTCCGATTTTTTTTGTGTGTATTATTTTTCTATTCTCCAGAAAATAATCAAAAAAATATTTGGTTTATAATATAAACCACTTTATATTTGTTGCGGATATCCATTTATACTTGATGTGTTACAAATAAAATTATTATTATGGAAGAAAGAAAAATGAATGAGGCCGAAAGTCTTGAACTTATTACCTCAATGATAAATGACTCACGTGCGCGAATGGGACGGGATTTTGGAACGCCTTTTCTTATCTGGGGGTACACGACTGTGCTTGTTTCTATTATACAGGCTTTGATTGTGGCTTTTGCTGATGACTTTATGCCATACCTGTGGTTATGGGGTGCGATACCTTTGATAGGATGGCCGCTTATGCTTTGCCTGAACAGGCAGGAGAGAGGTGCGGTAAACTACATAGACCGTTGTGTGGGTGCTGTGTGGACAGGTATCGGCATTGCATCGGTGTTTATCCCTTTCTACTGCGGTTTCGGTGTTGGTGTCTTTCCCACAATTGTTGTGTTGATGGGCGTGGGTACATACGTGACAGCTGTTGTCATTAAGGATAAGGTTGTAAAAAGGAGTGGAGTGGTTGCGATAATCTCGCCGGTGGCATTCGCCATTGCTGAGTTTGCTTATGTACGTTCCCATACAGTCCAAGATGTCGCTTATTATGGTGGGCTTTATTTGACAGAATGTATTATCTTTGCAGTGATAATATTTATGTTGCTTGTTGTTCCAGGTCACATTCTTAACCGTAAGAAAGATGTTTAAAGAACTGAATCCGTTGTTGCACTCCGAGTTGCGTCTTGCTGTCATTTCTTTACTTATTAGTGTGGAGAGTGCCGACTTTGTATACATAAAAGAACAGACAAAGGCTACGGCCGGTAACCTAAGCGTGCAGATTGATAAGTTGCAGAAGGCCGGCTATATAAGTGTGGAGAAAAGTTTCAAGGGGAAGCTGCCGTGTACAACGTGTTCAATTACACCCGATGGGGTCTCGGCTTTTGAGGAGTATGTTATGGCTTTAAAAAGCTATTTGGGAGATCGAATCTGATAACGACAATCGCAGCGGGCA
>JAFYWV010000090.1 GCA_017546505.1 Bacteroidaceae bacterium
ACTTCAACAGCAGCGCCTTCAGCATCGGAAGTGGTGCCATATTCGGTATCATTACCGCTCTCTGTCTCTTGTGCTGATGCTCCTATTGGCATCATAATTGCTATTAAAGCAAATAATAAAGTTTGTAGAGTTTTTTTCATATTAGGTTAAATTTTATACATAAAAAAGCACAACTTAATGGCGTGTTTTTATTGAAATATATTAGCCATTGATTGTGCAGCGTTTATTCCTGTTGTTTTCTGTGGTTGTGGTCAGGTGTCATTGCAATGAAAACAGCATTTGTTGGAGGGTGAACAAATGATGCCCACACACCGCAGTTGTTGCTATTTACTTGATTTCTGTCCACCTTAAATTCTGTTTTTTAGTAATTGATGATTTTGTTTATTCTCTCGTTTTTTAGGTTAATAATCTTTTGTTTGTATATATTTCAATGGCACAAAAATAGTGAAATTTCTGTGCTTTTTTTATTTAACTTGTGTTATTTTTAACAAACAAACTTTATTTTTATTTCGTTAACTTTCATTTAGTAAAATAAAGTTGTAAAAAAATGGTACGGAAGTGATGGAATCTTCCGTACCTCTGATAAAGAAAGAACTAACATTTGTGTTTGTGGTAGGCCTTTTCTAGTTTTTTGTCGTATTGGTTTTCTGCGTAGGCAGGTCCGTTGTAGCGTTTGGCAAAACCGGCCCAGTCCTTGTTACGCAGATAGGTGTCGAGTCTGTTGCTTTGTATAAAGGCGGTGAACAGGTCTAACTGCTTACCCTCGTTCTCTTTCATAAGTGCAACGAACTGCTGTACGCTGTCGCATTTGCAGGTTGCGTAGTTGAAGCCCATTATCTGAAACAAGCCCCAGCTTGCAGAGCTTATGGCAGCCTCTTCATCTATGGCAATGGCTCTCTCAAGGCGTTCATATTCCTTTATTCCACCTTTGTAATGCTCCTTACTCCACTTGGGATATAATATATCCTCGTTGTAGGTGGTGTAATCTTCGGGGTTCTTACCACGCTTCTTGAGTTCGTTCCAAAAGATATGACCTTCAAAGAGGATTGCAGGTTTGTCAATTTCAAAGAAGCCGCCTCTGCCACCGGTCTCCACCTCTTGCACGGCCTTTACTGTTGCCACCTCTACATCAAGTGTAGTGGCACAGCGTTGGAAGTCCTCTTCAGTGAGTTGGAGGCTTATCATTTTCTCCACATCGTCACTCTCCAACATTTCCCAGGTGCGTGTTCCTACTATGCCGTCGGCTGTGAGTCCGCACTTTGTTTGGAACTCGCGTACAGCTCTGTCTGTTCCTTTGCCGAAAATGCCGTCTGCCGTTAGGCTGTAGCCGTGCATATTCAAGAGGTGTTGCAAGTATGTCACTTCTTTGCCCCGGGAGTTCTGTCTGATTGTTTCCATATATATAATGTATAAAGGTTATTGCATTAGCTTGAATTTTATTTGCAGCAGCTTCTCACTCTCCTTGTAGAGTGTTATCGTGGCTACAAAATCTTTGCCTGTGGCACGGTTTGCAAGTTCAAGCATCATTGTTTCGTGTACTTTTACTGTGTAATAAAGAGTATCGGCAATGTATTTGAGTGTGATTTCACTGCTTACGACATCGGGTAGGCTTATATATAATAGGTATGCATCGTGCAGTGTCTCTACATCACAATGCCATATATTACGCATATTCTTCTTCTTGAGCTTTACCGCCTTGCCCGATGATATGTTGGTGAGGTAGGCTGTCAGCCGTTCAATATATCTTTCGGGTGTAAGTGGTTGCTTTTCTTTTTTGGGTTTGCCCGATCTTATGGCAAATACCTTTTTTAGCCAATGGGATAATTTCTCAAGGATTTTCATACTCTTTATCCATTGAATTTACTCTTTTCATCCAGTTGCTTTTGTGCCTCTTCTACCTTTTCAAGGGCATTGAGTGCCTTTCGGGAGTTTTGCCTGTCAATGTTTAGTTGGAGCTGACAGGTAGGGCAACGCAGGTAGTTGGCAGAAAGCAGTTCATTTATTGAGGTCGGGATAAAATTGCCACATCGGGGGCAAGGCATTCCGGGTATTCGCTGTTGAGGTGCTATCTTGTTAGTTTCCATATTCTTTTAACTTTCTTCGTTGGCATCTTCTATCTGCAAGTTATTTGTGATAAGCCCCAAAAGGTTTGACACTCCACCGGGCATATCGGCCTGTCGCATCTTGACATTGACCTTCATATTGGCGGTGAGTCCTTGACGGCTCTTGACCCCATCACTTTTCTCGATGTTGGATGCGGCCATTGCAACACGCAGTTTTACACCTTCAGCTACTTCATTGTTTGCCTCGGCTGTGTCGCTTTCAGGAGTTTTGAGTGAGAATGTTGCGTTCTTGTCGGCTGATACAGCATCTATAATCTGAATGTCAAATTCAAAGTCTGCCTCTTGTACCTGTAGTAATGGCAGAGGTACAAGGGTGAGGAGAGGGATGCGGACACGGTGGGCGTGTCGGCCGTCGTTGTCTCTTGTTGAGTATGTGAACTCCAACGAACGCAGATTACCTACCTTACCTGTGGCGTGGTCGTACTTGTCGAATGCCAATTCATAGAGATAGCTCAAATACCTGCGTGTGGAAATGGTATCGGCATCTATGGTGGCTACAAGTGGTCCCGAAATAAGGTCTTTGAGTTCCATTATTTGGGTACTTACTGTTCTTTTCTCGCTATCCATAATTGTGTAAGGTTATTCTTTGGTGTATAGATTGATTGTCTGCGGTGTCACTTTGAAGTGCAGGGTGTGTATGGCTTCTTCGGGCAGTTTGTTAAGTTCTTCAGTTCCTACCACCACATCCACTGACGGCATCATACGCTTACGTTTGTTGTTCATACCGGCCACGATGGACGGCACTTCAAGTTCTGCAGCCTCTCTTACTGCGTTTGTGACCTTCTCCGTGATGTTGTCATCCTTGTGTTGGGCGATAATCTCTTCGATTTCATCGTGGTGCAGAAGATACTCCTCGCAGATGTGGACATATATGTTTGTTATTACCTCTTCGTTGATTGTGCCGTCATCGTTGGTTATGGCAAGTGGGTCATTCTGTATGGCAATGTAAATCTTATGGCTCAAAAAAGCACTGAACTTACGCTTCAATTCGGGGTTTGAGTCCAGTTCGCCAATATGGACATCGCCTATCTTCGGCGTGTTTTTCAATATGGTCTTGAGGATTGGCAATGCGCTCCGTATGAGCAGTTTTGCTCCGGCACGGCAAATATGCCGTATATTGTCGCGAAGTACAGGATAATTCACCTCGAATTGTTCTGTCTCCTTGTCGGTTTCGGTAATGCCATATCGCACCGTGAGTTCCATTTCCCCGAGGGCTATTGCCGGCATTGCGAACTGCTCGAGACGGCCACTCTTGCGGTATGCCTCTTCCAAAGTGGATGCATACATATTGGCCTGGTGCTGTGCATATACCATATCGCGTAGGATAGAGCCTATTATCGTGCTTAATTGAGCCATAAGTAATGAGGGTTTAGTTTAACATTATGCAGCAGTCTCTGCCTTCTTCTCGGTCACTACTGTTACGACGGCTGTCTTCTTGCCGGCTGTGATTGAGTAGCTAGCCTGTGGGTTCTGTGGGATTACGCATACTGCATTGTCACCGTCGATAGTGAACTGCAACTCCTTGTTGCTGTTTACAATCGTCTGTGGGTCGAACAAGCCCTCCTTGTTCTTATAGGTTGCTATAAGACGGTCGCCGGCTTTTGCCTTTGCGAGGTTTAGTTCGAGTGTTCCGTTTGGATCGGTAACATCCAAAGAACTGCCGAGGAGTTCAAGCACTTTGGCAAGACCGGCAGGCATACTGTCCTGACCTGCTTTCACTGCGATGTCCATAGTGTACTCGACACTATACTGTGAGTTCTGTGTTGCCTTTGAGTCTTTCTTTGAAGAGTAGTTGGCTTTCATATCAGCCTGTACGCTGAATGGTCCCCAACCTAACTTTGCTGAAACATTTGCACCGGCATCGATAGCCTCTGAAGAACTTGTCTCTGTCACAGAAGATGATGATGCTGAAATGTTGGCCTTGAAGTTGATGTCGATTGAATGTACTGCAATGTACGGGATAGGAACGATGGTCAGCAATGGAACATTAAGTTGTGCCATATGTCCGTTCTGCATAAATTGGAACGATACATTAACTGCCTCTTTCTCACCTGTCTGTGGGTTGGTATTCAAGCCGACTTCCTGGATGAATTGCCAAGAGGTCTGTGCAGCCATAGCCTGTGCCTCGATACACGCTTTCAGTGGGCCACCAATCATAGAACCAAAAGGAATCGCTTGCAACGCACTGGTTGCTACTTGCGAAGGAGTTGTGTCAATAGCCATAATTCTTAGCTTTTAATGGTTAGTAATTAAGTTTGCGTAGATTTACGCTGGCTAATTTACTCCTTCATGATTGGTTTATACAAATCGTTCCACCCAACGGCTGATTTATCCACCGGACAGCATTTTTCAGGCTTTTGCCTTGACTCTCTTGCGTGAGCCTATCTGTGTAAACTCGTTTGATATAATTTCCCTGTAGTCGCGACCGATGGGGATATGATGGTTCTCTGTCATCACCACCATATTGCCGTAGTAGGTATCAATATGCGACATATTGATGATGTAAGAACGGTGAACGCGCTTGAAAACATAGGGATTTAGGTCGTCGTACACCTCGTTCATCGGTACGCTTACCGTGTAGGTGTTGCCTTTTGTAAGATGAATGTTGCAGTAGTTCCGTTGGGCTTCAAGGTAAATGATGTCATCTGTAGATACTTTCTTGTAGCCACTCTCCTTGCGTACGAATATTGTTTCCTGGTATTGAAGCTTTCCGCTTTGCGTAAGGGGGCGATTGTCGTTGCTGTACTTGAGTGCATTGAGTACTGTTTCTGTATCAGCAGAAAGGTGCAGGATGGTCACTTGACTGTCCATCCCCTCTATAATGACTGTAGTGTACTGCTTCTTCATATTGTGCTGTTTGCTATGCGAAATTATGTGGAAGGAGGATTTTTCCACTCAAGCATCCACCGCAATGCAAATATATCCACCGAAGAGCAGTAAGTCAATAGGTATACATCGAAGTTATGCTGTGATAAAAACATACCTCAATTTTACAATATGTATATATAACACTTTTCTTGGCAGGTTTGTTTGTTAGATTGGTGTATTTTTAACATTATTTCCTTTTCTCGCCATAGTGCCAAACATTTCGCCACTTTCAAGTGTTATATTATGCGTGTGTTGAATTTTTGTTCATTTTGTGACAAATTAGTTTTTTGTGTTATTTTTGCATCGACAGAGGCCTCTTTTTTATTTTTGCGACACACGACGGCTTATTGCATTGCAGTTTATATATAGGAGATCAGTCCGACATTTGTAATGAGTGTTTTACTTTTTTCGGTGCTCTCATTGGACGGTTGCGTATCGGATAGTTCCGGCGAAACCAAATGGGGTATCAACTACCATAAATTGGGTGTAGTCAGTTTTTTTGAGAATGCAGATTGCGAAATTTCAGTTCCGCTTTCCATTCAGGAGATAAAGGATTCGCACACCTCTTTTATTATTGAGGCAACCGACCGCAATATTGATTATGTCATGGAGCTTATGAAGGCAGGTGTTGTAAATGAAATAGTACTTCTGATTTTGCCGTACATAGCAGGTTCGGGCAAGCAACTTTTGGGCAGGTGTCGCATCTCTTCCTATTGGGAGTTGATGGAATCATTGCCCCTTGAATCAGGCATCCTCATTACACGATACCGTAGAATGCATTTTGATGGTGAGAATGCTGTTTGATATATGGATAAAATAACTGTCACTATTATATATGGAACACAAGGTAACCAATAATATTAAAGGTCTGTTACCCGATGGCTATGAAATTGACTCGCTTGAGGTAGCAAGGAAATACTCCGATTTCTGCGAGGCTACTTACAGGAATGTTATAGCCTTTTCTCCTTATCAGCTCACCATTGACCGCGAGGACTTCCTGCATTTTCAGGAGTATGCCGATGAACTGTTGGCAGAACTCTCCCAGGGAACGACTCTTGACAAGGTAAAGAGCCTCTATTTCGAGTTGAATGCCCTTTACAAGAAGCTGATGCAATGCTGTTGGTCGGCCTTTGCAAGAGACCCACGCATCGACAGCGAACCTGGTCTTTTCGTAGTCAACCAAATGCAGACAGTAGGCGAATTCATTCACGCCCTACAGGCTAAATAGCCACCGCACATATCCCCATTACATACCCCTGCAACCTGCGTTGTAGGGGTTTCTTGTATTTATTGCCTGCCTCTTCTGGACAAAGCTGCGTTTAGGTGAGTGCAGAGGAAAAGTATTCTTTTACTATGCCGAGCCCAAGCAGGTTCGCCGAAGGCAACAACAGCCGATGTGTTATGTGTCATCGGTCGCAGTATTTATGATTGAATAGCACTACATACTTTCCTGCTACGGCTTTTTTCGGTGCGAAGTTGGCGACACGAGGCTATCTACAAGGACAGGCGGTGTTTATACCAAAAATCTCCACCCATTCGGGTAGTATTTTACTGTTCATTACATTTCTCTTTGACATAAATCCTTGATAGGTCATAGCCTTTGCGTGTTGCCCTTTAATGCACATAAAAAATCTCGATAGCGAAAGCGTAGTGCATAAACATTCAATCATTAAACAAATACAGCTATGACACATTCAGTTCACACATCGGCTTATGAGTTGTTGCCTTTTGAAGAGTACGGCAATAGAAGAAAAAATCTCTCCAGCTCTTGCGATTGCATAAAATCGTTTCAAGTTGAGGTTGAAGATTTTGATAATGAAATTTTCGTTTTGTCGGTTGAAGCACACAGCAAAGAAGAGGCAAGCAGAATTGCCGAGCGTATCTGCGGAGAGTCTGAAATTTCAGTTTACAATATGTTGGTTTATTCATTTTAATTTTTTGATAGTATGAAAGCAATTAAGTCAAAGAGAGTTATCACAGCCGAAAAGAAAGGCAGAGTTTGGAAAGTCTATGTAAAAAATCCTAACAAGACACAGAGTGCAGTTTGCCACACAAAAGAGCCATTGAAAGCATTGCGATATGCTTTTCACCTAAAGGCAAAGTTTGGTTTGAACATCGGTGCAAATTTCGTTGATAGGTTGGTACACGAACATAACACACTTAAAAATGTAGCAGTATGAAAGATTTTAGCAAATTCACAGATGAAGAGTTAAACAGAATGTTCCACGCGGCAGTTACAATTAAGGACACTATGCAGAAACACTTTGAATGGAAAAGTTTGGTAGATGAAAGCGATGTTTACCGCGAGTGCCTAAATCTGCAAATCGGGATAATGAATGAAGAGAAAAAAAGGTTATTAGAACACGAATTTAACAGCGAAGAGAATGAAAGTCTATCAAATCATTGAAAAGCATTTTGCCGTAGAGAAAAACATTGATATGTTGCTATCGACAAGCCCGTTTGCCACGCATACATTTACATCAATGAAAAGGGC